>DATABV010000036.1:0-2523 GCA_036259395.1 Thermoleophilaceae bacterium | reverse complement strand
GCGGGCAGAGCGGCCAGCAGCGGATCTCGGGCGTCGACCCCGCGACGATCGGCGGCGATCCTGTTCGCGACGTCGCTGTACAGCCCGCACCTCGTTCGGCCGCTGGCCTCGTTCGCGGGCTGGCCGATGGAGCGGCTGCGCGGCCTGACGGGCCGGCTCGCGCGCGAGAACGCGATGCGCAAGCCGGGTCGCACCGCGGTGACCTCGGCGGCCTTGATGATCGGACTCGCGCTGGTCGTCTTCGTCACGGTCTTCGCCGCTGGGATCAACCGGTCGATCGCCTCGACGATTGACACCAACTTCCAGGGCGACATCACCGTCCAGAGCACCGACGGGTTCTCGCCGATACCGAACCGGATCGCGCGCGAGGTGAGCCGGGTCGAGGGAGTCGGCGAGGTCGGGACGATCCGCTTCAGCTACGGCCGTCCCGGCGGGCAGAGCGGCCAGCAGCGGATCTCGGGCGTCGACCCCGCGACGATCGGCGGCGTCTTCGACTTCGAGTTCAGCGAGGGGTCCCCGGAGACGATCGCGCGGCTCGGCCAGCGGCAGGCGGTGGTCGACGAGGCCTACGCCAAGTCCAACGATCTCGAGGTCGGGGATAGCGTCCGCATGCTGACGCCGGCCAACGAGCGGCCGACGTTCGAGATCGTCGGGGCGATCAAGGACCGAACGGACTTCCTCGGCAGCTTCGTGATCAGCCAGGCGGCGCTGGCGCGGCAGTTCGGCGAGACGCGCGACACCTACGTCCTCGCGCGGATCGCCCCCGACGCGGATCCAGCGGCTGTCGAGCAGCGGGTCAAGCGCCTGGTCGACACCCGCTACCCGTCGGCGGAGGCGCTCGACCAGGAGGAGCTCAAGCGATCCCAGGAGCAGCAGGTGTCCGGTCTCGTCAACCTGATCTACGCCCTGCTGGCGCTCGCGATCGTGGTGTCGATCTTCGGCATCATCAATACGCTCGCGCTGTCGATCCACGAGCGGACCCGCGAGCTGGGGATGCTGCGCGCCGTCGGCATGACGCGCAGGCAGGTGCGCCGCGTGATCCGCTACGAGTCGGTGATCACGGCGCTGATCGGGGCGCTCCTGGGCACCGCGCTGGGGATCCTGTTCGCCGCTCTGATCTCGCGGCCGCTCGCCGACGAGGGATTCGAGCTGGCCTATCCGGTCGTGCAGCTGGTCGTGATCCTCCTGCTGGCGGCCCTCGCGGGAGTGCTGGCGGCGATCGCGCCGGCGCGCCGGGCGGCGAGGCTCGACGTCCTCGACGCGCTCGCGCAGGAGTGAGCACGCGCTCCGTCGCGGGTCGCCTCTGTACTAGCCTGCCGCTCCCATGTCAGGCGCCCGCACAGCCGCCGAGCTGACCGACAAGCTGCTCGCCGGCGACAAGCGGGCGCTCGCGCGTGCGATCTCGCTCGTGGAGAACGATGATCCCGAGGGCTGGGCACTGGTCCGCGAGGTCTATCCACGCACGGGCAAGGCGGCGGTCGTGGGCTTCACGGGGCCGCCGGGGGTCGGCAAGTCGACGCTGATCGGCGCGCTGACGTCGAAGTTTCGCGAGCGCGATCGCCAGGTCGCCGTCCTCTCGATCGACCCTTCGTCTCCGTTCACCAAGGGCGCGCTGCTCGGCGATCGGATCCGGCTGACCGAGCATTTCCTCGACCCCGGCGTCTTCATCCGCTCGATGGCGAACCGCGGCGCGCTCGGCGGCCTCTCCGAGGCCTGCCTGCAGGCTGCGCTGCTGATGGACGCCTCCGGCAAGGACGTCGTCCTGCTCGAGACCGTCGGCGTAGGCCAGGCGGAGGTGGACATCATCGACCACGCCGACACGGTCGTGCTGGCCCTGATGCCCGGCTCGGGCGATTCGATCCAGGCGCTCAAGGCCGGCGTGATGGAGATCCCCGACGTGATCGTCGTCAACAAGTCCGACCACCCGCTGACCGACACGATGATCCGTGAGGTCCGCGGCGTGCTCTCGCTCGGCCCGCAGCACGGCTGGCGGGTGCCGATCGTCAAGACCGAGGCATCGCGCGGCGAGGGGATCGACAAGCTCGCCGAGGCGATCGAGGCCCATCGCGAGCACATCGAGAGCGAGGGAACGCTGGCGGAGCGCCGTCGGCGAAACCTGATGAACGAGGTGATCGCACTTGCCGCCGGTCGCCTGCGCCGCCGTCTGGAGGAGTCGCTGCAGGACGACGAGACGGTTCGCGAGCTGCTCGACGAGGTCGTCGCGCGGCGCATCGATCCCTCGAGCGCCGCGACCCGGCTCCTGGAGCGGGAGCTGTGACTCCATGGCTGCGGTACTCGCCAGACCTCGCTCCCGCTAGCCCCGCGACGATGCCGTAGGACCGATCTGGCTGCGCCCTTCGCAGGTCAGGCGCCCAAGGCGCGGGCGATGACCATCTGCTGAACCTCGTCGGTGCCCTCGCCGATGGTGAGGATCTTCGCGTCGCGGTAGAAGCGACAGACGGGGTACTCCTCGATGAAGCCGTAGCCGCCGTGGATCTGGACGGCCTCCTCGGTGGCGCGCAC
>DATABV010000035.1:0-1696 GCA_036259395.1 Thermoleophilaceae bacterium | reverse complement strand
CCGGCACCCGGCTGTCGCCTTGGTCGCTCACGCCCCCCATCGTGGCAGCGTGATTTGATCCGCGCATGGAGGCGCGCCACGAGGAGGGCCGGTTCGCCGGCGTCGGCGGCTTGGAGATCTACTGGCAGGCCTGGCTGCCGGGCGATCCGCCGCGCGCGATCGTGCTGATCGCCCACGGCGGCGCCGAGCACGGCGGGCGCTACGCCTGGACCGCCGACCAGCTCACCGCCCGCGGGTATGCCGTCTACGCGATCGACCATCGCGGCCACGGTCGCTCCCAGGGACCGCGGGCCTACGTCGATCGCGTCGACAACGCCGTCGCCGACCTCCACGCGCTCAGCGACCTCGCCCGGGCGGGCCACCCTGAGCGGCCCGTCTTCCTGCTCGGTCACAGCATGGGCGGGCTGATCGCGCTCGCCTACGCACTGCGCCATCAAGATGAGCTCGCCGGGCTGGTGCTGTCAGCGCCGCTCGCCGTGATCGCAGCCAACCCGGCGACGCGGCTCGTGAGCCGCGTCCTGTCGACGGTCGCGCCGCGGCTGCCGGTCTACAAGATCGACGGCTCGACCGTCAGCCGCGATCCCGAGGTCGTGCGTGCCTACGACGAGGACCCGCTCAACCACCGCGGCATGCTGCCGGCGCGCACGATCGGGGAGCTGGCCGCCACCACCGCTCGGTTCCCGGAGCGGCTGCCCGAGCTGAGACTGCCGATCCTGACGGTCTACGGGACCGGCGACCGGCTGGTCGACACCGCCGGCAGCCGGCTCGTCGACGAGCGGTCGGGCAGCGACGACAGCACGCTGATCGCCTACGACGGGCTCTACCACGAGGTCCTCAACGAGCCCGAGCGCGAGCGTGTGATCGCGGACGTCGTTGGCTGGATCGACGCCCGGGCGCCGGCTCCGGTGACGAGCTTCTCCTGACCACACAGCTTTGTCACAGCAATAGACTGGCTCTGTGACCAGCACGGGGGCGTAGGGATCCCCCGGCGTGTAGCCAGTCGAGGAGAGACCAGTGGAGAGCGTGACCGTGCCCGCGAAGTCGACGGAGGCACCCCCGACGGGGATCGCCGACCTGCTGCCGCGCGCGGCCGCCAAGCACGGCCAAAGCCCCGCGGTGATGTTCAAGGACGGCGCGAGCTGGAGGACGCGCAGCTACGCCGAGGTCGGCGACACCGTGCGCGAGCTGGCCAAGGGCCTGATGGCGCTCGGCGTCGAGAAGGGCGACAAGGTCTCGATCCTCGCCAACACCCGGCCGGAGTGGAGCTACTACGACTTCGCCGCACTCTCCGCCGGCGCGACGGTGGTGCCGATCTACCAGACCAACTCGCCCGAGGAGTGCCAGTACGTCCTGCACGACTCCGACGCCAAGGTGGTCGTCGTCGAGGACGAGGCGCAGCTCGCGAAGGTGCGTGCCGTGCGCGACACGCTGCCGCAGCTTGAGCACGTGATCCTGATGATTGGCAGCGCCGACGACGCGCTGTCGACCGCCGACCTCGTCGAGCGCGGCCGCGCGCTGGAGGACTCTGCCTGGACCGCCCGCTACGGGTCGGTGACCGGCGACGACATCTGCACGTTTATTTACACGTCGGGGACTACGGGCCCGCCCAAGGGCTGCGTGATCTCGCACGCCAACTACCGCGCGATGGTCGACATGGTCGTGTCGGAGGACGTCGTCGCGAGCGGCGACGTCGTCT
>DATABV010000034.1:0-2988 GCA_036259395.1 Thermoleophilaceae bacterium | reverse complement strand
CGCTGCCAGCGTGGCGTTCAGCTGATCGGTGCGTTCGTTGAGCATGGTGCCGGTCGCGGCAAGCGCCGATTGCAGCGAATTGGCGCGATCGGAGAAACTCGTCTGCACGCCGAGGAGCCGCTCGCCAAAGCCCTGGTTGATTTCCATCATTCGGGTGGCGATCGTGTCGGTGAGCTCCTGGGTCCGTGTCGACAAATGATCGCCGAGCGTTTGCAGGCGAGTGTCGAGAGCGGTCGACATCTCGTTATGGCCGTCGTGGAAGGCGGCGGCCATCTCGCGCGTGCGAGCCACAAGCGTGTCGCTGATCTGGCGGGCGCGGGTGTCGAGGGTGGAGTTGATGCGCTCCAGCCGGTCGTCGAGCGTGTTGGCGAAGCCGTCGGCGCGCTGGGCGAAGTTGTGGGTGACCTCGCCGATGCGGGCGGTGACGCGGTTCTCGAACCCCGACAGGCGCCCCTCGACCGCAATCTCGATCGTGCTGGCCGAAGAGGCGAGGCGGATCGCGGCGGCCTCGGCGCTTTCGGTCAGGCGACTTTCGAACCCGGTGAGACGGGAATCCAGGGTCTCGCCGATCTGGGCGACGCGCGTGTCGATCAGCGAGCCGAGCGCCGCGCTGCGCTCGCCGAGGGTGGCGGCGAGCGCGCCGCCGCGGTTGTCGAGCACCTCGGAGACGCGCTCGATGTTCTTCTCGATGAGGCTCCGTACCTCCTCGCCGCGCTGGGTGAGGGCCGTTCCGGTCGCGTCGCCCGTCGTGGCGATCACGTCCTTCAGGCTTTCCATCGTGGTGCGGACGCGCTCGGCCGTATGGTCGCCGGACTCGGCGAAGCGGGCCTGCGCCAGCTGCAGGCTCAGCTCGACGGCGCTCATCTGCTCGCCGACATGGGCGGCGAGCTCGCGTCCGGCGGTGCCGAGCCGCTCATCGGCAAGCGCGAGTGCGGCCTCGACGCTGCCGAGCTGCTGGATGACGTTACCGGCGATACGGTCGCCGGTCGTGTTGAGCCGGTCGTTGGCGCGTGCGAGCCGGCCTTCGACGTTTTCGATCCGCTCGTCGATGCTGACCGCCAGACGGTCGCCGGTCGCCGCGAAGCGGTCGTTGGCGGAGATCAGCGCCGCATCGACCGCGCCGATCTGACGGTTGATCTCGCCGACCAGCCGGTCGCTCGTAGTGCCCAGCCGCTGCCCGGCCGAGGCGAGCGCCGCCTCCACCCGCTCGATCTGCGTGCCGACGCCGTCTGCGATGGCCGATCCGGAAGCCTCGAAGCGCTGGTTCGCCGCCCCCAGCGAGGCGTCGATCGCGGCGATCTTTCCGTCGAGGTCCCCGATCAGCTTTTCGCCGGTCGCGCCGAGCGACCGGCTCGCTCCCGACAAGGCGCTGTCGACGCGGTCGACCTGCATCCCCACTTCCAGGGCGACCTCGACGCCGGCGGCACGGAACCGCTCGCCGGCGGCGGCCAACGCCGCGTCCACGGCTCCGACCTGCCGGTTGATGTCGCCGACGAGCCGCTCGCCGGTGCCGTCAAGCCGCTCGCCGGCCGAGGTGGCGAGCGCCTCGACGCGGTCCACCTGCTCGGCGATGCCGGCCGCCACCTGGGCACCAGCCTTTCCGAAGCGCTCGCTGGCGGAGCCGATGGTCGTATCCACGGCCTTGATGCGCTCGTCGATATTTTCGAGCACCTTCTCGCCGCTGGCCTCCAGCCGCAGGCTCGCCGCGGCGAGGGCGATGTCGACGCGGTCAACCTGCGTGTTGAGCTGATCCGCGAGCTCCTCGCCGGTCTTGCCGAACCGCACCCGGGCGGAGTCGAGGGTCGCGTCCACCGTGCGGATCTGCGCGTTGATGTCGCCGACCACACTCTCACCCGTGGCGCCGAGACGCTGGCTCGCCGTCGCCAACGCACCTTCCACCCGGTCGACTTGCGCGGCGATGCCGGCCGCAACGGTCTCGCCCGTCGTGCTCATATGCTCGTTGGCGGCAGAAAGCGCCGCGTCGACCGCGCCGACCTGCCGCGTAATGTCGCCCAGAATGCGCTCGCCAGTGGCCCCGAGCCGCTGATTGGCCGAGACCACCGCGGCATCGACGCGGCCGACCTGCGCCGAGATGCCGCCTGAAATCTGTTCGCCGGTCTTGTCGATCCGCTCCGCCGCCGCGGCGAGGGCGGACTCGATCCGCTGCGCCTGCATGTCGACGGCAATAGAGACCTCCATGCCGGTCCTGCCGAATCGCTCGCCTGCCGAGGCGACCGCCATATCGATCCGGTCGATCTGCGCGCCCACGCCGCCGGCGATGTCTTCACCCGTCTTGCCGAAGCGATCGCGCGCCTCGGCCAGCGCGGCCGAGACCCGCGCCACCTCGCCGTCGAGCCGGGCCGACAATGCCTCGCCGTCCTTGCCGAACCGGTCTCCCGCCGCGGCGATCGCGGCATCGACGGCCCCGATGTGGCGATTGATGTCGGCGACGACGCGCCCGCCGGTGGCGCCCAGCCGCTCGTTGGCGGTCACGACGCTGGCGTCGATGCGGGCGATCTGCGCGCCAACGGCGCCGCTCACCGTCTCGCCGGTCTTCTTGAACTGTTCGGTCGAGGCATGGAACACCGCGTCGATGGCGCCGAGCTGGCGGTGGATGTCGCCGACCAGCTTGTCTCCCGTGGCGCCGAGCCGCTGCGCGCTCGACGCGACAGCTGCCTCGACGCGCTCCACCTGCGCAGAGATGCCGCGCGCCGCTTCGGCGCCGGTGTTGTTGAACCGCTCGCTGGCCGACGCCAGCTCGGCGGCGACGACCTCGATCTGGTTGCGTAGCGTCCCTTCCACGTTGCGGCCGGAGCTCACCAGGCGCTCGTTCGCAGCCACCAGGATCGTCTCGGCCTCATGGATGTGCTGGTCGAGCGAGACCAGGATGTTGCGGCCGGCCTCCTCCAGCCGCTCGCCGGCGGCATTGAGCGAAGCCTGGGTGTCCTGCAGCTGCGTGCTCATCGCGCGCGCCACGGCCTGGCCGCT
>DATABV010000033.1:0-8831 GCA_036259395.1 Thermoleophilaceae bacterium | reverse complement strand
TCACATCTCGGGCGGCATCTCGGGCACCGTCGAGTCAGCGCGCCAGGCGGCCGAGCAGCTGGAACGCGACGGCCCCGGCGGCGAGCGGGTGCGGATCGTCGACTCCGCGACCGCCGCCGGCGGCCAGGGGATCGTCACGCTCGCCGCGGCGCGCTGCGCCCAGCTCGGCGGCACGCTCGACGAGGTCGTCGACGCGGCCGACCGCGCACGGGCGGAGCTCAAGATGTGGTTCGCGATCAACACGCTCGAGTTCCTCAAGCGCGGCGGGCGGATCGGCGCGGCGAGCGCCTGGATCGGCTCGACGTTGAAGATCAAGCCGATCTTGACCGTCGAGCGCGAGCTGAGCCCGGTCGAGCGCGTGCGCACCAGCTCGCGGATGTTCGAGCGGCTGGTCGACTACGCGCAGCAGCGCCACGACTCGGGCGCCGACGCCTGGGTGGTCCAGCACATCGCCGCTCCCGACACCGCTCAGCGGCTCGCCGAGCGCTGTCACGAGGTCTTCGGCCGCGAGCCGCTCTTCATCAGCGAGGTCGGCCCCGTGCTGAGCGCCCATACGGGGCCGGGCATGCTCGGCGTCGGCTCGGTGCCCGCGCATTTCTACGATTGAGCGGCCGATCTAGCCGTCCGAGGCGGGCGGCAATCTTCGCGGCATGGATCGTCAGGTACCCGCGGCGCGGGCGGTGGCGCGCACCGTCCTGATCGTGGTCGCGGTGCTGCTGGTGCTTTACCTGATCTACCAGTTGCGCAAGCCGATCGCCTGGCTATTGATCGCGACCTTCCTGGCGGTGGCCCTCTCGGGACCGGTCAACGTGCTGCACCGCCACATGCGGCGCGGCTTCGCGATCGCGATCGTCTACCTCGGCCTGCTGATGATCCCGATCGGGATCGGAGCGCTGATCGTGCCGCCGATCGTCACCGGCGCCGAGGACCTGGCGCAGAACGCACCCGCCTACGCCAACGACCTGACCGAGTTCGTCAACGAGAACGACCGGCTGCAGGAGCTCAACGACGACTACGACATCACCGCCAAGCTGCAGGACGAGGCGGCGAAGCTGCCGGAGAAGCTCGGCGACGCCGCGAGCGTGCTCAGCGACGTCGGCCTCGGGATCGTCAACTCGATCTTCGCGGTCGTGACGATCCTGATCCTGACCGCCTTCATGCTCGGCGGCGGGCGCCGCTGGATCGCGACCTGGCTGCGCTTCGCGCCCCCCGACCGCGCCGAGCGGATCGAACGCGTCGTCGACCGGTCAGCGCGGGCGGTCGGCAACTACGTCGCCGGCGCGCTGGCCCAGGCGCTGCTGGCTGCGGTCACGTCGTTCGTCGTCCTGAAGATCCTCGGCATCCCGTTCGCCGCGCCGCTGGCGCTGATCATCTTCTTCCTCGACCTGATCCCGATGGTCGGCGCGACGCTCGGCGCGATCATCGTCGGGGTGGTCACGTTGTTCGGCGACTTTCCGATGGACACGGTCATCTGGGCGGTCTGGTCGATCGTCTACCAGCAGGTCGAGAACAACCTCGTCCAGCCGCAGATCCAGCGGCGGGCCGTCGACATCAACCCCTTCCTGGTGATCGTGTCGGTGCTCTTCGGCGGCACGCTGCTCGGCGTCCTCGGCGCACTGATGGCCGTGCCCGTCGCGGCGACGATCCAGATCGCGCTGCGCGAGTGGGCCGACCTCCAGGGCATCCGGCCGCGCGCGGATGCACCGCCGCCGGAGCCACCGCCGGCAGAGCCGCCGCCGGCGCCCGCGTAGCTAGCGACGCCTGCGGAACAGGGAAACCGTTGCGGCGATACCGCCGCCGATGACGAAACCGGTGACGGCTGCTGTGGTCAGCGCAGTGTTGCGGTTCTCGACGAGCTGGCGGCGCCAGTCGGCGAGCTCGGTCACCTTGGAGCGCAGGTCGTTGACCGAGAAGGCGAGCTCGCGGCGCGTCTCCTCGATCGAGGCGCGGATCTGCTCGGGACTGCGGTTTGCGGGCACGCTGGTCATCGCTTGGCGGTCTCCTCCGAGGTCTCCTTGGCGCCCTCGAGCGAGCGCTCCAGTTGATCGCGCTGGGCGGTCTGCGCCTCGAGCGTCTCGCGTGTGATCTTCGCCTGCTCGATCGCCATGTCGGGGGTCGGCGGTCCGGCCTTCAGCCACTTGGCCGCGAGCGCGCCGGCGATCGCGCCGAGCAGCACCAACACGAGCGTGACGATCCCGAACCCGACCCAGATCTGGAAGTCGAACAGCTCGACGAGCAGCCACGCCAGGGTGTGCAGGAGCATGACGAGCGCGAAGATCAGGAAGACGCCGGCGGCGACGCCGATCCCGGCCCCCCGCCCCATCTTCTTCGCCTTGGCGACGACCTCTGCCTTGGCGAGCTCGATCTCCTCGCGGACGAGCAGCGATGCCTTCTCCGAGACCTCTGAGACGATCTCGCCGAGAGTCTTATCGGCGTTGCCCTGGCCGCTCATCGACCCAGCCGCCCGAGGATCTTGGCGAGCACGAGCCCGCCGGCGAAGGCAGCCCCGACGTACAGCTCCGGTCGCTCGGCGAACGGGTCGCCGGAGGCGGAGGCCTGCGCCTCGACCGGCGAGGGACCGGCTGCGGTCGCTCCGACAGGGGGGATCTCGCGGGTTCCCTCGTCGCCCGCGGCGCCGGCTCCCTGGGCGGAGGACTCCATCACGCGTCCGGCGGGTCCTCGTCGAAGACGCGCAGCCACACGTAGGCGGCGATCCGGTGGGCGACGATCGTCGACAGGGCGCTGATCCCCGCGAGGACCCCGCTCCACATCAACCGCTTGACCAGATCGTTCTGCATCGTCTGGCGATTCAACCAGATACCGCCGGAGCACCGGAGGGTGAGACCTCGAGGCCGCCGCAGATCGCCTCGACGACGAGCGTCTTTGCGCGCTCGAACTCCTCCTCGGTCTGAGGCAGCAGGTCGAAGATCCAGGCGGACAGCAGCTGCTCGATCGCGCCGTAGAAGCACATCGCCGCGAACTGGGCCGAGATGTCCTGCTTGAAGGTGCCGTCGCGGCGGGCCGACTCGACGATCTCGGCGATCCCGCCGTAGGCCTCGCTGATCTTCTCGAGGTGCAGGCGACCGAACGAGTTCGCCGCGCGCGTGACCTCGACGATGATCACCTTCATCAGGTCGGGCTCGTGGCGGTAGGAGTCGATGATGAAGCCGGCGACCTCGTGCAGCTTCTCGCGCGGCGCAAGCTCGTCGCGCGCGTCGATCTCGCCGATCGCGTCGAGCATGATCTGCCAGCGCTCGAGGAACAGCTCGTTGAGCATCTGCTCCTTCGAGTCGAAGTAGTGGTAGACCAGGCCATAGGCGACGCCCGCCTCGTCGGCGACGTCGGAGACGCGGCAGTGGTGGAAGCCCTGGCGCGCGAAGACGGTGATCGCCGCGTCGAGGATCAGCCGCCGCTTATCGACCGCGCCGGGGCGCGACGAGGCGGCCATCAGGCGCCCGCCTGCTGCGGCCAGCGGTAGGCGGCCGCCACGCGGTTGGCGAGGCTCGGCAGCGTCGCGCGGATCTCGTCCTGGCGTGCGAGGTCGACGTCGGCGGCGACGAAGCACTCCCGCTCGTCGTCGGCCCGTGCGAGCACGTCGCCCCACGGGTCCACGATCTGCGAGCCGCCGTAGCTCTCGTTGCCGCCGGGATGCACTCCGACCTGGTCGGCTGCCACGACGAACGCCTGGTTCTCGATCGCGCGTGCACGCACCAGCGTGTCCCAGTGGGCCGCGCCCGTGACGGCGGTGAACGCCGACGGCACGCTGAAGATGCGGGCACCACGGACGGCGAGAATGCGGAACAGCTCGGGAAAGCGCAGGTCGTAGCAGACGGTCAGGCCGAGGCTGACGCCATCAGAGTCGCTGAGAACGATCTCGTCGCCCGCCTCGTCGGTGGCCGACTCGCGGTACTCGCGGCCGCCGACCGTGACGTCGAACATGTGGATCTTGCGGTAGGCGGCACGGTCGACCCCGTCGGGCCCGATGTGGACGGAGGTGTTGGCGAGCTTGTCGCGGCCGGCGCGGCGCTCGGGGATCGAGCCGGCTACGAGGTCGATGCTCAGCTCCTGCGCGAGCGCGCGCGCCCAGGCGAGCGTCGGGCCGTCGAGCGGCTCGGCCCCCTCGACGAGCTGGTCGGGCGTGCCGAGCACGTTGAACTTCTCGGGCAGGACGACCAGCGTCGAGCCGTCGGCGGCGGCTGCGCGGACGAGCCGCTCGGCGGTCGCCAAGTTGCGCTGCTTGTCCGCAGTGGAGTTCATCTGAATAGCCGCGGCTCGCACCGTCGCTCCCTGAGCCAGATTGACTCGTCAGTCAACGAGTCTAACGCTGGCGGCGGTCACGCGACAGCATCGGCGAGACCGCGCTCGCGGACCACCATCGTCAGGCCGTCGCGGGGGCTCAGGGTCGGCATCTGGCGAACGGTCATCGTGCGACCGGGCTGCAGCTCGAGACGGAAGCGCTGCAGCAGCAGCGTCGCGATCGCCCGGATCTCCATCTGGCCGAAGCGCATCCCGATGCAGGTGCGCGAGCCGCCGCCGAACGGGACATAGGCGCCCTTCGGCAGCGCCGCCTTGCGCTCCGGCGTAAAGCGCTCGGGGACGAATGTCTCCGGATCCGAGAAGACGTCGGGAAGCCGGTGGCTCGCCCACGAGCAGTAGTTGACGTAGGCGTTCGCCGGGACGTGGACGCCCGCTATTTCGCAGGCCGCGACCGCGCGGCGGGGACCGATCCAAGCGGGCGGGTAGAGCCGCAGCGTCTCGTCGAGCGTCATCTCGAGCCGCGGCAGCCCGCCGGCGAGGTGCTCCAGCTCGGGCGCCCGACCGCCCGGCAGCAGGTCGTCCTGCTCGGCGTAGAGCGCCGCCAGCTCGCGCGGGTTGCGGGCCAGCTCGTAGAGCAGGAACGAGACCGTCGAGGTCGTCGTGTCGTGTCCGGCGAACAGCAGCGTGATCGCCTGGTCGCGCACCTCCTGGTCGGAGAGCGGCTCGCCCTGCTCGTCGGTCGCCGCGAGCAGCATCCCCAGCACGTCGCCGTCACCGTGGGCGCCGCTCGTGCGGCGACGGCGGATCTCGGAGTAGAGGATCCGGTCGAGCTCCGCGCGCGACGCCATCATCCGGCTCCACGGCGAGCCCGGACCGCGCAGCACGCGCACCGCGAAGTCGGTCCCGTAGAAGGAGAGGGCCCGCTCGAACTCGACCGCGGCGCGCGCGCCGGTGTCGCCGTCGTCCGGGTCCAGCCCGAGCAGCGCGCGCATCGCCACCCGCATCGCGAGGTTGCGCGCCCAGTGGTAGACGTCGACGACGTCGCCCGGCCGCCAGCCGGCCAGCGCCGCCTCGGCCTCGGCGACCATCGTCTCGGCCGACGCGGCGATCCGCTCGCGGTGAAAGGCGGGCAGCATGATGCGCCGCGCGCGTCGGTGGTAGCCGCCGTCGATCGTCAGCAGGCCGTCGCCGAGCAGCGGGATCAAGTCACCGAAGCTGCCCTCGCGCCAGCGGAAGTTGCGCGCGTCGCCGACCAGGATCTGGTGGTTGGCCTCCGGGCCGAGCGCCCAGACCTGGCGCGCGTGGAGGATCCGCAGCGAGAACACCGGCCCATAGCGCTCGTAGCACTCGAGCAGGATCGGCAGCGGATCGCCGACCATCTGCCGCGTGCGGCCGACGTCGAAGTCGGCGGCGCCGGGCGGCCAGGGGTCGCGGGTGCGCAGCTCGTCGCGGACGTCGCGGACCATCCGGCGCAGCGCGCTCTCGTGGATCGGCGGTGGCCGCTGCGACGAGGTCGAGACGGGCTCGTCTACCTCGGGCGCGGTCGCTGCCTCCATCGCAGGCGAGCATAGCTCGTCGAGCTTCTATGTTGGCCAGCCAGCCAAGACTGAATATGGTGGCTGGATGGCCACGCTTCCGCTCCGCGGCGCCGAGGTACGCGACCTCGGCCTGGTGCTGCCGCCGGCGCGGATGCCGGCATGGCGCGCCGGCCGGCCGCTCAAGCGCTGGCGTTACGTTGGCGTCTACACGCCGGAGCTGATGCTGTGCGTCGCCGACGCGCGCGTCGGGCCGGTGCGGCAGCGTTGGTGGGCGGTCACCCTCCCGAGCGGCGAGCTGCGCGAGCGGACCAGCTTCGGAGCCGGCGGCGTGACGATCGCCGGCTCGACGGTGCGTGTTGACGCCGCCGACGTGCGGATCGATCTCGTGCTCGACGAGTCCGCCGGCGTCGAGGTCGTCTCGCCGGTGAACGACCGCGGCGCCTACATCTGGACGCGCAAGCAGGCGTGTGTGCCGGTCAGCGGAACGGTCGCGATCGACGGCGTCCGCCACGCCATCGACGGCGACGCCGGCTTCATCGACGACTCGGCCGGCTACCACGAGCGCCACACCGTCTGGGACTGGTCGGCGGGCGTCGGCACGGCCGTCGACGGGCGCCGGGTCGGCTGGAACCTCGTCACCGGCCTCCACGACGATCCCCGTGCCAGCGAGCGGACGGTCTGGGTCGACGGCGAGCCGCAGGCGGTGGGGCTGGTGGCCTTCGCCAAGGATCTGTCGGAGGTCTCGTCAGCGCCGGGGCTCGACACGCCAGCAGACAACGGCTTAGCGCTCCGCTTCAGCGAATGGTCATCGCGCGAGCATTCGACCAACGCGCTACTGCTGCGCTCGCGCTATCGCCAGCCCTTCGGCAGCTTCAGCGGAAGCCTTCCGGGGGGCCTTCAGCTCCGCGAGGGCTATGGCGTCATGGAGCACCACGACGTCCATTGGTGACCGAGTGAAGGATTTGTGTGGCCTATAGGCCGCACAATCCTCCGCTCGGTGCCTCAGCCGGCGCGCGAGTCGCGCTGGCGGCGGAGCTCCTCGACGAGCAGCTTCGAGTGCATGGCGGCGATCAGGTCGCGCAACGGCTCCGCGCCGGCCTCGAGCAGCTCGACGATGCGCTCGGGACTGACGTCGCCGGCGAGGCGCTCGAGGACGACCTCGACCTCCTCCTTGACGAGCTGCTCGAGCGCGCTCTTGTAGCGCAGGGTGTCGTAGACGGTGAAGCCGATCTGCTCGTCGTAGCCACCGGCGCGGAAGCGGCTGATCGCCTCGAGCATGCGCGCGTCGAGCGCTCCGTAGCCACGGCTGTTCGGCGTCAGCACGCCGATCTTCTCGAGCCGCTCGAGCGCCTCGCGTGGGATGCCGAAGCGGCGCTCGGCCGCGGCGCGCGAGAGCCGCTCGCCGTCGCCGCGCTGCGCCCGCTCGAGGATCCGGTCCTCGACCTCAACGAGCGCGCGGGCGCGCTCGGGGTCGTCGTCGAGCACCCGCCGGATCGCCTTGAGCGGCATGAAGCGCTCCTCCTGGAGGCGCTTGATCAGGCGGATCCGTTCGACGAACGCTGGCGGGTAGTAGGCCATGTTGCGTGAGGTCTTGACCGGCTCCGGTAGCAGGCCCTCGCGCAGGTAGTGCTTGATTGTGCCGGCGCTGACGCCGCTGGCCTCCGCCAGCTCGCTCATCTTCAGCAGGCCGTCGGCGCCGTTGGCGCCACTCGGCTCGGCGTCGTGCGCGGAGCTCATGCCATGAACGTCCCGGCGGCGCCGGCCGTCGGGCCCGCGACCGCTCCCGCCCGCTCGAGGTCGGCGATCTCGCCGTCGGAGTACCCGAGGTCGCTCAGCACCTCGCGCGTGTGCTCGCCGAGCGCCGGTCCGGGCGCCCGAACGCCGCCCGGCGTGCGCGACAGCTTGATCGGCACGCCGAGCTGGCGCACCGGTCGCTCGGCCCCCGGCTGGTCGAGCTCGACGACCATCTGCCGTGCGCGCACGAGCTCGGAGCCGAGCGCCTCGTCGAGGCCGAGCACCGGCTCGAGGCAGCAGTCGTGCTCGGCGGCGAACGCCTCCCACTGCGCGCGGCTGCGCGCGGCGAAGATCCGCTCGACCTCGCCGTGGGCCGCGGAGCCCGGCGACTCGAACTGCTTCTCGATCAGGTCCTCGCGCCCGACGCCGCGACACCACGCCTGCCAGAACTTCGGCTCGAGCGCGCCGAGCGTCACGTCGCCGTCGCTGCACGCATAGGGGCGATAGCAGATGTACCTGCCGGCGAGCTCGAGGTCGCCACGCTGTGGCGCGACGCCGTCGGCGAAGTACTTGCCGGCCACCATCGCCAGCCAGGAGAGCGCGCCGTCGGCCATCGAGACGTCGACCAGCTGCCCCTCCCCCGACCGCTCGCGCTCGCGCAGGGCGGCCATGATTCCGAAGGCGGCCATCAACGCGCCACCGCCGAGGTCGGCGATCTGGCCCGCCGCCTGGACCGGCGGACCGCCCTTCTCGCCGGTCAGCCCGAGCAGGCCGACGAGGCCGAGGTAGTTCATGTCGTGGCCCGCGCGGTCGCGGTAGGGGCCGTCCTGGCCGTAACCACTGATCGCGCAGTAGACGAGGCCGGGGTTCTCCTCGCGCAGCCGCTCATAACCGACGCCGAGCCGGTCGAGAACACCGGGGCGGAAGGACTCGAGCACAACGTCGTAGTCGCGCACGAGCTTCAGCAGCACCTCCCTCCCACGCTCGTCCTTGAGGTCGATCCGGATCGAGCGCTTGTTGCGATTCAGCGACAGGTAGAGCGCCGACTTCGCCGAGTCGTCTGCGCCCTCGTAGTAGGGCGGCGCCCAGCGGATGTAGTCGCCCATGCCGGTGTCCTCGATTTTCAGCACCTCGGCGCCGAAGTCGGCCAGCAGCAGCGAGCAGAAGCCGCCCGGCAGCAGCCGGCTCAGGTCGAGGACCTTTACGTCGCTGAGCGCCCCGGTACTCACTGCGCCTACGCGGAAGCCCGTGCCCTCAGGCCGAGCAGCTGCCGCGCCTCGTCGACCGTCGCGGCGCGACGGC
>DATABV010000032.1:0-3802 GCA_036259395.1 Thermoleophilaceae bacterium | reverse complement strand
AGCGTCTTGCCGGTCAGGATCATCATGTCGCCGACCTGCTCCAGCAGGTTCTTGGTGGGCAGGAATGCTCGATCGGCTGCGGCGCGAACCACTGATGCTCCTCCGTGTCGAAGCTCCCGGCACGTGCGCCGCGAGTCTCCGTCGATCCCGAACACTACGCCATGCCATCCGGGGGTGCCAACCAGGAACCGAGCGGCCATCCGGCACAGCGGAAGTGCGTCGGGCGGCCGAGGCCCCGTGCTATGTTGCGCTCGCTTTGACGTCGAGGAGAGGCCATGCCCTGCTGGTCGGTTTGTGCGGCCTGCTGGCCGCCGGGGCGATCGGCTGCGGAGGGGAGCGTCAGGACGCCAACGAGGACGAGGCCTCCTACGAGGTCGCGGTCGTCGATGCGAGCTTCCCGGAGCGTCTGCGCCTCGCCCAGAAGTCCGAGCTCGAGATCACCGTCCGCAACGACTCCGGCGAGACGGTCCCAAACGTCGCCGTGGTCCTCAAGGGCCTCGGCCGCGCCTCGAAGAACTCCAACCTCCAGGACTCCGACCGCCCGGTGTTCATGATCGACGGCGAGCACAAGGAGATCGGCGGCTACAAGGAGATCAAGCTCGCCGCGCCGAACGGCGGCCAGACCGCGCTCGTCGACACATGGGCGCTCGGCAAGCTCGCCCCTGGCGCGCAGAAGACCTTCCGCTGGCGGCTGACGGCGATCCAGCCGGGCCCCTTCGAGCTCAGCTACGCGGTCGCCGCCGGTCTCTACGGCAAGGCCAAGGCGGTCGGTCCGGGCGACGCCCAGCCGCAGGGCTCGTTCAAGGGCACGATCAGCTCGCAGGCCCCGCCTAGCCGGATCGCCGCCGACGGCCGCACCGTGATCACCCCGCTCCCCTAGCCTCCGCGCCGTCGCGCGGCTCGTAGCCCGGGCACTCGAGCACCGGCACGCGCGGGTACTTCGGATAGCGCGCGTCGGTCTTCGACCGCTCGCAGCGGCTGAAGACGCTGCCGCGCGTGTTGCGCACGACGCGCTGGTGGCGGCAGCTGTCGCAGAGGCCGTTGCGCATGCGTCCCTAGTCGCCGAGGGTCGTGCGCCCGTTGGGCTGCTCCTGGGCGGGTATTCCGTCGGCTAGGGCCGGGTAGTCCTCGGCCATCGCTTGGAGGACGAGCCGGGCTGGGACCTCGGCGCCCTCGCGGTTGAAGTGGATGCCGTCGGACTGGCGGCCGAGGACGCGGCGGCCGTCGATCTCGATCTGGTCGGAGTACTCGCCGTCGTTGATCGTGGAGAAGATGTCGACGTAGCGGGCGCCGTCGACCGACTCGGCGGCGCGCTTCACCGCGCGGTTTTGGGAGCGGTAGATCTCGTTGTAGGTCTCGTCGCGGGCGGTCGGGGGCGGGACCCAGTAGACGGGCCGCTCGCCTTTCTCGGTCAGGGCCTCCATCACGACGGCGACGCGGCGGGCGAACTCGGTCTCCCACTCCGGGGTCCCCGGTGCGAACAGCTCGCCGCCGACGTCGACGTTGAAGCCATCGTTGGCGCCGATCAGCATCACGACGGCGTCCGGGTCGCGGCTGGTCATCTCCTGCTCGGCGTTCAGCTCCCAGTTGAAGAAGCCCGGGTTGGTCAGCGCGGTGCCGTTGCGAGCGACCGTCTCGACGTCGAGCAGGTCGTCGGTGTCGAGGTCGGCCATCCGCAGGCCGACGAGGTCGGCCTCGGAGTCGCCGGTGACGAGCACCTCGAGCGGTCGGGCAGGCGTCGGCTGGCGCCAGACGGGCTTGGCCTCGCGCCTCGCCTTGCGTCTCAGGATCGCTGCCGAGCCGGTCTCGAGCTCGGTCCCCGACGCGGTCTTGCTCTCCTGGCCGAAGGCCATGTCGAAGCCCTTGCGCGGCAGGTGCAGGCCGACGAAGCCGGTGACCGCCTCGAGCGGGCGGCCGACCGACAGGACGACGTCCCTGGTGGTCCCCGGCTTCATCCCCTCGCCGGCGCGGACGATCGCCTCGGAGTTGAAGATCGCCGCTGTCAGCAGCGCGACGAGGACGATCAGGAAGACGCGGCCCGCCGGCATCGTCAGTCGCGGGTCGGCCGGGTCGCCGATCCCGGGGTGCGAGGGGTCGTGGACGTTTGGCTGACCGCCGATCGGCTGGTGGTCGCTCAGCTGCTCGCGGCGGTGCTCGCGCTCGTCGATGTGCCTGTCGCGTGGCTCGTCCATGTCAGAACTGGAAGTAGATGAAGGGGGCAACGCCCTGCTGTCCGACCGCGGCGTCGGCGATCACGACGAGGGCGCCGAGCGCGACTCCCTGGCCGACCGCCGGCCGCGCGACGAACCACTGCTCGGCGCGGCGCCAGAAGTCGCGCGGGACCGCCTGGATCGCAACCGCGCCGACGGCCAGCGCGACGAGCACCGGCGTGACCAACGGCGAGGGGCCGCCCGCACCGACCTGCCCGAGCACGCCGAACGCTGTGCCGAGGTCGGGAGCGCGGAAGAAGACCCACGCGAGGCAGACGATGTTGAAGGTGACCAGCCAGGCCGCCCATGCCGGCAGCCTCAGGCGCGGGTAGCGCTCGGCGACCCAGCGCTCGCCGGCCAGCGCGCCGCCGTGGATGCCGCCCCAGATCAGGAACGTCCAGGCGGCGCCGTGCCAGAGGCCGCCGAGCAGCATCGTCAGCATCAGGTTGACGTAGGTTCGCCGCGGTCCGCGGCGGTTGCCGCCGAGCGGGATGTAGAGGTAGTCGCGCAGCCAGCGCGACAGTGTCATGTGCCAGCCGTGCCAGAACAGCCTGAGGCTGGTCGCGAGGTACGGGCGGTCGAAGTTCTGCGGCAGGCGGAAGCCGAGCAGCAGCGCCAGGCCGATCGCCATATCGGTGTAGCCGCTGAAGTCGCAGTAGATCTGGCCGGCAAAGCCGTAGATCGCGAGCAGCGTCTCGAGCCCGGAGTGAGCGCCCGGGTCGGCGAAGACGGGGTCGACCACCCGACGCGCGAGCTCGTCGGCGACGACGGTCTTCTTGATCAGGCCGCCGGCGATCAGGAACAGTCCCGGGCCGGCGAGCACGCGCCGCGGGTCGCGCGGCGTTCGCAGCTGGGGGACGAACTCGCCGACGCGGACTATCGGTCCCGCGACGATGTGCGGAAAGAACGCCTGCAGGACGGCGAAGTCGACCAGCGACACCGGTCACTGGTCGCCGCGATACACGTCGACGACGTAGGAGATCGACTGGAAGGTGAAGAACGAGATCCCGATCGGCAGCACGATCTGCAGCACCGGCAGCCCGCCGAGCCCGATGCCGCTCAGCGCGTCGTCGACCGAGCCGACGAAGAAGCCGAGGTACTTGAAGGTCCCGAGCAGCGCGAGGTTGAGCGCGACCGCGATCACGACCCACTGCTTGCGCGCCGCGGCGCCATCGGCGCGTGCGACCGCGTTGGCCAGCACCGTGTTGACGACCGTCGAGCCGACCAGCAGCAGCACCCAACGCCAGTCCAGCCAGCCGTAGAAGAGATAGGACGCAACGAGGATGAACGGCCGCCACGCGCGCGGATGCGGCATCAGCAGCCACGACAGGAACAGCACGACCGTGAAGAAGGCCGCGAACTCGATTGTCGGGAAGGTCACGTGGGGTTGGTCGGCTCGGACAAGCGGGAGAACGCCGGCTTCGGAATCTTCGCCATCTGGATAAAGACCCCTGGCGAGGGCGATCTTAGGTTGATGAGGTCCGATTCCCCCGATCCGGCGGCGTTGCAAGCCGCCGGCCCAAGGAGAGCCTCACGCGATGAGATCGAATTTCCTGAGGACCGGCGCGCTTGCCCTGCTGGTAGCCGCCCTC
>DATABV010000031.1:0-21530 GCA_036259395.1 Thermoleophilaceae bacterium | reverse complement strand
ACTGTCGGCCAGCAGGATCAGCCGCTCGCAGCCCTGAGCCCAGCGACGCATCCGCTTCGCCCAGGCGTCGGCGTGCGTCCACTCCGGCGGCGGCCCGGCGGCGATCCGCTCGAGCATCATCAGCTCGGTCCCGTGCAGGTGCCCGACGATCGGCACGCCGGGAGCGGCGAGCGCGGCGGCCTCGTTCAGCGGCGTCAGGTGGTGGAGGTGGAGCACGTCGGCCGAGGCCGCGCCCGCACGCTCCATCGCACGAGCCCAGGCGGCGACGTGCTCGCGGTAGGCCTCGTCGTCGACCATCGCGAAGCAGCGATCCGGCGCGTCCGGCCGGTCCTCGTAGGACGGGTGCATCGGAGCGTCGCCGGCGTCGAAGTCGACGGAGTGCACGTCGAGCCCTGAGTAGAACTGGCGCGCGTCGGCCCGGCCGGACCCGAGCGACCCCGAGAGAACGCTGACGTCCCATCCCTGCCGCGGCAGCT
The DNA here is from genome assembly GCA_036259395.1 of Thermoleophilaceae bacterium. GTDB lineage: Bacteria > Actinomycetota > Thermoleophilia > Solirubrobacterales > Thermoleophilaceae > JAAYBF01. The sequence goes on along the minus strand of DATABV010000031.1, from coordinate 21,054 downwards.
CGGTGGCCAGCGCCCGCGCCACCTGGGCCGACCCCCCGCGCGGGAAGAACAGCAGTCCGGAAAGAACCCGCATCGCCGGGGCTCAGCCGGCTCGCGCCGCGCCGCGCTCCGAGGGCCCGACGTGGGTGCGCAGCCAGCGCACCAGCGGCGCGGCCGCCTCGAGCTGCTCGCGGATTCGCTTGCCGGCCGCCGGCCGCTCCAGCCACCGCCCCGTCCGCTGCCGCTTGGAGACGACCAGCCGGCGCCGCCGCAGCAGGTCGAGCCGCGGGTGGTCGGCTGGATAGCCGCGCGGACCGCGGACGAGGTCTGGCCCGTTGAGCTCCAGCCCGGCGGCCTCGGCGTGCCGGATCGCCTTGCCCAGCGCGCCGGCGGTCCGCGCCCCGTCGATCGCGCGCCGCATCCGCTCGACCTGGTCCGACGCCGGGTTGTGCAGCCCGGCGGCCACCAGCAGCCCGTCGAGCGACAGCTCGACGTAGAACCCGCCGGCCCCCTCGTAGCCGATCGCCAGCCCGACGTGCTCCTTGATCGGCGGCGCCGCATGGAAGCGCGTGTCGTTCCACGGCCGGAACAGCTTCGGCCGACCCAGGTCCGCCAGATCCTCCCCGAGCGCCGTCGCCGGCGCGACCAGGGCCTCGTCGTAGCGACCCCGGTTCGCCTTGAACCAGTCCCGGTCGTTGTTCGCCTCCAGCTCCGCCAGGAACCCCAACGCCTCGCTCGGAAATCCCCTGAACGTGGCCATGCCGAGAACCTACAGCGCCCTCACCACACGACCTCGACCCCATAGACCAAATCGGCGTGGCGGACGGTGATCACGAATCCATGCCGAGCGGTTCGGCGAGATCCTCCGAAAGCCCATCGAAGTCGTCCGCGATGCGCACTCGGTCGCGCCACACACCCGCCAGGGCCGCGAAGCCGCCGCCCGGCTGCTCGGGCACGAGTCGGATTACCGGCTCACCGCGCCTCGTCAAGACGATCTCCTCGCCCTCCAACGCACGCTCCACCAGCTGGGAGAGATGCGTCCTGGCTTGGTGCATTCCTACGAGAGCCACGTTCCCAGTCTACGGTCCACATGGGCGGTACTGGGATCGAACCAGTGACCTCCTGCTTTGTGTAAGGCAGGGCCGGAAACGTAGGAAGAGACGCGGGAAGCCCAGCAAATGAGCAGGTTCTAGTGGAGCGCCCTGAAAGCGCTCCTGCTGATCGTTCCAGGCGTTTTGTGCGCGTCTTGGCCCACCTGTCAAGTCGGTGGGCCATCCTGCCGACTGAACGCGCTGCGACCACCTGCAGGCGAACTACTCGCTAGGTCAACTGCGCAACGCGAGCGACAGGCATTTCGTCCCACGTGCAGCCGTCGAGCGCTCGCCCGCCCGACTTCGGTCGATGACCACCCCATTGCTTGAAGAAGAAGGCGACCTCTTCATCCACGCACTGATCGCGCAGGTCGCGTAGCCACTCGACCCTTACGGGCCGGTGCTTGGGGCCGGACTCCCCGCCAGCAATGAGCCAGTCGATTCCGCTGAGATCCAGGCCTGTTAGTGGCCCTAGCAAGGGCTCCGCCGATATGAACCTGACGGCTGCGTTGACCTCTCGCAAGTAGTCGGCGCGATCCACAAAGCGGCGGTTCTCGATCGAGACACCAATCCAGATGTTGGGATGCCATGGCAGTTGAGGCGCTAGTTCGGCCAACCGCTCGTGTCGCTTGGTGAGGATCTGGAACGTGTGGTGCTCAGCTTGGCCCATGATCTCGAAGACCTGCTCGATGTAGTCCAGGGGGATGCCCTCATGAAACAGGTCGCTCATGGAGTTCACGAAGATCATCCGCGGCCTTGTCCACCGAAGCGGCTGCTCAAGGCGATGCGGCCAAAGCCGGAGGTCGAAGCCTTGCTCGTAGGGGTGCCCAGGCACTCCTCGCCAGCGCTCAGCAAAAGTCTTTGCGTAGCAGTGGGCGCATCCGGGCGAGACCTGCGAGCAGCCGGTCACCGGATTCCACGTCGCCTCGGTCCACTCGATTGCGCTGTTGTCGGCCATGCATCCTCGTTCGCTGGCGGTTGCTGACCCCCTCTTCTCTACGAACGCATGTTCGCATGGGGTTCGGACATCGCGGGCGTTGCCGAATGTTGGCGCGCCGGGGTGCCCGTCAGTCTACGAAGCGCAGCTTGGCGTCCCGAAACCCGCGTGATCCTGGCCGCTGCACCTCGATGACCCCCTCGCGCTCTGCCGGCTGAAGCGTGCGCTGGCGTAAATGCCCCTTGCGAAAGGGCGTGTCGATCAGAGTGCATTCCTCGGCCTGCTCGATCGTGAACCAGGCATCGCCGAACTTCGCGCGTAGCTCACGTAGCAACGGGGCCGTATCGACCAGGTCGTCGGGAGCGAACAGGACCTCTTGGCCAGCCTCAGTCGTTGCGGTGTACGAGGTCCCACCTACGGGGTCGACGCCCCACATCGCGTCCTTGGCCAGTTCGAGCCCCTTGGTGTGGCCGAGCCCGAAGACCAAGCGGTAGTCGTTGCCGTCTTGGGTGCGAAGCTGAAAGGACCGGACATGCTCGACGCTTGCCATCTGACCGAGCTGGCGCTCGAAGAGCTCCAGCAGGAACTGGCGTCGATCCGCCCCGCTAAGCGCAATCGCCTCCCGCCACTCATCGGTGTTGAACAGAGAGTTCAGCGCGACATCCTGGCCGTCGCGCCCAACGAAGCGGTGGACAAACGACAGGGGCAGAAAGAACAGCACCTCACAGCGAGGGAAGTCGAGCAACCGCCCGGTCAACGACATTGATGCGCTCGAGTAGCCGAACGGATCGATGAAGGCAAACGTTGGAATCAGGGCCTTTCCGCTGTCAGTGATGGGATCGATCAGCGATCCAAGCGTCGTCTCAAACTCGCCATGCGCAATCTCCACCGACACGTTCCGCGGTAGCTGCCCGAGCGATGCAACCTCATCGCGGAGACGGTCGACGCGCCTGCCGTCATGCTCGATAAAGAAGAAGAAGAACTGAACATCCGCCAGTCTCGGGAAGGCCTTGTGCGACAGGAGGGCGTCGAGCATGATGAGCGGCGAACCTTCCTGCCCAGTTGCATAGCGCCCTGGACCAGCGAAGCCGTCGATCATCAGAAGGCGCGGCTCGCCGCCATAGCTGCGGACGCGCTGTGCTTGCTGGGCCATGACGGGAATCCAGCCATCAAGATAGGAGCGGAGCACTCGATGCTTCGCTGCGGTGTGCGAGTCCAGATTCCAAAGTACGGGCTCAGTCATCAGCGGGAGCATCTCGCCTGGGGTGGACGGTTTGCGGGCGACAAAGGAGATGCAGGAGTCATGTCTGTTGATTCAACCAGTGCGACTCACGCAAAAGGCACGCGGCCGTAACAAGCTTGATCCCGAACGCCCCGAGTATGGGTGACGCACGAGTCGGACGCGAGCCCGGGCCAACCAGGCACGACGCGCCCAAGACGCGGCATTGACCGAACGTGCAGCCAGCAACCTCCCACATCAAGCAGCTACGCGACGACGCACAAGCCGAGCTCGACCAACTTAGCCAGCGGCGGCGCGACCGCCACCAACGCGCTCTCTTAGAAGGCCGCCTCGCCCAACTCAGCCGCGCGATTGACACAGTCGCCAAAATCTAGCCGACCGAACCGACCAAGCCGCAGACTTCGACTTCGACGAATGGCTCGCCGACAAGAGCTGGAGGTGGTCGAGGCAGCCGTCGCCGACTGCGAGCTAGCACCCGGCGAGCAGACGCCTAGTGGCGCGCCATCCGAACCCGTCTCATTCGACGTAGACCCCGAGAGCGAGCGGCAGCTACGCGAGCGTCCCGAGAACCGGCCGACCGCGAGCAGTGGGACCGCAGCTGCCCAAGAGCCCTACACCCTCAAGTATGGCCCGACCGACATCACCGACACCTCAGCCCTCACAGGCCGCCAGTACAACGACTTCAAACAGACGCCCGAACTAGCTGAGAAGTTCGTCGACCCGCCTACCCCAGATCTCGAACCTGGCCCCGACTGCGGGCCACAGCGGCGGCTAGCTCAAGGCAGCGAGGATCTGACTAGCTGGCCGGTAGATCTCTCCCGTCATAGACGCGTGACGCCTCTTCGCCTCAAGAAGATCGACCAAGTCAATCCGCTGCTCAACAACAGCGAGTAGATCGCCGCCGTCCATCAAGAGAAGCGGAGATCGACGGCCGTTGTGCTTCTCAACGGCCGTCGGCTCGAAGCCCTCAATCGCAATGAACAGACCAAATGTGGCGTCGGCTTTGTCATCTACCTTGCGTCGGAAGGCGTCGAGCTGGGCACGCGTTGCTAGCCCTTTCTCCCACTTGGCCTCAAGCAGGAAGTGGAGCCGGTCCAACGTAAATCCACCGTCGATCTGCTCTCCCTCGATCCGAAATGCCCCGCGGGGTGCTAGGTCGAAGACATCGAACAAGTCTCGAAGGAAGGGGCTCGAACAGGTGCCCGCGCGCTTGCGCATCTTCCATCCCATGAAGTTCAAAGAACTGCATCTTCAGTCGCTCTAGAGCGCCGGCTGTGGCACGCTGTGCCTGCGCATCAGCACGCGCTTGCTGAATTCGGTCCCGGGCCACCTCCTGCTCTACCAGTTGCGCCTCGTAGGGCTTCATGTACTGCCGCAGCCGCCCGACTGCCTCTTGCGCCTCATCGATCAGGCGCTCGGCATCATCCGTCCAGGCAAGCCGGGGAAAGTCCTCCATGGCAGCGATGTCAACCATGAGACGGATCAGCAACTCACCGTGGCGCGATTGATCCCTAGCCAGGCGATCGACAAAACGCGCGACCGAATCGCGCTTGTAGTCGGGACCCAGCCAGTCGATCCCGTCCAAGAGCGCGGCGTCGGGAACTGCGCTCTGGAGCCAGGCGAGCAGATCTTTCTTCGCCCAGAACACAGCTGATAGAGCTTCCTTGAAGGCGAGGAGAGCATTAGGCGAGATCCGCTGCGTCGACATGCTCTCCCGCATCAGGTGAACCATGCGACAGCCTTGGGCGCCATCGCCGCGTTGAGTTCAGCAAGGGGCACGTCAAGGTGAACCCCTGTTCGCATCGGAATCAACCCTAGGAGAATCCGCACGTCGTCGGTCGCCGGGTCACCGATCCACACCTGCACAAAATCATCGTCGCCAAAGCGGGTCGGAAAGGTCGGTAGGTAGAGGTCGGGCTGGTGCTCGCCGTCTACCGTCCCCAGCACATCGAAGCCGCGATCTAGTTCCACCCTGAGTAGCGCATCGTGCCCGAACTGCTCGCGCAGCATTTCCGCGAAACGATTCCGTCGACGCACCGGGTCAGACCTTTGAAGCTCGTACAGGGCGAAGCGAACCGTCTCTGTTCGGCTCAACCCGAGGCCACCAGCGAGTTGATCTAGGCGCTGGATGTCCGACTCGCTCAGCCGTAGATTCACCTGAGGACTAGCCATGATCTAGATGCTAGCAGCGCTGCTAGCAGTTAGTGTAGCACGTAGTGCTACGAACTTCTTCTTCTGCACCCGCGACGGAACCTGTTGGAGCGACCACAACGTCCGAAGTCGCATCGTCGGCACCGTCGCCGAGCGGGCGAGCGCACGGCTGGTCGACCACGGCCGACCGCCGCTTCCCACATCACGCCGCACATCCTCCGGCGCTCCTACGTCTCGATCATGTTGCTGGCGACGAGCTTGGACATCCCGTTCGTCCTGCGCCAGGTCGGGCACCCGATTCCAAGATGACGATGGACGTCTACGCGCAGTTGCTCAACTGCTCTAAGCGCGCCCACGAGCCGCCTTCGACGCGCTCGTCAGCGCCGCCCTGGGCGCTCTGTACGGGCCGACGATCAGACCCCGTTGGCCCACCGACCTCCAACGAGGGCTTGGCTGCCGATCCGTCCCGAAAGGGCGATCCCGCCTACAGAGCGGGACCGAGAGAGTGGGCGGTACTGGGATCGAACCAGTGACCTCCTGCTTGTAAGGCAGGCGCTCTACCAGCTGAGCTAACCGCCCTCGCGGGACACTGAAACTACCGCGTCCGCGCAGGCCCTAGTATCGGGCCGCGTGGACAAGGGCCTGTTCATACGGTCGCTGGCCGTCCAGGCGATCGCCGTCGCGATCGTCTTCGCGGCCCTGCTCGCACTGCCGCTCGGCGACGACTTCTTCGAGGACTACGGCTGGATCACCGGCCCGCTCGCCTGGATCGCCTGCTCGCTAGTGACCGCACGCGTCCTGTCGATCCCAGCCGGCCTCGTCCTCTTTGCAGCGCTGGCCGGCGGAGTGGCCGGCGCCCTGGTCGCGCTTGTCACGTCGCATATAGTTGGTCTCGTGATCAGCTTGCTCGTCTTCGCCGCGTCCTGTGGGGGCTACGACCCCGAACGCGACGAACGCGACGCCGCCGCTACCGCCTAGACCACCGCGGTACGCACACAGCGGCGCTTAGACTGGTCCTCATCCCTCCAGGCCCCGTGGTCTAACGGTTAGGACAGCGGCCTTTCACGCCGCAGGCGGGAGTTCGATTCTCCCCGGGGCTACTCCCACTCGACCACCACAGCGGGGTCCGGCATCATTCGCCGGGCCCCCGTAGCTCAGCTGGTTAGAGCGGCGGCCTTTTAAGCCGCGCGGCGTCGGTTCGAGTCCGACCGGGGGCACCTCGACCAACCGACGCCCCTCCCGCGGGTGGCAGGGGGAAATCCGGGGCGCGCAGCCCTCTTGAGCACCCCGGATTTCCCCCTGACAGGACCCGGCGGCCACCACCGCCGATCCCTAATGCCTGAAGTGCCGCCGCGACGTGAACACCATCGCGATGCCGGCCGCATCGCAGGCGGCGACGACCTCGGGATCGCGCTGCGACCCGCCCGGCTGGACGATCGCGCGGATGCCCGCGTCGATCGCCAGCTGAGGACCGTCGGCGAACGGGAAGAAGGCGTCCGAGGCCAAGACCGCACCGTCCAGCGGGCGCTCGGCGTCGCGGGCCTTCTCGACCGCCAGACGCACCGAGTCGACGCGGCTCATCTGGCCGGCCCCGATCCCCGCGGTCGCGAGCTCCCGCACGAGCACGATCGCGTTCGAGCGGACGTGCTTGGCGACGCGCCAGGCGAACAGCAGCTCGCCCCACTCGGCCTCGGTCGGCTTGCGCTCGGTGACGGCGAGCATGTCCTCGCGGGCCTCGGCGCTGAGGTCGCGGTCCTGGACGAGGATGCCGCCGCGGACCCGCTTGAAGTCCTGCTCGCTGATCGCCGGCCGGCGCCGCTCCTTGTCCTCGAGCAGGCGCAGGTTCGGCTTCTGCTTGAGGACCTCGAGCGCGTCGCCCTCGAACGAGGGCGCGAAGACGAGCTCGACGAACATCGAGTTGAGGCGCTCGGCGAGGCCGCGCTCGATCGGCCGGTTGAAGCACATCACGCCGCCGAAGGCGCTCAGCGGATCAGTCGCGAGCGCCTTCTCGAAGGCCTCCTCGACGCTCGAGCCGACCGCGCAGCCGCACGGGTTGTTGTGCTTGATGATCACGGCGGCCGGCAGCTCGAGCTCCTCGATCAGCCGGCGGCCGGAGTCGAGGTCGAGCAGGTTGTTGAACGAGAGCTCCTTGCCATGGAGCTTCGAGACCATCGACAGGAGGTGCGTGCGGGCGCGCGCGTCGGCGTAGTAGGCGGCGCGCTGATGCGGGTTCTCGCCGTAAGAGAGGTCGAGGACCTTGACGAACGAGCGGGTGATCTGGCCGGGAAAGTCCTCCTCGCGCTCGGCGAACCAGCCGGAGATCGCGGCGTCGTAGCGCGCCGTGTAGGAGAACGCCTCGAGCGCGAGCGCCTCGCGCGTCGGGGCCTCGAGGTGGCCGTCTGAGGACTCGAGCTCGGCGAGCACGGCGTCGTAGCTCTCGGGGCTGACGATGACGGCCGAGAAGCGGTGGTTCTTGGCGGCGGCACGGATCAGCGTCGGCCCGCCGATGTCAATGTTCTCGATCACCTCGTCCTCGTCGACGCCGCGCCGCCCCGACACCCGCTCGAACGGGTAGAGGTTCACGCAGACGAGGTCGATCGGCTCGATCTGCTGCTGCTCGAGCGTCGCGCTGTGCTCCGGGTTCGAGCGGACGGCGAGCAGACCGGCGTAGATGCGCGGATTGAGCGTCTTGACGCGGCCGTCGAGGATCTCCGGGAAGCCGGTGTAGTCCTCGACCGAGCGGGTCTCGATGCCCGCGTCGGCGAGCGTCGAGGCGGTGCCGCCGGTCGAGACGATCTCAACGCCGAGCGCCTGCAGACCGCGCGCGAAGTCGACCAGCCCGCGCTTGTCGGAAACCGACAGCAGCGCGCGGCGGACGCGCACGCCCCCGGCCGCCGCGACTTCCGACTCGGCGCTCACATCTCCTCCCGCACGCGCACGACGCGCGGGTTGTCGGGGTCGCGCGATACCGCGCCGCGGGCGATCAGCTCGACGGCACGGGGCAGCAGGCGGTGCTCGACCTCGTGCGTCACCCTCTCGACTTCCTCCACGGCGCGAGCATATGGAAGCTCGAAGGCCTCTTGCAGTACGACCGGCCCTGTGTCAATCCCCTCGTCGACGAAGTGGACGGTCACGCCGCTGACCTGGACTCCGTAGTCGAGCGCCTGCTCGATCGCACGCACGCCGGGGAACGCCGGCAGCAGCGACGGATGCACGTTGATCAGCCGGCCCTCGAAGCGGCGGATGAACGGCCCCCCGAGGATCTCCATGAAGCCCGCGAGCACGACGAGATCGACGTCGTGGCCCTCGAGCCAGTCGCCGAGCGCCGAGTCGCGCGCGTCGCGATCGGGGTGGTCATCCCGCGCGAAGACAGCCGAGTCGACACCAGCGACCGCCGCCCGCTCGAGCCCGCGCGCGCCGGCGCGGCTCGACGCGACGCAGGCGACCTCGATCCCCTCGCGCCCGTGGACGCGGTCGAGCAGCGCCTGCAGGTTGCTGCCCTCGCCGGAGATCAGGACCGCGACGCGGAACGCCATCGCGATCAGGCGGCCAGCCGCGCGGCCGGCACGCTGAGCGTCGGTCGAATCCCGCTCGACACCTCGATCGAGCCGGCTGCGATCAGCTCGTCGACGCGCGCGAGGATGTCGGCGCGGCGCATGTGGGGAGCGGCTGCGTAGCCCGGCAGGCCGTCGTAGGAGTTGCGCTCGATCTTCTGGCTGCGGGCGCCGTGGACGATCGCCGCGCAGGTCGTGCGGCCGATCGCCGGCTTGGCGAGCCGGGCGATGGAGAGGATCGCGTCGTCGAGGCTGGCGACCTCGTGTTGGGCCATCGGGGGGAGTGTCGGGATGAGGCCTTCGACGCATACGTCGCAGCAGGGGCCGGGAGACGAGTCCCCGTTCCGCTGGTCGCCGAAGTGGCGCAGGATGGCGGTGCGGCGGCACTTGTCGCCCTCGACGTAGGCCCAGATCTCGCGGTATTGGAGCCAGCGCGCGCTGGCGCCCTCCTCGACCGAGCGGCGGCACTGGGCGGCGACGAGGCGCTCGTAGGGGGCGACGATCTTGCCGGCGACGCGGTCGGGCGACGACGGCGACGGCGAGATCGCGCCGGCGCGCGTGAGGTGGCCGAGCACGGCGCGCAGGCGCTCGTAGAGGGCCGCGGGCAGCCGCTCGTCGACCTCCTCGCGCTTGATGAAGTGGACGTGGAGCGCCTTGTCGCGGTTCTCGGCGAGCAGCAGCGCGCGCGCCGGCAGGCCGTCGCGCCCGCCGCGGCCGGCCTCCTGGCAGTAGGCCTCGAGCGACGACGGGACGCTGGCGTGGATCACCGACCGAACGTTCGGCTTGTCGACGCCCATCCCGAAGGCGTTGGTCGCGACGATCACGCGCGCGTCGTCGGCGAGGAAGCGGCGTTGGACGTTCGCGCGCGTCTCGCGGTCGAGGCCGGCGTGATAGGCGAGCGCCGGCTCGCCGAGAGCCTCGCTCAACTGGTCGGCGATCTCCTCGGTCCCGGCGCGCGTGCCCGCGTAGACGGTCGCCGGAAGCGCGTCGGGGTCGGAGAGCGCCTGGGCGATCAGCGCCCGCTTCTCATGGCCGCCGGGCCGGGCGACCGCGAACGAAAGGTTGGGCCGGTCGAAACCGGTCGAGACCTTGACCGGGTCGTCGAGCTGGAGGCGGCGGGCGATGTCGAGCGCGACGCGCGCGGTGGCCGTGGCAGTCGAGGCGACGATCGAGCCGGCGCCGAGGTAGCGCGCGGCGTCGGCGAGGCGGAAGTAGTCGGGCCGGAAGTCGTGCCCCCACTGGGACACGCAGTGCGCCTCGTCGACGACGAAGAGCCCGATGCGCGCGTCCTGCATCGCTTCGAGGAAGCCCGGCGAGGCAAACCGCTCGGGCGCCACGTAGAGCAGGCTGAGATCGCCGGCCGCGGCGCGGCGCAGCGTCTCGACGTTGGTCGCGGCGTCGCGCTGGGCGTTGACGAGCGCGACGCGATCGCCGAGCCCGCGTGCGCGCAGGCCCTCGACCTGGTCCTGCATCAGCGCGACCAGCGGCGACACGACGATCGTCAGGTCGTCGCGCATCAGCGCGGGCAGCTGGTAGCAAAGCGACTTGCCGGACCCGGTCGGCATCACGACCAGCACGTCGCGGCCGGCGAGTGCCGCTTCGCACGCTGCCTGCTGGCCAGGCCGGAAGGTAGAGAAGCCGAAGTGCTCCTGGAGGGCGCGGGCGAGCTCCATCGTCCGGCCACAGTACCGGCGCTCCCGGCCGTGAAGGTTGCGATCTGCAACGAAGTGGCGACACTGTTATCGGTGGCCGATTCTTCGCAGCAGCACGCCACGGACGAGCAGATGGCCGTAGTCATTCGCCGCTTCGGCGAGGCGCTTCGCGTCGGCGACCCAGAGCGCGCGATCGCCGCCACCGACGTCGCGATCGCGGGGGGCATGACCGCCGCGGCGGCCGAGGCGCGGATCGTCGCGCCGGCGATGCAGTGGATCGGCGACCTCTGGGAGCGCGGCGCGATCGGCGTCGCCGACGAGCACCTCGCCACCGCGATCAGCGACAGCACGCTCGCCCACCTCTACCCGCGCCTACGCACCGCCACCCCGCGCTCGCGTGAGCGCGTGCTGGTCTCGGCGGTCCAGAACGAGCGGCACGTGCTCGGCCTGCGAATGGTCGCCGATGCGCTCGAGGGCGCGGGCTTCGACGTGCTCTACCTCGGCGGTGACGTCCCGCCAGGCGCCCTGCTCGACGCCTGCCGCAAACATCGCCCGGCCGTGGTCGCGCTCGGCGTGACGATGCACGTCAACCTGCCTGCGCTGCTCGGCGAGGTGACAGCGCTCGCGGCGCTCGACGATCCGCCGCAGGTCGTCCTCGGCGGCCAGGGCATCCCGGCGTCGGTCCGTGGGGAGCTGAGCGTCCCGGTCCTGGCGAGCAGCGAGCGCGCGGTCGAGGCCGTCGAGCGGCTGCTGCGCGACCCGGCGCCGGTCCTCCCGCCCCCGCCCGCGCTGCTTGTCCGCTCGATCACCGAGATCGCGCCGGCGCGCCGGGAGCTCGAGGAGACCGACGCACTCGCCGAGCGGTTCCTCGCCGCCACGCTGTCGGCCGCCGAGACGGCGCGCGAGCTGGAGCGAGGCCGGCCGAGCTAGCTCGGGCTGCCGGTGACGACGGGCAGCTCGAAGGCGTACTTGCCCTGCGCGTCGCCGGTGCCGTCGAGCGGGTACTCGCCCGAGAAGCAGGCGTCGCAGTGGGTGCCGCGCTCGCCGCGGATCGCCTCGTAGACGCCCTCGAGCGAGAGGTAGGCGAGCGAGTCGCAGTCCAGTTCGGCGGCGATCTCCTCGATGCTGCGTCCGTGGGCGACCATCTCGTCGGTGGTCGACATGTCGACGCCGTAGTGGCACGGGTAGCGAATCGGCGGCGCGGAGATCCGCATGTGGACCTCGAGCGCGCCGGCGTCGCGCAGCATCTGGACGATCTGGCGCGTGGTGTTGCCGCGCACGATCGAGTCGTCGACGACGACCAGCCGCTTGCCCTCGACGACCTCGCGCAGCGGGTTGAACTTCATCCGCAGGCCGTGCTTGCGCAGCTCCTGCCCCGGCTGGATGAAGGTCCGTGCGACGTAGCGGTTCTTGATCAGGCCCTCGTCGCGAGGGATGCCGGACGCCTTCGAGAAGCCCGCGGCGGCCGGGTTGCCGGAGTCGGGCACGGCGATCACGACGTCCGCCACGACCGGCGACTCGCGCCAGAGGATCTCGCCCATCTTGCGCCGTGAGACCTGGGTGCGGTTGCCGCCGAGGATCGAGTCCGGTCGCGCGAAGTAGATGTGCTCGAAGACGCAGAACGCCTTGCGCGGAGACTCGATCGCCTGGCGTGCCTGCATCCCGGACTCGTCGATGACGACCAGCTCGCCCGGCTCGACCTCGCGCACCAGCTCGGCGCCGATGATGTCGAACGCGCAGCTCTCGGAGGCCACGCACCAGCGATCTCCCAGCCGCCCCAGCGACAGGGGTCGGAGGCCGGCGCCGTCGCGGAACGCGATCAGCTTGTCGGTCGTCATCACGACCGTCGAGAACGCGCCCTGCAGCCGGGGCAGCGTGTCGGCGAGCGCCTCCTCGATCGAGTCGGCCTCGTGGGTCGACAGCAGCGCGGCGATGATCTCCGAGTCAGAGGTCGAGCGGAACGAGACGCCCTTGTCGAGCAGCTCGCCGTGCAGCTCGACGGCGTTGATCAGGTTGCCGTTGTGGGCGAGCGCGAGCTGGCGGCGGTCGGAGCGGTAGACCGGCTGGGCGTTCTCCCACGCCGACGACCCCGTCGTCGAGTAGCGCACGTGCCCGACCGCCATGTCGCCGGTCAGCGCGCGCAGCTTCTGCTCGTCGAAGACCTGCGACACCAACCCCAGGTCGCGCACGGTCATGATGTGGCCGCCGTCGCAGGCCGCGATCCCGGCCGACTCCTGACCGCGGTGCTGGAGCGCGAAGAGGCCGAAGTAGGCCAGCCGCGCGACCTCGGACTCGGGCGCGAGTACGCCGAACACGCCGCACTCGTCGCGCGGCCCGTCGCGATCGGAGATCGGATGGGAGGTCATGAGACCGGTCCAGGGGAACGTTGCCCGCGGCAGGCCGGAGTGGGGCCCGGCACGGACGTCCCAGGGTAACAGCGATGGCGGCGGTCTCTGGGACCGCTGGGTGGTGGCGCGCTCAGCCTTCGAGATCGATCGAGCACTCGTCCGTGCCGACGAGTGACCCCCAGCCCGGGCCCTCGATCCGCTCGGTGATCGGGCCGATGCCTGGCCAGTCGAGCGTCACCTCGGCGAAGAAGGAATCGACGACCGCCGGATCGGGGCCCTCGAACACGACCTTGGCGCGACCGTTCTCGTCGAGCACGAACGGCTCGGGGCCGAAGCCTTCGGTGCCGCTCTCGCCGAAAGAGTACGTGCCCGACGCGCCCGGCTGCGGCGGAGTGGTCGCGATGTCGATGCAGAAGTTGAACCAGCCCTCGTCGCTGTGCGAGAGCGAGATCGCCAGCTCGGGCCCGGGGGCGGGCTCGTCCGGAGGCGGCAAGGGGTCGTTCGGACCCGGAGTCGGCGTCAGCTTGGGCGGCGCCGACGGCGGGGCGTTAGGGGTCTCGAGCGTCGGCGGTTTCTGGTCCTCGCATAGCAGGATCAGCGCGCCCTTCTTGCACTTCTGCGACTCGAGCGAGCGCTTGAGCTTCTCGAGCGCCTGGTCCTGCTTCTCCGTGTCCTTCTTGTCGAGGAACGCCTGGATGATCGCCTTGCCAAGCTCCTTCTCGTCGACGCGCTGCTTGGAATGCTCGTCGTCGAGCTTCTTGATCAGCTTCCCGGCGAGCTTGGTCTTGGCAAGCACCTCACCGGTCTTCTTCGGGTTCTCGAGCGCGTTCTTGGACTCGGACTTCTTGACGTCCCCGACGACCTTGGGGTCGCCGAGGCCGCCCTCGGACCGCTTCAGCTGCTTGGCGGCCTCGAGCAGCTGCTGCTTCCGGAGCTCGGTGTCGAGCTCGCGTACACGCCGCTCGACCTCGCGGCGGGTCTCGGTCACCTCGCGAATGAGCTGCAACACCTCGAGCAGGCGCAGGTTCACGTCCTCGAAACCTGTCGCTCCCGGCTGGACGAGCTGCTTCGCGAGCTTCTGGTGCTCGAGCTTCAGCACCTGGAGCTGCTTCGCGAGCTGCTCCTTGCGCTTGCGCTCCTGCGCGAGCAGCTTCGCGAGCTTCTCCGCGGAGCTCGGCATTCCATCGGTGAGCTCGAAGCCGAGCTTCTTCAGCTTCTCGCTCGACGCCTCCTTCGCGTCCTCGGGCCGTACGAGCGTGACGAGGCCGGTCACCTTCAGCTTGTCGCCGACCCGCCGGCCGACCAGGCTGCTGAGCACGGCGGCGTCGAGCTTCTTCTTCTTCTTTGCGGTCGTCTCCAGCGTCAGATCGCCGACCAGCTTTCCGAGCTTGCGCTTGTCCTTCGGTGGGTCGACCTTGAAGTTGACGACCGCGACGGTCATGTCGCCGGCGCTCGGCAGCGCGACCTTGAAGTCCGGCGCCGCGCTCGCCGACGCCGGCAGCACGGCGGCCGCCAACAGCGTCAGCGGAACTGGGCTCGCGAGCCAACGCCTCCAGCGACCGCGCAACTCGGCTTGCGCCCCCTGCATGCCCATCGCGGCACATCTATCAAAATCGGTCACGGCGACGTCGCTCGGTCGTCCGGGCCATGCCCCTCAGCGCGGATCGCCCGCAGTGGCTGCCCAGTCCCGGTGCACCGCCTGCAGCTCGGGGTCGCCCGCCGAGCCGCCCAGCCGCACCGTGTGGTCGAAGAGATCCGCGCCGCGCGCCATGCGCCGCGAGTAGCGCCGCCCGAGAGCGGGGAGCCTGTCGGCCCAGCGCAGCGAGCGCGGATGGAAGACGACGCCCCGCGCATCGCCTTCGACCGCGGCGACGATCGCTCGCGCCGCCGCGTCGGCCCGGCCGACGCCGGGGCGGCCGTCGAGCCAGCGGTCCGCGCCTGCCAGCAGGCGGTTCTCGCGCGACGCGGGCGTGTCGATCGGTCCGAGCGCGACCTCGACGACGCGCACCCCGCGCGGAGCGAGCTCCAGCTCAAGGACCTCCGTTGCGAGTGCGAGGGCCGCACGCGACGCCGCGTAGTGACCGAGATGCGGATACGGCGAGACCCGGACCATCGAGCCGACGTTGACGATCGTCCCCGCGCCGCGCTCGAGCATGCGCGGCGCCAGCTCGGCGACGAGCGCCAGCGGGCTCCAGAGGTTCGTCTCGAAGACGTGGCGCGCCTCGTCGCGGTCGGCGACCGTCGCGATCAGGCCCTGGACGCTCGCGCCGGCGTTGTTGACCAGCACGTCGACGTCGCCGAGCGCGTCGGTCGCCCGCCGCGCCAGCTCGCCCGCCTCCCCGCGCTGCGAGAGGTCCGCGCTCAGCACCAGCGGGCGGATCCCGCCCGCCGCCTCGATCTCATCGGCCAGCGCCATCAGGATGTCCGCACGCCGCGCTGAGATCGCCAGGCGGGCCCCGCGGCGGGCGAGCGAGCGCACCACGTCGGCTCCGATCGCGCCGGAGGCGCCGCTGATCAGGATCGTCCTCGCACTTGCCATGTCACTCCATCCGAGTTGGTTTAGACCGGCCGGTCTAAAACCGTAGCAGTGTTTCGACCGCACGGTCGATATCCTCGGGCGATGCCGCGCCGAGCCAAGGTCCGCCCAGAGGAGGCCGGCGGCGAGCGCGTCCTGGCCGCGGGCCGGGAGCTGTTCGCCGAGCGCGGCTACCACGCGACCTCGATCGCCGACATCGGTGAGCGGGCGGGGATCGCCAAGTCTGTGCTCTACCACCACTTCGGCTCCAAGGCCCAGCTCTACGAGGCGATCGTCGAAGCCGAGACGCGCGACCTGATCGAGCGGGTGCGCGACGCAGTTCCGACCCGCCCGGGCGCATCGCGGCTACGGCCGGGCGTCGAGGCCTATCTCGGCTTCCTCGCCGAGCGCCCGGCGGCGTGGCGGCTGCTGCTGCGCGATCCGCCCGCCGAGCCGGCCCTGATCGCGGTCCACGAGCGCCTGTCCGAGCAGCGCGCGGCGGCGCTCGCCGAGCTGCTTGCGACCCCGGGCAAGCGCCTGCGACAGGACCCGCACCTCGACCTCACGGCGACTGCGATCCGCGCCTTCGCGGCGTGGTGGTACCAGCATCGCGACGTGCCGCGCGAGCAGGTGGTCGAGGCGATCCTCGACGTCGCTCGGGCGGGCGCTCGCCGCCTGACCGCCGCGGCGTAGCGGAGCCCGCGCGAACGAGCGCTAGGGGAACGCCGCGGCGAGCGCTCCGTGAGCGGCGTGCAGGCGCGCGAGCGGGACCCGCGGCGCCGAGCCGCCAAGGCCGACCCAGAGCGCGTCGCCGCCGACCTTGCCGAAGACATCCGTGGGAACCCGCTCGGCCAGGCGGTCGATCGCCTCGCGCTCGCCCGAGACCACGAAGCCGCCAACACCCTCGCCGAACAGGTACGGCTCAAGCGCTGCCCAATCGACGTCGGCAGAGCCGAAGTCGAGCCGGGCGCCGATGTCGCCGGCGAGGCAGCACTCCGCGATCGCGACGAGGAAGCCGCCCTCCGCGATGTCGTGGACGGAGGCGAGGCCGCCCGCGCGGACGGCATCGCGGACCGCCTCCTGGGCGCGCTTGGCTGCGGCCAAGTCGATCTCCGGCAGCGAGGTGGGCAGCGGCTCGCCGCGCAGCTTGGCGAGCTCGGAGCCGGCGAGCGAGGGCTGCGGCGTGCCGACCATCGCGATCGTGTGGCCCTCCTCGCGGAAGCCGAGACCGACCGCCGCGGCGCGCGCGGCATCGGGGACGAGGCCGACCATGCCGACGACCGGGGTCGGATAGATCGGGCCGTCGCCGGACTGGTTGTAGAGCGAGACGTTGCCGCCGACGACCGGGACGCCGAGCTGGTGCAGCGCGTCGGCCATGCCGTCGACCGAGCGCGAGAGCTGCCAGGCGATGTGCGGCTTCTCGGGGTTGCCGAAGTTGAGGCAGTTGGTCAGGCCGAGCGGCTCGGCACCGACGCAGGCAAGGTTCGACGCGCACTCGAGCACCGCCTCGACGGTGCCCCAGTAGGGGTCGCAGGCGACGCGGCGGCCGTTGCCGTCGATCGAGACGGCGATCGCGCTCGACCCGCCGCCGGTGTCGTGCTTGAGCTGGAGCACCGCAGCATCGGCGGCCTCCGGACGGCGCACCGTGCGCGACTGGACGAGCGAGTCGTACTGCTCGAACAGCGGGCGGCGCGAGGCGACGTTCGAGGAGCCGAGCAGCGCGAGCAGGTTCTCGGCGAGGTCGTCGCTCGGCGCCAGCGTGCGGCGCGGCGCGGGATAGATCTGCTCGACGGGCTGCTCGGGTGCGAGGTCGTAGAGCGGGCAGTCATCGACGAGCGCGTCGACCGGCATGTCGCCGACCAGCTCGTCGCCGTCGAAGACGCGCAGGTGGCGGCTGTCGGTCACCGACCCGATCACGGTGCAGCGGACCTCCCAGCGCTCGCAGACCGCCTCGACCGCGGCGAGCTGCTCCGGCTCGACGACGGCCAGCATCCGCTCCTGGGACTCGGAGACCATGATCTCGAACGGCTCCATGTCGGCCTCGCGCAGCGGCACCCTCGAGACGTCGATGTCGAGCCCGACCTCGCCCTTCGACGCCATCTCGGACGAGGACGACGACAGGCCGGCCGCGCCGAGGTCCTGCAGCGAGGCGAGCAGCTCGCGGTCGAGCAGCTCGAGGCAGGCCTCCATCACCTTCTTCTCCTCGAACGGGTCGCCGATCTGGACGGTCGGCCGCTTGTCGGCGTCCTCGCTGTCGAGCTCGGCGCTCGCCAGCACCGAGGCGCCGCCGATCCCGTCGCGTCCGGTGCGCGCACCCATCAGCACGAGGTGGTTGCCGACGCCCGCCGCGGCGCTGCGCGTCAGGCGCTCCTGCGGGGCGATCCCGAGGCACATCGCGTTGACGAGGCAGTTCTGCTCGTAGGGACCCTCGAAGTAGACCTCGCCGCCGACGGTCGCGACGCCGATCGAGTTGCCGTAGTGGCCGATCCCCGACACCGCCCCGTCGAGCAGGTAGCGCGAGCGCGGCGAGTCGAGCTCGCCGAAGCGCAGCGAGTCGAGGACGGCGATCGGCCGGGCGCCGACGGCGAAGATGTCGCGCATGATGCCGCCGACGCCGGTGGCGGCCCCCTGGAACGGCTCGACCGCGCTCGGGTGGTTGTGCGACTCGACCTTGAAGGCGATCGCCAGCCCGTCGCCGACGTCGACCGCGCCCGCGTTCTCGCCCGGTCCCATCAGCAGGTGCGGACCCTCGACCGGCAGCCGGCCGAGCAGCTTCTTGGAGTGCTTGTAGGCGCAGTGCTCCGACCACATCAGCGAGAACACCGCCAGCTCCAGCCCGTTCGGCGGGCGGCCGAGCTTGGCGCCGATCAGGTCGTACTCGGAGTCGGTGAGACCGAGGGCGCGTGCCTCTGCGCGCAGGTCCGGCGCGGAAGCCTCGGTGCTCACGCGGCCACCATCTGCGCCGCGGAGGCGAACAGGCAGGCCCCGTCGGCAGAGCCGGTCAGCGGATCGACGGCGTGCTCGGGGTGGGGCATCAGGCCGACGACGTTGCGCTCGCGGTTGCAGACGCCGGCGATGTCGCGCACCGACCCGTTCGGGTTCCAGCTCTCGGCGTAGCGGAAGACGACCTGACCGACGTCCTCCATCTCGGCGATCGTCGCGTCAGGCGCGTAGTAGCGCCCGGTGGTGTGCTTGACCGGGATCGAGAGGGTCTGGTCGACATCGCACGCGCGCGTGAAGGGGGTGTCAGGGTTGACGACCCGCACGTCGACCTGGCGGCAGAGGAAGCGCAGCTCGGTGTTCGGCAGCAGCGCGCCGGGCAGCAGCCCCGCCTCGCAGAGCACCTGGAAGCCGTTGCAGATGCCCAGCACCGGTCCGCCGTCACGGGCGAACTCCGCGACCGCCTCCATCACCGGCGAGAAGCGCGCGATTGCGCCCACGCGCAGGTAGTCGCCGTAGCTGAAGCCGCCCGGGATCACGACGGCGTCGACGCCCTTCAGGTCGCGGTCGCCGTGCCAGAGGATCTCGGCCTCGCCCTGCTGCTCGCAGGCAAGCAGCGCGTCGACCTCGTCGCAGGAGCCGGGAAACCTGACGACGCCGAACTTCACTCGACCGCGAGAACTTCGTAGTCCTCGATGAGCGGGTTCGCCAGCAGCCGCTCGCACATCTCGGGGACCGCGTCGACGCTGTCGACGTCGAGCTCGACCAGCCGGCCGACGTGGACGTTCGCAACGCCCTCGAAGCCGAGCGCCGGCAGCGCCCGCTCGACCGCCTGGCCCTGGGGATCGAGGATGCCCTCCTTGGGGCGGATCAGGACGCGCGCCCTCACCCAGCGCTCCGGCTGCGCTCCAGCCAGGCCGAGAACGGCTCGTCGGCGATCCGCTCGTACGCCTCGACGTAGCGCTCGCGCGTGCCGGCGATCACGTCGTCGGGGATCGCGGGGGCGGGCGGCGACTTGTCCCAGCCCGAGCCGGAGGCCCAGTCGCGGACGAACTGCTTGTCGAAGCTCGGCTGGCCGCGGCCGGGCTCGTAGCCGTCGGCGGGCCAGAAGCGAGAGGAGTCGGGGGTCAGCACCTCGTCGGCGAGCACGATCGTCCCGTCGGGACGTCGCCCGAACTCGAACTTGGTGTCGGCAAGGATGATCCCGCGCTCGCGCGCGTGCGCGGCGCCGAACTCGTAGAGCGCCAGCGACAGCCGCCGCAGCTCCTCGAGCAGCGGGCGGTCGCCGAGGATCTCGGCGGCGCGGTCGAAGTCGACGTTCTCGTCGTGGTCGCCGACCGCGGCCTTCGTCGCCGGCGTGAAGATCGGCTCGGGCAGCTGCTCGGACTCCTGCAGCCCCGACGGCAGCTCGATCCCGCAGACCGCGCCGCTCGCCTGGTAGTCCTTCCAACCCGAGCCGGTGATGTAGCCGCGCACGACGCACTCGACCTGGGCCATCTCGAGTCGCTCGACGAGCAGGCCGCGCCCACGCACCTCGTCCGGCACCTCGGTATAGGAGACGAGGTGGTTGGGGACGATCTGCTCGGTCCGATCGAACCAGAAGCACGACAGCCCCGTCAGCACCTTTCCCTTATCCGGGATCGGCGTCGGATGGACCGCGTCGTAGGTCGAGATGCGGTCCGAGGTGACCAGCAGCAGCCGGTCCTCGCCGACCGCGTAGATGTCGCGGACCTTCCCCTGGGCAACGGGCTGGAGGTCTGCGAGCGCGGCGGCTTCCGTCACTCCCGCGAGGCTACCAGTGAGGCCGGCGGCCCCGGTCAGTCGAGGCTGTCTAGCCGGGCGACGATGTCGGCGGCGTGGCGGGTGAAGGCGGTCGGGTCGAAGATCGCGTCGAGGTCGAGCTCGGGCGCGGCCTCCGCGAGCAGGTCGCGGAACTCGATCCCTTCGTCCCAGGCGTGCTGGGCGTTCTCCTGGACGATTCGGTAGGCGTCGTCGCGCGAGCGGCCGGACTCGACGAGCGCGAGCAGCGCGCGCTGGGAGAAGAGCGCGCCGTGGGTGAGGTCGATGTTGGCGCGCATCCGATCGGCGTTGACGACCATCCCCTCGACGACGCGGGTCGCGAGGTGGTGGGCGTAGTCGAGCAGGATCGTCGCGTCGGGCAGGGCGACGCGCTCGACCGAGGAGTGGGAGATGTCGCGCTCGTGCCAGAGCGCGACGTCCTCGAGCCCGGCCTGGGCGTAGCCGCGCAGCAGCCGGGCGATGCCGGTGATCCGCTCGGAGACGATCGGGTTGCGCTTGTGCGGCATCGCCGACGAGCCCTTCTGGCCGGCGCGGAACGGCTCGCGCGCCTCGAGCACCTCGGTGCGCTGGAGGTGGCGCAGCTCGGTGGCGAAGCGCTCGAGCCCGGCGCCGGCGAGCAGATTGCGAAACTCGATGCCCTCGTCCCAGGCGCGCTGGGCGTTCTCCTGGACGATGCGGTAGGCGTCGTCGCGCGAGCGGCCGCTCTCCACGAGCGCGAGCAGCGCCCGCTGGGAGTAGAGCGCCCCGTGCGTCAGGTTGAGGTTCTCGCGCATGCGGTCCTCATGGACTGTCATCCCGTCCACGACGCGGATAGCGAGGTGCTGCGCGTAGTCGAGCAGGATGGTCG
>DATABV010000030.1:0-12926 GCA_036259395.1 Thermoleophilaceae bacterium | reverse complement strand
CGGCGATCTCACGCTGCGGAAAGCCGGTGCGGACGGCCTCGACCATCCCGCCGAGCTCGTCGATGCGGCGGAAGTAACGTCGCGCCTGCTGCTCCATCCGGTCGGTCAGCGCCTCGACGAAGTAGGAGCCGCCGAGCGGGTCGGCGGTGTTCGTGACGCCCGTCTCGCCGGCGATGATCTGCTGGGTGCGCAGCGCGACGCGCACCGCCTCCTCGGTCGGCAGCGCGAGCGCCTCGTCGTAGGAGTTGGTGTGCAGCGACTGGGTGCCGCCGAGCACGCCGGCGAGCGCCTCGATCGCCGTGCGCACGATGTTGTTGAGCGGCTGCTGCGCGGTCAGCGAGACGCCCGCGGTCTGGGTGTGGAAGCGCATAAGCAGGGAGCGCGGATCCTTCGCGCCGTAGGTGTCGCGCATCTCGGTCGCCCAGATTCGGCGCGCCGCGCGGTACTTCGCGATCTCCTCGAAGAAGTCGATCTGGGCGTTGAAGAAGAAGCTCAGCCGCGGCGCGAACGCGTCGACGTCGACGCCGCGCTCGATCGCCCGCTCGACGTAGGTGAAGCCGTTCTTGAGCGTGAACGCGAGCTCCTGCGCCGCTGTCGCTCCGGCCTCGCGGATGTGGTAGCCGGAGATCGAGATCGGGTGCCAGCGCGGCAGCTCGGCGGTGCACCACTCGACCATGTCGGTGACGATCCGCATCGCCGGCTCGACCGGGAAGCACCACTCCTTCTGGGCGATGTACTCCTTGAGGATGTCGGTCTGGATCGTCCCGGACAGCCGCTCGCGCGGCACGCCCTGGCGCTCGGCCGCGACGACGAAGAAGGCGAGCATGATCGCCGCCGGCGCGTTGACGGTCATCGAGACCGAGACCTCGCCGAGCGGGATGCCGGAGAAGAGCGTCTCCATGTCCTCCGGGGTGTCGATCGCGACGCCCTCGCGCCCGACCTCGCCGAGGCTCAGCTCGGCATCGGAGTCGTGGCCCATCAGCGACGGCATGTCGAAGGCCGTCGAGAGGCCGGTCTGGCCGTGATCGAGCAGGTAGTGGAAGCGCTCGTTGGTCTCCTCGGCCGTGCCGAAGCCGGCGAACTGGCGCATCGTCCAGAGCCGGCCGCGGTACATCGACGGGTAGACGCCGCGCGTGTAGGGGAACTGGCCCGGCAGCCCGATCCGCTGCTCGGCATCCTCGGGCAGGTCGTCGGGCGTGTAGAGCGGCGCGATCGGCTCGCCGGAGAGCGTCGTGAAGAGCGCGTCGCGCTCGGGCGTGCGCTCGTAGGCCTTGCGCCAGCGGGCGAGGTCAGGCGCGTCTGGGGTGGTCGCTGTGGCGGCGTCGTCGACCGGCGGCATCAACTGCTCCTCGAGGTAGGTGGAACCTAGATAGTAGGACTTCCTCGTATCTGGCGCGGTGGGATTTGACCAAGCAATGACTTAGGGGAGCCTAAGTTTGGGTACCCTAACTCGATATGAGCACAGCAAGGATCCTCTCCGTCGCCCTCGTATCCGTCGTGGCGCTCGCCTCGAGCCCCGCAGCGCACGCGAGTCCCAAGCGGATCGTCGCGCTGACCCCATTCGCCGCCAACACGCTCGCCGGTCTCGGCGTCAGGCCGGTCGCGATCGGCGAGACGCTCGGCGGGAAGGAGCGCTTCGCCTCGAACCTCGAAGGCGTCGCGCGGCTCACGCTCTCGCATCCGAACGGGCCGAACATGGAGGAGCTCGCGCTTCGCAACCCGCAGCTGGTGCTCTCGTCACCGACCTGGAGGAAGGGCGCCAAGACGATGCGCGACCTCGAGATCCGCGTCGTCGAGGCCGACCCCGCGAACGTCGCGCAGGCCTACGCGACGACGAAGCGGATCGGCGAGCTCGTCGGCCGTGCCGAGAGTGCGCGCATGCTCGCGGCGCGCCTGCGACGGCAGGTGCACGACGCGCGGCGAGGCATCCGCAGGCGCCCGCGCACGCTGGTCGTGCTCGGCGTCGGCCGGACGCCGTTCGCGATGCTGCCAAACAGCTGGGGCGGGGACATCGTCCGCAAGGCGGGCGCGAGGCTGGTCACCGGTGGGGTGACGAGCAGGAGTGGCTTCGCGCGGATCTCCGACGAGACGATCCTCGCCGCAGACCCCGACGTGATCGTCGCCGTTCCGCACGCGAACTCCGACGACATCCCGGCGGTCTCGAGGTTCCTGCGCTCGAACCCGGCATGGAAGGACTCCAAGGCGGTTCGCAACGGCCGCCTGTTCGTGTCGACCGACAACTCGCTGCTGCAGGCGAACACCGACGTCGCCGACGTGATCCGCCGGGTGCGGCGCTCGTACCTGGGCAACTGAGCGTGCTGCTCCGCCGAGCGGCGCTCGGCGCCGCGTTGATCGCGGCCGTCGCCGGCGGCCTCGCGGCGTCGCTGGCGCTCGGCGCGGTCGAGATCCCGCTCGGCACGGTGATCGACGCGCTGACCGGCAAGGCGGACCCGGGCCCGCTGCGCCAGATCGTGCTCGACCTGCGCCTGCCGCGGACGGTCGAGGCGGTCGCCGTCGGCGCGGCGCTCGGCGTCGCCGGCGCGCTGCTGCAGGGAGCGCTCGGCAACCCGCTCGCCTCGCCCGACGTGATCGGAGTCACCGGCGGCGCCGGCTTCGGCGCGGTGCTGGTCCTCATCGCCTTCCCCGGCTCGATCGCGCTGCTGCCGCTCGGCGCGCTGGCCTTTGGCCTGCTCGCGGCGGGCCTCGTCTTCGCGATCGCCTGGGCGGGGCCGAACGCCGGCGGCGTCGGCCGGCTGATCCTCGCCGGGATCGCGATCGCCGCGCTGTTCGGCGCCGGCACGACGTCGGTGCTCGTCGCCTATCCCGACCGCGTCCAGTCGGCGCTGTTCTTCATCGCGGGCGGATTGACCTCCGACGGCTGGTCGGACCTCGGGGTCGTCTGGCCTTACCTCGCCGTCGGCTTCGCGCTGGCGATCAGCCTGGCGCAGCCGCTCGACCGGCTCGCGCTCGGCGACGACGTCGCGGCCTCGCTCGGGACGCGTCCGCGGCTGATCCGGCTGCTGGCGGGCGTCGCCGCCGCGCTGCTCGCGGCGGCGGCCGCCTCGCTAGCCGGCCTGCTCGGGTTCCTCGGCCTCGTCGTCCCGCACGCCGTGCGGCTCGCCTCCGGCACGTCGCGCCACACCTACGTGCTGCCGGTCTCCGCGCTCGGCGGCAGCGCGCTGCTGCTCGCCGGCGACACGCTCGCGCGCACGGTCAAGGCGCCGATCGAGCTGCCGGTGGGGCCGTTCATGGTCGCGATCGGCGTGCCGCTGTTCCTGTTCCTGCTGCGGAGGGCCGTCTGATGGCGGCGCCGGCGCTCGAGGCCCGCGGCGTCCGGGTCGCGATCGGCGACAAGACGATCGTCCACGCGGCCGACCTGACTCTCGAGGCGGGCACGCTCGTCGCGGTTGTCGGGCCCAACGGCGCCGGCAAGTCGACCCTCGCGCGCGCCGTCGCGGGCATGCAGGGGACGGCCGCCGGCACGGTCCGCTGGATGGGCGACGACCTCGCTCGCCTGCGCGGCCGCAAGCTCGCGCTGCGGCGCGCCTTCATCCCCCAGCGGGCGCGCGTGCCCGACGGAGTGACGGTCGCCGAGGCAGTGCGGATCGGCCGCTCCCCGCACGTCAAGCCGCTGCAGCGACCGGCGGGTCGCGACCGCGAGGCGGTCGCCGCCGCGATCGAGCGCGCAGATGTCGCCGAGTTCGCCGATCGCAAGCTCACGACCCTCTCCGGCGGCGAGCTGCAGCGTGTCCAGATCGCCGTCGCGCTCGCCCAGGAGGCTCCGGTGCTGATCGCCGACGAGCCGACCTCGCACCTGGATCTCGGGGCGACGGTCACCGTCGCTCAGCTGCTGCGCGGACTCGCCGACGAGGGCCTTGCCGTGATGCTCGTGGCGCACGACCTCTCGCTTGCCGCCGCCGTAGCCGACAGCGTGGTCGTGATGTCGCAGGGGCGGACCGTCGCGGCGGGGGCGCCGCTCGAGACGCTCAACCCCGAACGCCTGGCTGACGTCTGGGGCGTGGACGCGTCGATCGAGGCGGCGGGCCGCCATACCGCGCTTCATCTCGCCTGGCTTGGACGGTCAGGCGCTGCTCAAACTAGAAGTTAGGGTACCCTAACTCGATGCTTGCCTCAGCTCGTAACGCGCTGCTCATCGGGATGCTGCTCGCCACCGTCGGCGCCGGTCCTGCCTCGGCCGCCAGCGGCAGCGGCCACGTCGCGCTGACGCTCGGCGGGGCCAAGCCGGCCAAGTTGCTCGCCACCGCCGGCGTCGACGTCCACGCGATCTCTCCAGCCACCAAGCGCGGGAAGCGGCTCCGGCTCCCGGTCCGCAGCCTCGCCGTCGGGCAGGCGGCGACCGTCACGCTGGGCGGCGGCATCCGCTCGGGGCGGACCGGCGCTCGCTGCCGCTGCGTGCACTCCGCCTGCGACTGACTCCCACACGGGCCGCGCTCACCGCTCGAGCCGGGAAGAGACGCATCGTCGTCTTCTCGGCAAGGCCGCGCAAGGGCGCGGCCAGAATCGATCCGTCGGCGGCGAGGGCGAAGCTGGTCGGCGCCAGGCTGCATCTGACGGGGCGCGCCGCCCGCCTCCTACGCGCCAAGCTCCGCCGGTCGCAGATCGCCGCCGGACCGATTGGCAGGCTCGTCCTCGAAGCGCGATCGCCACGAAACCCCGCCCGCACGCCCGCCCCCGGCGGTCAGGGCGGCGGGGCCGTCCCGGTCGACGCGCCGCACTCCAGGCCGATCGAGACCGAGCCGCCACTGGCGACGCGTCCTCCTGGCGCGCTCGACGTCACGACCGCGACGCTCGGCTGGCGTCCGCGCGAGTCCTGGATCCAGTACGTAAACGGTGGCGAGGGCGCGTCGGTCCTCGGCGGGGCGGCCAACGGACCGCAGGAGGTGCGCCCCGGCTCCTCGGCGCCGCTCGTCTACTCCTTCACGGGCTTCCCGTTCCGCAGCGGCTGGTACGACCCGGCCAGCGGTAGGGCGGCGGTCTACTTCGGCGGCGGCGTGGGCTTCCGGCACAGCGCGCATGGCATCGACTTCGCCGCCGTCGAGCCGGAGGTCGAGCTGGCCCGCGGCGCGTCGCGGGCGATCTTCCGCTTCCACGGCAGCGACGGGATCCGCTTCGACGGTCGGCGCGGCGTCCTAGTCGACCTGCATCCCGTGTCGATCCAAGCGCCGGCCGGCGGGACCGTCACCTACGCGGACGTCCCGGCAACGATCCCGGCCGACGCCGGCCAGTCCGTCTTCGCCGGCTTCTACGCGGCCGGCGAGCCCTTCGGGATCCTCACCGTCTCCTTCACCGCTCCCTGATGGCGGAAGCGCGACGCGTGCTCGTGGAGCTTGCCTAACATGCCCCGGATGGCGTCTGTCCTTCGACCGGCCTCCTGTTTCGCGCTCGCCGTCGCGGCGCTCGTCGTCGCGGTCAGCTGGCCCGCGCTCGCCGGTCCGCCGGGGGTGGACGTGGCGATCGTCAAGCCCGACGGGACGAGAGCCCCGTCGTTCATCGCCTCCGAGGCGGACCATGACCTCAAGGGAACCCGCAAGGTCCGCCAGCCGGACGGCTCGATGACCACGGTTCAGATCGTGGACGGCATCTCGATCTACTCGCTTCTCGAGAAGGCCGGCGTCCAGTCCGGCTATGACGCCGTCGAGTTCGTCCGCGCCGACGGGACCGGCAAGGTCAGGTTGACGCGCGAGCAGGTCGAGGGGGTGTGGCCCCCCGGGATCTTCGCGGATGACGACACGGGCGCGGTCATGTTCATCGGCGCGCCGCCGCGCGAGGGCGTGGACTATGTCCAGGCACGTGACTACTTCGAGCTCGACGGTGCGGCGCTCGAGCTCACCCAACTCGAGGACGACGTTGAGGTCGAGGTCGACGCGTCGCGCACGAGGATCGAGGCTGGCGAGTCGGTGGAGTTCACCGTCGAGGTCGAGCCGGAGGGCAACTACCGGTACAACTGGACCTTCGAGCCGGGCGTAGGGTCCAAGGACGCCGGCAAGACCGTCACCCACCGCTTCAAGAAGGCGGGTCGCTACAAGGTCGCGGTTGGGGTGTACACCGCCGCCGATGAGGAGCACAGCGCAGGGGACGGGGGGATCACGATTCAGGTTGGCGATCCGCGGGAGAGCGACAAGAACCGCGAGGGCGGCGGCGACAATGGCGCCGCTGCGGCTCCGGACAGCGGCGCCGCGACAGGCTCGGACGGGGCTGCTGCCTACACGCCGTCGTATACGCCGTCCTACACGCCGCCGGCACCTTCGACCCCGGTGACCCCCACGCCCCCGACCAGCCCGCCGACGCTGACCCCCGACCCGCCGAAGCGGCCGGACATCGCGACGTCGTCGGGCACGACCGTCGAGGGCAACCTGCTGGCCGATGCGAGCGACCCGCCGAGCAACATCCTCGAGTCGGCCGCCCGCGCCGCCCGGGACGGCAACCCGCGCGACGACGAGGCCAACCACGGGGGTGGCGTGCCGGAGGCGGCGCTCAGCGTCGCCGGGGCGCTGGCCCTGCTGGGCCTCGGCGCAGGCATCGAGACCCGTCAGGGCCGCCTGCCGCGCCTGCGCCTGCCGCGACGCGGCGCTTGACCCTTTGGGTAGATTCGCCCCCTACATGTCGGCTTACCCCCACGAGCAGAGCGAGGCGCCGAACCAGTGACGATCGAGAACATCCTCTTCGACGTAGCCGACGCGCTGCGCTATCCGGTCCTGATCGCCGCGATGCTGGCGGTCGTCGTCGTGGTGGTCGAGCTCGGCGCTCTGCTGGCCGAGCTGCGCAAGCGGCGGCGGCGTGGGCTCTCGCGGCTCGAGCAGGGCCTCGACGGGATCCGCGCCGCGCTCGCCAAGAGCGACAACGCGACGGCGCTCAGCCTCGCCCGCGGCCTCGGCTACAACCGGCCGATGACCGAGGCCCTGACAGCGATCGTCGAGCAGCGTGGCAAGCCGGACGCGCCGGATCGAATCGCGAAGCGGATGGCCGAGTACGACTACCGCTCGATGCGCCGCCTCGAGCGCACGCGCATCCTCGTCCGGATGGGTCCGGCGCTCGGCCTGATGGGGACGCTGATCCCGCTCTCGCCGGCGCTCGCGGCACTTGCCGAGGGCGACGTCCAGCGCCTCACCGAGGATCTGCGGGTCGCCTTCAGCGTCACCGTCGCGGGGCTGCTCGTCGGCATGATCGCCTTCGCGGTCTCGCTCGTCCGCGACCGCCTCTACGCCCAGGACTACTCCGACGTCGAGTACGTCCTCGCCGGCCTGTCCGGCGTCCCGATCCCGCCGTCGCCGAAAGCGCCGCCGACCGGTGAGGCAAAGGTCGCGGCGACGGAGGTCGCTCAGTCGAGCGTTGCTCCGACGACCGCCGTGCTGCCCGCCTCGCCGACTCCGCCGACGGCCCCGGAGGGCGCTTGACGCCTCGCGTCAACGCCCGCGCGCGCACGCGCGAGGACCGCGCCGGCGACCCGCTCGACGGCCTCGTCAACCTGTTCGACCTCGGCATCGTGCTGGCGGTCGCGTTCCTGCTCGCCGCGCTGACCTCGATCGATCTCGCGCCGTCGGTGCTGCAGCAGAACGACCAGGAGCGCTCGGCCGGGGCCCAGGTCCCCGCCGACTCGGTGATCGCGAAGCCGGGCGAGGAGGCGAACACGATCCAGCTCCAGCCGGGCGAGGAGGTCGTCGGACAGGGCGAGCCGGTCGGGACCGTCTACCGCCTCGACGATGGCCGCACCGTGATCGTCCGGCCGGGCAGCGCGCCGCCCGTTCCCGGCGAGCAGACACCGGGCGTCGGAACTTCCGGCTCGAGCTCGTCGAGCCCCGGCTCGGCCACGACCCCGGACGCCGGCACCGGGCCGGACACACCGACGACTTCGCCGTCGCCGGACAGCACTCCGTCGCCCGATGGGGCGACCGGCGGCGCCGGCGCTCCCAGCGACGCGCTCACCGCGCCGCAGCCGAGCACCGGCGCCGAGTAGCCGAGCGCTAGCCGAGCCGTACGACGGCCCGGCGCTTGCCGCCGGCGACCCGCAGCACGTACCTGCCCCTGAGGCGCCTGGTCGAGCCCTCGAGGAGCCTCACTCGGACCGTCCTCCCCTTGGCCCTGCCGCGCGCGACCAGCTTCCCCCTCCGCAGCACGCGGACGCGCTTGGCGGGCTTGCCGAACGGCGCCTTGGCGAGCCTGACGACCTGGATGCGCCGGACGATCGTGACGTTCCTGCCCGCGGGGGCCGTCGGACCGGCAGGCCCCCGAGCGCCGGCCGGGCCGGAAGGCCCGGCGGGGCCCATCAGGTCCGAGGGGGAGCGGCCGCCGCCGATCTCCGGCGCCATCGTCACCGCGAAGCTCCCGAAGATGTTCGGCACGCGGTTCGGCCCGCTGTCCGCGATGTACGGGCTCGCGGGGAAGGCCTGACCGGCGTTCTCGATCAACGGCACGATCCCGCTCAGCGTCTGGCTGCCGTCCGAGTGGATCCGCCACTCGGCGGGCGGATACGGGGCCACCGTCGGATCGAGGTCGGACGTGCCGCCATCGAGGTCCAGCGCGAAGACGGCGAGGTCGTCGCCGTAGGCCACCGGAGCGCTGCCCGGCGCGCCCTGCGTCTTCAGGCCGCTCGCGTAGAGGAATCCCGTGCCGTCGCCCCGCAGGACGACGCGCGGGTCGTCGACCGTGATCGTGAATCCGTGCCCGGCAGACGGGACCGGCGTCGGGGAGACGAACGACACGCGGCCCGCGAACTGCATCGTGCCCGCCCAGTCGGCGGCGCTCGCCCCGCCGGCGAGCGACCCGCCGGCCGCGGGATAGGAGAACGTGAAGTCCGTGCCAGGGGTGCGTGGCGAGGTGCCGCCGACCGCGATCACGGCGGCCCCGTCGGGTCCGGCGATCGTCGCCCCGCGGTCGGCCGTCGCCGTTCCGCGAGCGCCGGAGAAGGGAGTCGGGTTGGTGACGTAGCCGAGCCAGGTGCAGTTGAGGCTCGGCGGAGCCGAGCAGCCGGTCGAGAACGTGTTCTCGACCGTCCAATCGAGGGTCACGGCCGCGGAGGCCGTGCTTGCGCTGAGCGCGAGCGCCGCTGCCGCGATCGCCGCGGCGAGAGTGGTCTTCATGGGGCGGGAGTCCTTTCGAGGGTTTCGAAGGCGCCCCGAAGAGATCGTGTTAGGGCGCCCTAAGAATTAGGCCACCCTAACATGGACTGTCCCGCCTACCTCGCGCGGCTCACTTCCGCTTCGTGCAGTAGATGCTCTCGAAGTCGTCACGAGGGTTCCGCAGGGCGATCTCGTGTCCGCCGCTCGGCGTCCCGTCCTTCGCCCGGTACCAGCGGCCGCGCATTCCGCCGAGGTCGCCCTGCTTGAACTTGAGCGTGTAGAAGCGCAGGCCCGTGTCGTCCTGCCGCTGTCGCTTGCCGTGGGTGAAGGTGCCGTTGGTGCCGCGATGGGCGTACTCGCCGCCCTTCTTGATCGCCAGCGTGCCGAAGAGGATGCTGTTCGAGCCGATCACGCAGTCGTACTTGCCTGTGGGAGGCGGCTTGGCCTCGGCGAGCGTGGCCGGGACGAGGGCGAGGAGGACGCAGACCGGGAGGGCAAGGCGTGGAAGGTTTCGCATGTCGGCGACCCTAGGCGCGCTCCACGGCTCGCGCAACCGGCTCCGGCGATTACGGGCCTCGTAGGCGGGTAGGCGAGCTGACGTGGGCCAGCTAGACCAAGCCGCATCGCCAACCGCCCCACCGCCGAAGGCACCCGCCTTCGTGATGGGCCTCGGCCTTGGCGGCTTCGTCGACGGGATCGTCATGCACCAGATCCTCCAGTGGCACCACCTGCTGACCGACACCGGCGACCACCCCGCCGACACCGTCGCCGGCCTCGAGGCGAACACGCTCGCCGATGGCCTCTTCCACGCGGCGACCTGGATCCTCGTCGTCGTCGCCATGCTGCTCACGGTCCGTGCCTGGCAGCGGGGCGAGCTGGCTCCGCCCTGGCGCGCCCACTTCGGCATGCTGCTCGCCGGTTGGGGCGTCTTCAACCTCGTCGAGGGCCTGGTCGATCACCAGCTGCTCGGGATCCACCACGTCCGCGACGATCTCGGCGGGCCGCTGGGCTGGGATCTGGCGTTCCTCGGCCTCGGCGCGTTGCTGATCCTCGCGGGGCTCGCGCTCGCGCGCTCAAGTCGAGCGCCGTCTCTGTCGAGATAGGCGCTATGACTAGTGGCAGCATCGCCGTGGGAGGCGAGTCGGTCGTCGGTGCTGCTCCCTCTGAGGCCGTGAAACGCTCGAGGTCCGGGCTTCGCCGCCTCACCGGCCTGCTGCCGCACGGCAGGTCGCTGCCGGAGGCCGACTGGGCACGCCGCCACCGCGCGATGGTCTGGCTGGTCTGGCTCAACGCGATCGGCCTCGGCCTCTTCGCGCTGGCGCGCGGAAACAGCATCGGCCACTCGCTCTTCGAGATCACGCCGATCACCGCCTGCGCGATCGCGGCGGGCACGCCGCGCCTCGGCCGCCGCGTGCGCACCGGAGTCGTTGCGATCGGGCTGCTCACCTCCTCGGCGGTGCTGGTCCACCTCTGGGATGGGCAGATCGAGGCGCACTTCTACTTCTTCGTGATGGTCGCCGTCCTCTCGATCTACGAGGAGTGGTTCCCGTACCTGCTCGGCGTCGCCTACGTGGTGGTCCACCACGGGCTCGCCGGAGTCCTCGATCCGACCTCCGTCTACAACCACTCGGGCGCCTGGGGGAACCCGTGGGAGTGGGCGGGGATCCACGGCGGATTCATCGCGCTGCTGGGCCTCGCGAACATCACGACCTGGCGCATGAACGAGGACCTGCGCGCCCAGAACGCACGCGCCCTCCGGGACACGCTCGCCAGCGAGGAGCGCTTCCGCTCGGCGTTCGACGACGCCCCGATCGGGATGGCGCTCGTCGACGCCGCCGGGCGCTTCCGCCGCGCGAACCGCCGCCTCGCCGACCTCACCGGCCGCCCGTGCGAGCAGCTGCTCGAAATGTCGCTCGACGACATCTCGGGCTCCAAAGAGCCCTGGCGTCCGACGGAGGCCGACGGCGAGGAGGAGCATCGCTTCAGGCACGCCGACGGCACCGTCGGATGGTGCCTCTGGCAGCACACGTTCGTCGACGAGGCAGAGCCATATTGGATCTGCCAGTTCGTCGACATCTCACGCCGCAAGCAGGCGGAGAGCCAGCTGACCCACCGCGCGAACCACGATCCGCTCACCGGACTGCCGAACCGCTCGCTCTTCGGGCGCCGACTCGGCAGGGCGTTGAGCGACGCGCGCGCCGGCGACGGTCGCCTCGCGGTCACCTTCCTCGACATCGACGACTTCAAGCTGATCAACGACTCGCTCGGCCACGAGGCCGGCGACCAGCTGTTGATCGCCGTCGCCGAGCGGTTGCGCCGAGTGCTGCGTCCAACCGACCTCGTCGCCCGCTTCGGCGGCGACGAGTTCACCTTCTGCTTCGAGAACGTCGACGACGAGCGTCATGCGCGCCGGATCGCCGAGCGACTCGGAAGCGTGCTGCGGGCGCCGTTCGTGGTCCAGGGAGAGTCGCGCTTCGTCACCGCGAGCCTCGGGATCAAGCTCAGCAGGGGCGAGGAGACGGCCGAGGCGCTGCTCGCCGACGCCGATGCCGCGATGTACCGCGCCAAGGAGCTCGGCAAGGCGCGCGCCGAGTTCTTCGACGAGACGATGCGCCAGCGGGTCGTCGAGCGCCTCGAGCTCGAGACCGGCCTACGCGACGCCGTCGAGCGCGGTCAGCTGCGGCTCGACTACCAGCCCGCCGTCGACCTGCGCAGCGGCGAGATGGTCGGCGTCGAGGCCCTGGTGCGCTGGGACCATCCGACGCTCGGTACCGTCGCGCCCGACCGCTTCATCCCCATCGCCGAGAGGACCGGCCTGATCCTGCCGATCGGCGAGTGGGTGCTGCGCGAGGCCTGCAACCAGGTTGCGCGCTGGAAGGAGGACGGCAGCTCGCGCGCCTCGGACCTCACGATGGCCGTCAACGTCTCCGCGCGCCAGCTGCTCTCCGACGACCTCGTCGGCGTCGTCCGCGCGGCGTTCACGGATGCCGGCATCGAGCCCCAGCGGCTCTGCCTCGAGGTCACCGAGAGCGCAGTGATCGCCGACCCCGACGTCGCTCTCGAGACGCTGCGCGAGCTCGCCGAGCTCGGCGTCGGCCTCGCGATCGACGACTTCGGCATCGGCTACTCGTCCCTGGGCAACCTGCGCGACCTGCTGCCCGTCGACGTCCTCAAGATCGACCGCTCCTTCGTCTCCGGCATGAACTCCCGCAGCGAGGACCACGCCATCGTCGAGTCGGTCCTCCAGCTCGCCAAGGCGCTCGGCGTCCGCGCCATCGCCGAGGGCGTCGAGACCACCGCCCAGGCCGATGCCCTCCGCGACCTCGGCTGCGTCTACGCCCAGGGCTACCACTACGCCCGTCCCGGCAAGCCGAACGCCGTCGACGAGCTCCTTCGTCGCGAGACGCTGGGCGAGCCGGTTGCCGAACCCTCGCTCGACCCGACGAGGCGCTCTTCCGACGGCATGGGCGCGGGTGGTTTCGAACCACCGACCTCTCGCGTGTGAAGCGAGCGCTCTCCCACTGAGCTACGCGCCCTCGGCGGTCGATTCTAGGCGGGTGGCGATGGGCGCGCCGGCTCGGGCGCCGCGCTAGGATCGACGGCGGACCGTGCTAGGCGGGGAGGTAGCGGTGCCCTGCACCCGCAATCCGCTCTAGCGGGGCTGAATTCCCGTTCGAGGGTTCAGCCTTCGGGGTCAGTACGCCAGTTGGAGGCGTCGATGGCCGGGTCCCGTGCGGTGAGCGATCGCGAACCAGGTCAGGTCCGGAAGGAAGCAGCCTTAAGCGGTAACCGGCAGGCGCTGCGGGGTGGCCCGACCGGAGCCGAGTGCAGCGAACGCGCCCGAGGAAC
>DATABV010000029.1:0-6481 GCA_036259395.1 Thermoleophilaceae bacterium | reverse complement strand
AGATCGCGAACGTCGTGCGCAGGTCGCGCTGGCGACCTTCGCGGAAGGCGTAGCCAGTCGCCGCGGTGCTCACTCGGTGGGCTCGGAGCGGCGAACGGGGACGGGAACGGGATCGGACGGCTGGTCGAGCTGCGCCTCCAGCCCCTCCGGATGGCCGAGCGCACCGAGCTCGGCGGAGGCCCGTCCGAACATCAGCCCGACGGTCCAGTCGACCATCAGGCGCAGCCGGCGAGCGGTGCCCGGCATCATCAGCAGATGGTAGGTGCGGGCCGCGAACCACGCCGGGAAGCCGCGCAGGCGCACACCGAGCATCGTCGCGACCGCCTTGTGCTGTCCCATGTCGACGAAGACGCCGAGCGTCCGATAGCGGAAGCGGCGCAGCGAGCGCCCGGACAGCGTGGCGGCGACGTTGTCGGCTACGACCTTGCCCTGGCGGACCGCGTGCTGGGCCGTCGGCGGGCTCGGCCGTTGGCCCTTGTGGGCGGGGTCGGGCACCGCGGCGGCATCGCCGATCGCCCAGACGCACTGCTGACCGGCGACGCGCAACGTCGCGTCGGTATCGATCCGGCCGTGCTCGGTCAGCGGCAGCCCGAGCTCGCGGACGACGGCGGGCGGCTTGACGCCGGCGGTCCAGCAGACGGTCCGCGTCGGCACCGTCTCGCCGGTCGACAGCCGCGCCCAGCCGTCCCCGACCTCCTCGAGCAGGGTGCCGGTGCGGATCTCGATTCCGCGCCCGCGCAGCTCGCGCGTCGCGAACTCGGCCAGGCTCGCCGGGATCTCAGGCATCACGCGGTCGGTCGCCTCGACGAGGATCCAGCGCGTGCCGTCGAGCCGGCAGCGCGGGTAGCGGTCGATCACGTCGGCGACGTAGTCCTGCAGCTCGGCGATCCCCTCTAGGCCGGCGTAGCCGGCGCCGACGTAGACGAAGGTCAGGTACTCGCGCCGCCGCTCGGGATCGTCGATCGCCTCGGCGGTCTCGAGCTGGAGCACCGCGCGGTTGCGCAGTGCGACCGCGTCGGGCAGCGTCTTGAAGCCGACGCCGTGCTCGGCGAGCCCCGGAATCGGGAGCACGCGCGACACCGAGCCGAGCGAGACGACGAGCTGGTCGTAGCGCATCTCGCTCTCGCTGCCGTCGAGCAGGGTCATGCGCAGCGTCTTGGCGACCGGATCGGCGCCGGTGACGCGGGCGATCCGGATGTCCGCCCAGTCGAGCTCCTCGCGCAGTGGCACGACGACGTGGCGCGGCTCGAGCGCACCCGACGCAGCGCCCGGCAGCAGCGGCGTGTAGAGCAGGAAGTTCTGGTCGGTTACGAGCGTGATCCGCGCGCTGTGGCGCGGCAAGCGGCGCTCGAGTCGCCGAGCGGCGTGCAGACCACCGAAGCCGCCGCCGGCGATGACGACGTTCAAGGCCATCCGTGGCGCAGGCTAGCCGACCGCCGCGATCACAACCGCTCGCGGATCAGCCGCTGGACCTCGCCGCCGTCGGCGCGGCCCTTGGTCTCGCGCATGATCGCGCCGACGATCGCGCCGATCGCCTTGTCGTTGCCGGCGCGGACCTTCTCGACGGCGTCGGCCTGGTCGGCCATCGCGCGGTCGACGATCGCCGCCAGCTCGCCCTCGTCGGCGCGCCCGAGACCGGACGACTCGACGATCGCGGCGGGATCGCCCCCCTCGGCGACCAGCCTGGCGAGCACCTCCTTGGCCGCGGACTGCGAGACGTCCTTGGCGACGACCATCGCCACCAGCGTCGCGAGCGCCTCGGGGGTCAGCTTCGAGTCGCCCGGCTCGCGTCCGTCGCCGAGCGTCGCCATCAGCTCGTTGCACGTCCAGTTGGCGATCGCGCGCGGGTCGCCGCCGTCCGCCGCCGCCAACGCCCGCTCGTAGAAGTCGCCCAAGTCGGTCCGGAATGCGAGCAGCTTCGCCTGGTCGGTGGGCAGGCCGAGCTCGCGGCCGAGCCGCTCGGCGCGGTCGGCCGGCAGCTCGGGGATCGCCGCGCGGGCGCGCTCCACCATCTGCTCGGTCGGCACGACCGGGACGAGGTCGGGCTCGGGGAAGTAGCGGTAGTCGTGCGCCTCCTCCTTCGAGCGCAGCGAGCTGATCGCGCCGCTGCGCACGTCGTAGTGGAGCGTCTCCTGCTCGATCCGACCGCCGTCGCGCAGGATCGCCTCCTGGCGCTCGATCTCTGCCTCCACCCCGCGCTCGATGAAGCGGAACGAGTTCATGTTCTTGAGCTCGGTCTTGACGCCGAGCGTCGCCTCGCCGCGCGGGCGCAGCGAGACGTTGGCGTCACAGCGCAGCGACCCCTCCTCCATGTTCACGTCCGAGACGCCGAGCTGGCGCAGCGTGACGCGCAGCAGCCGCAGCCACTCGGCGGCCTCGGCGGCCGAGCGGATGTCGGGCTCGGAGACGATCTCGACCAGCGGCGTCCCGCCGCGGTTGAAGTCGACGACGCTCGCCTCGGCGGAGTGGATGCGGCCGCTCGCGCCGGCGTGGACGAGCTTGGCCGCGTCCTCCTCGAGGTGGACGCGGTGGATGCGGACGTCGCCGAGCTTGCCGTCACGCGCCAGCGGGATGTCGTACTGGGAGACCTGGTAGCCCTTCGGCAGGTCGGGATAGAAGTAGTTCTTGCGGTGGAAGATCGAGCGTGGCGCGAGCTCGCAGCCGAGCGCCAGGCCGATCATCAGCCCGTAGTGGACCGCCTCGGCGTTGACGACCGGCAGCGTGCCCGGCAGCCCGAGGCAGACCGGGCAGGTGCGGGTGTTCGGCTGCTCCCCGAACGACAGCTCGCAGCCGCAGAACATCTTCGTCCGGGTCTTGAGCTGGACGTGGATCTCGAGGCCGATCACCGGCTCGTAGGTGACGTCAGGCACGTGCCCGCTCCCCCTCGAACCCGGTGGCCAGCTCGAGCGCGTGGGCCGCGTCGAGGATCCGGTTCTCGCTGTAGGCGGGACCGGCGAGCTGGATCCCGACCGGCAGGCCGTCGGACAGTCCGCCGGGGGTCGAGATCGCCGGGATGCCGGCGAGCGACATCGGCACCGTCAGCACGTCGGAGAGGTACATCGCCAGCGGGTCGTCGGTCCGCTCGCCGAGGCCGAAGGCGACCGTCGGCGAGGTCGGCGTGACGATCAGGTCGACTGACTCGAAGGCGGTGCGGAAGTCGTCGGCGATCTTGGTGCGCACGCGCTGCGCGCGGCCGTAGTAGGCGTCGTAGTAGCCCGAGGAGAGCGCGTAGGTGCCGAGCATGATGCGGCGCTTGACCTCGGTGCCGAAGCCCTCCTCGCGGGTCTGCTCGTAGAGCGAGCGCAGGCCGTCGTCGGCGGCCGCGCGGTGGCCGTAGCGGACGCCGTCGAAGCGGGCGAGGTTGGCGCTCGCCTCGGCCGGCGCGATGACGTAGTAGGCGGAGATCGCGTGACCGGAGTGCGGCAAGCCGACCTCCCGCACCGTGCCGCCGAGCTGCTCGATCCGCTCGAGCGTCGCCTCGAAGACCGCCCGCACACCAGGCTCGAGGCCGTCGCCGGTCAGCTCCGGCGGAACGCCGAAGCGCAGCCCGTCGAGCCGCTCGGCGCTCGGAAGCGCGATCTGCTCGGGATGCCCGGTCGAGGTCGAGTCGCAGTCGTCGCGGCCGACCATGTGACGCAGCAGCAGCGCCGCGTCGGTGACGTCGCGGGTCAGCGGCCCGGCCTGGTCGAGCGACGACGCGAACGCGATCATCCCGTAGCGCGAGACCGATCCGTAGGTCGGCTTGAGCCCGACGATCCCGCAGAGCGCGGCCGGCTGGCGAATCGATCCTCCCGTGTCGGTGCCGATCGCCCACGGGGCGAGGCCCGCGGCGACCGCCGCCGCCGAGCCGCCGGACGAGCCGCCGGGGACCTTGCTGCGGTCCCAGGGGTTCTCGACCGGCCCGAACGCCGAGTTCTCGTTCGAAGAACCCATCGCGAACTCGTCCATGTTCGTCTTGCCGAGCATCGGCGCGCCCGCGCCGGTCAGCCGCTCGACCGCCGTCGCGCTGTAGGGCGGGCGGTAGCCCTCGAGGATCCGCGATGCCGCCGCGCTCGGCACGCCCGCGGTGCAGAAGAGGTCCTTGACGGCCAGCGGGACGCCGCCGAGCGGGGCGTCGACGCTCACCTCCGGCGCCTCGTCGGCGAGCCACAGGAAGGCGTTCAGCTCGTCGGCCGCAGCGCGGGCGCGGTAGGCGTCCCAGAGCTCGCGCGGCGACAGCTCGCCGGCACGCACGCGCTCGGCCGCCGCGGCGGCCGTCAGGTCGACAACGTCGCTCATGCGCCCGGGCTCGGGACGCGGAAGCCGCTGCCGTCGCTGTCGGGCGCCTCGGCGAGCGCGGCGTCACGAGCCAGGCTCGGGCGCGGCTCGTCGGGGCGCAGGACGTTCTCGAGCGCGACTACGTGGGTCGTCGGTGCGACATCGTCGAGGTCGAGCTCGCCGATCTTCTCGATGTGGTCGAGCACCGAGGAGAGCTCGCCCGTCATCGCCTCGACCTCGCCCTCGTCGAGGCGCAGGCGCGCCAGGCGCGCGACGTGGAGTACCTGCTCGCGGTCGATCATCGAGCGGCGATTCTAGGGCGCAGCCGCTCCGGCGCCTCTATCAGGCGGGCGGCGGGCCGGGCAGCGTCTCGACAGCGACCGGCGCCGACACTGGCGCGCCAGTCTGGTCGGTCAGCTCGCCGGGCCGGCTGAGCCGCTCGTCGCGCATCCCGACGAGCACCCCTGCGAGCACGCCGAGCGTCGACAGCAGCCCGAGCCAGGCGCCGTACTCGACCGTCGGGTCGAAGGGCGGCGGGGCCTCGAGCGCGCCCGGCGTGCCCAGCACCTGGACGAGCACGACGATCGACATCACGACCGCGAACGGGGCCAGCAGGGCCTCGCCGGTGATGCCCGGACCGGCCGCGCTCGCCCGCGCGACGATCGTCCAGACGACTATGGCAAGCAGGCCGAGCAGGGCGAGCAGGACGTCGGCGACCGAGAGCACCTGCCAGGCGCTCCATGTCGTCTCGACCCCTGGGCCCTGATCGGCCCCCTCGACGGGCCCGCCCGGCCCGAGGTCGATCCAGTCGCCGTCCAGGCTCCACCACGGCAAGAAGAGCGAGATCAGCAGCACGGCGCCGGACACGCCGAGAATCCACTCCCCCACCCTGAGTCGCTGCAGGTTCATCGCCTGACCGCAGCCTATTGGCGGATAGCGGCAGCCGTCTGCGCGCGCGCCGCCCGGACGGTGTTGGCGAGCAGCATCGCGCGCGTCATCGGGCCGACGCCACCGGGGACCGGGGTGATCGCGCGCGCCTTCGACCGCACCGCATCGAAGTCGACGTCGCCGACGAGCCGGTCGTCGACGCGATTGGTGCCGACGTCGATCACGACCGCTCCGTCGCGGACCATGTCCGCCGTCACGGTGCTCGGCCGGCCGACGGCCGCGACGATCACGTCGGACTCGCGGCAGACCGCGGCGAGATCGCGCGTCCGCGAGTGGCAGTGGGTGACGGTGGCGTTGGCCGCCAGCAGCAGCGCCGCGACCGGCTTGCCGACGAGGATCGAGCGGCCGATCACCGCGACGCGGGCGCCCTCGAGCTCGACGCCGGCATGCGCGAGCAGCTCCATCACGCCCGCCGGCGTGCACGGCACCAGCGCCTCCTCGCGGTCCTGCGCGAGCAGGCCGGCGTTCGCGGAGGTCAGCCCATCGACGTCCTTGAAGCGATCGATCAGCGGGATCAGCGCGTCCTGGTCGAGGTGGTCGGGCAGCGGCAGCTGGAGCAGGATGCCGTGGACCCGGCTGTCGGCATTGAGGCCGGCGATCAGGTCCGCGAGGTCGTCCTGGGAGACGTCGCCGCCGGGCTCGTGGTGGAAGGACTCGATCCCGACCTCGGCGCAGTCCTCGCGCTTCATCCGCACGTAGACCGCGGACGCGGGGTCGTCGCCGACGAGGATCGTCGCGAGCCCCGGCGTGACGCCGACCGCCCGCAGCTCCTCCACCTCGTGGGCGACCCGCTCCCGCACCGCGGCGGCCACTGCCTTCCCGTCGATGATCTCCGCAGCCATCAGTCCCCCTTTCGCTTGAGCGGCGCATAGTCGGCCATCAGCTTCTTTTCTCCGGCGCCTCCGGCGAAGCGCACGACCACCAGCCCGCCTGGCTCCACGTCCGTGACCACCCCGTCGCCGAACTTGGCGTGCACGACGTCCTCGCCGACGCTGAAATGGATGCCGGAGGAAACCGGCTCCCGCTTAGCCGGGGATTGGGGGTCCCGGCGCAACGATTCCCAAGTGGAGCCGGGATGCCCAATCCCCGGCGTACCACCGCCGCTCGAGCTCCAGGTAGTCGCCCGCTCGCGTGCGCCCACCTGCTCCTCCGCGTCGGTCAGCTCGACCGGGATCTCCGCCAGGAAGCGGCTCGGCACGTTCCACTCCCGCCCCCCGTACAGCGCCCGCGTCCGCGCGTGGGTCAGCGTCAGCTCGCGCCGCGCCCGCGTCATCCC
>DATABV010000028.1:0-3626 GCA_036259395.1 Thermoleophilaceae bacterium | reverse complement strand
ATGGACTCCCAGACGCGGCTCGAGCACACGCTCGCGCTGACGGCGCTGGTCCAGGCGATGGCGAAGGAGCTCGGCGAGCACTTCGAGGCGGGTGAGCGGCTGTCGCGCTACCCGTTCGAGATGCTCGAC
Organism: Thermoleophilaceae bacterium; assembly: GCA_036259395.1. Taxonomy (GTDB): domain Bacteria; phylum Actinomycetota; class Thermoleophilia; order Solirubrobacterales; family Thermoleophilaceae; genus JAAYBF01. The sequence continues at coordinate 3,497 of DATABV010000028.1, read as the reverse complement.
GAGAACAAGTGGTTCGCCGCCCGCCACGGCCTCGACGGCGAGCTGATCGACCTGCCGAGCCGCGACCGCGTCAGCACCAAGGCGCTCGCGCGGCGGCTCGTCGACCGCCTGCGCGGCCATGCCGAGGACCTCGGCTCCGGCGACGAGCTCGCGGCGATCGAGGACCTGATCGAGCACGGCAACGGCGGCTCGCGCCAGCTGATCGTCTACGAGGCCAACCGTGACCTACGAGAGGTGGTTGGAGAGATCGTCCAGAAGACGTCGCCGTCGGCGCCGTTGGAGAGCTGACGGCCAGACCGGTTGCGCGCAGTATCGTCAGAAAGGTGAGTCAGCCGGACCTCTTCGTGGTGTGCCGGAACTGCGGGTCGGAGGTCAGCCCGTACGTCACCGAGTGCCCGTACTGCGGCCAGCGGATCCGCAAGCGGGCGCCGAAGATCGAGCGCGACGAGGAGGGCGGTCCGCAGCGCAAGCGGCGCCGCCGGTCGCGCCTGTCGCGGATACGCGCCGACGAGATCGAGGGGATCGCGCCCGACCGGCGACCGATCGCGACGATGCTGCTGATCGCGCTGTCGCTCGCGCTGACGCTCGTGCTCGCCAGCGACCAGGTCGGGCTCGACGACGTCGGCGGCATCTGGCTGCCGCTCGACGACGCCCCGTGGCGCTACGTGACCGCGCCGTTCGTCCATGACAGCCTCGCCTACCAGTTCGTCGCGCTGGTGGCCGTCGGGGTCTTCGGCACCCTGCTCGAGCGGCGCTTCGGCGTGCTCGCGCCGCTGCTCGTCTTCCTGCTGGCGGGGGCGGCCGGATCGGCGGCGGCGGTCGCGGTCGACCTCGCGCCGCCGTTCGAGGACCTCAACGTCGGCTACTGGGTCCTCGGGGCCAACGGCGCGGCGCTCGGCCTGCTGTGCGCCTGGCTGGTCGACGACCGGCGCGCGGCGCGGCGCGGCGACGAGCGCGGCAACGACCTGATCGGCGTCGCGGTGTTCGCCGCGGTGCTGATGCTGCTGCCGCTCGCCGTAGCCGAGGCCAGCTTCGTCGCCGGGATCGTCGGGGCGGCAGCCGGAGCGCTGCTCGGCCTGGTGCTGCCCGTCCTCGCCCGGCGCTGACTGGCGGACCGGCGTCGCCGGCCTATGATCGGACGCCGATGGCCGACGCCGAGCGCACCTACAGCGACGCCGAGTTGGACGCGGCGGTCGTCGCGCTCAGCGACCCGGAGCGCTTCCGCGCCGCCGAGGCGCGGCTGGCGCGCGCGGCGCCGCAGCTGCAGCGGGTGCTCGACGAGGTCCTCGCCAGCAGCGGCGGTCTGATGGACACCGTCCAGGCCCAGCAGATCCGCGAGGCGGCGAGCCACGAGGATCCCGCCGACCGGATGGCGGCGATCAGCGGCCTGATGGCCGAGGAGTCGCGCCTCGGGATGCTGGTCGGCGTCGCGGTCGGCTGGGAGCTGGCGCGCGAGCTCGAGCTCGGCCCGGCGGCGGACGCAGGCAACGACTAGACGAGGAGGAGACGGCATGGAGATTCGCTTTCTGGGGCAGTCCTGCTTCGAGCTGACAGAGGGAGACGCGCGGGTCCTGATCGATCCGTTCCTGACCGGCAACCCCAAGGCCGGTGCGCAGGCCGCCGAGCTCGATCCGACGCACATCCTGCTGACCCACGGCCACGCCGACCACTACGGCGACACCGTTGAGATCGCGAAGCGGACGGGGGCGCTGGTCGCCGCCGTGCCGGAGCTGGCGAACGAGATCGCCGGCAAGGGCGTGGAGAACGTCGCCGACCCCAACCTCGGCGGCACGATCGAGCTGCCCGGCGGCTGGGTCCGCTGGGTGCCGGCGTGGCACACCGCGGTGACGCCGGACGGCACGCCGCACGTGGCGGCCGGCCTCGTCGTACGGCTCGGCGACGCGACCGTCTACCACCTCGGCGACACCTGCCTGTTCTCCGACCTGGCGCTGCCAGGCCGGCGCGACGACCTCGATGTCGCGCTGATGAACATCGGCGGCCACTACACGATGGACCGCCACGACGCGGTCGTCGCTGCCGAGCTGGTCGGAGCGCGCACCGTGATCCCGTGCCACTACGACACGTTCCCGCCGATCGAGGCCGACGCCGCGGCGTTCAAGCGCGACGTGGAGGACCGCACGAGCTCGTCGGTCGTGATCCTCGAGCCGGGCGAGACGCACAGCGTCGGGTGACGAGGCCTTCCGTGGCCATGGCTACGGTTCGCCGCATGCTAGGGATCTCGAAGTGCTCAGCGGCCCTGTTGGCGACCGTCCTCGCGCTCGGCCTGGCGGCCTGCGGCGACGACGAGGACGACGGCGGGACGACCGGGACGGGCGCGGGCTCGACGACCGAGCAGGTCGAGACGACCGCGACCGAGACGACGCCCGTTGAGACCCCGACCGAGACCGCCGGCACCGAGACAGGTGGAGAGGCCGAGGGCGGCGGCGCGACGCCGCCTGCGACCTCACCGGAGGAGCAGGAGGGCGGCGCCGGCGACGAGATCCCGGCCAGCTCCCAGGCATCGATCACCGGCAGCGGCGGCAAGCTCAGCCCATCGACCGTCCGCGTGCCGCCGTTCATCGCGATCCGCGTCGAGCTGCGCTCGGCCGACGGCGTCCAGTACGAGCTCAGCGGCGGTGGCAAGACCGTTCAGGCGGGCGGCGAGATCGAGACCGCGGGCACGACGTTCGACGGCCTGCGACCAGGCGAGCGGCTGGTGCTGAGCGGGCCGCAGGGCAGGGTGACGGTCGTCGCCAACGCCGAGCCCGGCCCGTAAGCCACAGCCGGCGTTGCGGCCTGGCGCCGGTGGCTTAGCCGCCGTTCGCGGGGTTCGACCGGGCCTCGTGCCGAGCTGGCTAGCCGGCCGGTGCGGGGGGAGGCGGAGCCGGAGCCGTAGTCGTGCCGGTCGTCGGCGGGGGCGTCGGCGCGGGCGCTGGGGCGCCGCCGGTGACGGGCGGCGGTGGCGGTGGCAGCGGCGGTGTGGGGGTCGTCGTCGCGGGCGGCGGCTTCGGCGGAGCCGGTGTCGGGACGGTCGTCGCAGGCGGTGGCTTCGGCGGCGCCGTCGGAGTCGTGGTGGCCGGCGGGGCCGGTGTCTTCGCGGTCGGGAGCGTGACGGTGCCCTCGTCCTCCTGGACAGCCGGCGGGGCCGGCGCAGCGGGTGCCGGGACCGTGGCCGGCGTCGGCTCGACGGCCGGGACGGGCGCGGGAATCGCGGCAGCCGGCTCTGGCTTCGGCGCCGGCTTGGGCTTGGCAGGCGCGGCGGCCTTCTTGACCGGCGTCCGCTCTGGCGCAGACTTGGCCGTCGAGGCGGCGGGCGGCGCAGGGTGGACGGAGATCGGCGGCTGCTCCTGGGCCTGCTGGGTGACGGGAGCCGCCGGCTTGGTGACGTGCTTGACCTCGACGGCGCCGGCGGTCACGATCGCGGCAGCCGCCATCCCGGCGGCGGCCTTGCCGGCGATCCCGCCGCCGATCGCCGAGAGCGCTCCGCCTGCCGCTGC
>DATABV010000027.1:0-1762 GCA_036259395.1 Thermoleophilaceae bacterium | reverse complement strand
GTGTCGCGCACCTCGGTCCCGCGGGCGAGGCCGTCGGTCGCGTCCATCGCGACCGCGCGCACGCGATCGTCGCCGAGGTGCTGCTGGACCTCGCAGACGAGGGTGATCGGCTCGCCGCCGTCCTCGACCGCCGGCATCGTGATCTCGAGCGCGTTGTAGATCTCCGGCAGGTCCTCGGGGAAGACCGCCTCGATTACGACGCCGGTGATCTCCTCGACCTTGCCGGGCTTGACGCCCGCTCGACTCTGGGTTGCTGTTGCTGCCTCCACTGGGGTTCTCCTTGGCTCTTTAAGTCTCGAAAGGTCGTGTCGATCGGCGCTAGGTCAGGCCCTCGGCCCCGGCGACGACCTCCATGATCTCCTGCGTGATCTCCGCCTGGCGCTGGCGGTTCATCTCGAGGGTCAGGTCGTCGATCATGTCGCTGGCGTTCTCCTGCGCGTTGCGCATCGCCGTCATGCGCGCGCCGTGCTCGGAGGCCGTGGACTCCAGCAGCGCCCTGAAGATGCTGATCTCGATGTAGTCGGGCACCAGCCGCTGGAGAATCTCCTCCGGCTCGGGCTCGTAGAGCCACGAGGTGGTGCGGCTGCGCTCCTCGGCGGCGGCCTCCTCGGCGCCCTCGTCGTCGCCGGACGTCAGCTCGTCGATCGCCTGCAGCGGCAGCAGCACGTCGTTGGTGACGATCTGGGTCAGCGGCGAGACGTAGCCGTTGTAGATGACCTCGACGCGGTCGACCTTGCCGTCGACGTAGGCGGTGGCCAGGTCGCCGGCGATGTCGCGCGCGTCCGCGAAGGCGGGACGGTCGGTGAAGCCCTCGTAGGCGCCGGTGACGTCGCGGCCGCGGAAGCGCAGCGAGCCGACGCCGCGACGCCCAGACGCGTACCAGGCAACGTCGGTGCCCTCGTCGGAGAGCTCCTGCGCGCGCCGCACGCCGGCGCGCACGATCTGCGAGTTGAAGGCGCCGGCGAGGCCGCGGTCGCCGGTGACGAGCAGCAGCCCGACCCGCTCGACTCGCTCGTGCTCCTCGAGCAGCGGCATGTTCGGGATGTTCTCGACCGCCTCGACCGTCCGCCGCGTCATCCGCCGGATCGCTCCCGCGTAGGGCCGCAGCGCCTCGATGCGCTGCTCGGCGCGGCGCAGGCGCGCGGCGGCGACCATCTCCATCGCGCGGGTGATCTTCTGAATGTTCCGCACCGAGCCGATGCGGTTCTTGACGTCCTTCTGGGAGGCCATGGGGTTAGACGGCGGCTGGCGCCTCGGCCTCCTCGCGCGGCTCGCTGTCGGCCTCGGCGCCGGCGCCGTTGGCGCCGCGACCGTCGCCGGTCAGGATGCGGTCGGACTCGCCCGCCTCGAGCGGGTTGCCCTCGACGTCGAAGTCGGGCCCGAAGTCGTCGATCGCGTCGGCGATCGCCTTGCCGAGCTGCGCCTCGATGTCGTCGGACCAGTCGCCGGCGTTCAGCGTGCTCATCAGCTCCGCCTCCTCGGAGTGCAGCCGCTGGAGCAGCGTCTCGTGGAACTCGGCGACGCGCTCGACCTTGATTCGGTCGAGGAAGCCGCCGGTGCCGGAGTAGATCGCGGCGACCTGGTCGGCCGGCTTCCAAGGCCGCAGCTCGTTCTGGTTCAGCGTCTCGACGAGCCGCTCGCCGCGGGCAAGCGTGGCCTGCGTCGAGGCGTCGAGCTCCGAGCCGAACTGCGCGAACGCCTCGAGCTCGCGGTACTGCGAGAGCTCGATGCGCAGCTTGCCGGCGACCTTCTTCATCGCCTT
>DATABV010000026.1:0-3615 GCA_036259395.1 Thermoleophilaceae bacterium | reverse complement strand
GCTGCTCGGCGAGAACATGGAGCTGCTGCGGATCGACCGCGCCTTCACCAGCCGCTACCTCAACGAGGGCTTCTCCGGCGGCGAGAAGAAGCGCGCCGAGATCCTCCAGCTGGCGATGCTCAAGCCGGAGATCGCCGTGCTCGACGAGACCGACTCCGGCCTCGACATCGACGCCCTGCGAATCGTCTCCGACGGCGTCAACGCGCTCAGCGGCCCTGACATGGGCTCGCTGATCATCACCCACTACACGCGCATCCTGGACTACGTCAAGCCGGACTTCGTCCACATCATGCTCGACGGCCGGATCGTCCGCGAGGGCGGCTCTGAGCTCGCCGACGAGCTCGAGGAGAAGGGCTACGACTTCATCCGGGCGGAGGTGGCGGCGGCCGATGTCGGCTGACTGGCTCGGCGAGCGGCGCAAGTCTGCGCTCGAGGCCTATGAGGCCGAGCCGGTGCCGACCTGGCGCCGCTCGGGTTTCTGGACCACGTCGCTGCGCAACCTCGACCTCGATGCGCTCGAGCCGCGCCGCTACGAGCCCGTCAGCTCGCCGGGCGAGCTGCCCGTCGCCGTCCGCGATGCGCTCGACGACGAGCCTGGCGCGCTGATCGTCCAGCGCGGCGCCAGCACGATCCACCTGCGCGTCGATCCCGACCTGGCCGCGCAGGGCGTCGTCGTGATGCCGCTCGAGCAGGCGGTCGAGCAGCACGGCGAGCTGATCCGCGAGTGGTACATGCGTCGCCTCTCGGAGGGCGAGGGCAAGTTCCCGGCCGCCACGGCGGCGTTCTGGACTGGCGGTGTGTTCATCCACGTGCCGCCGAACGTCCGCGTCGAGAAGCCGATCCAGAGCGTCTACGCGATCGACGAGGCCGGCACCGCGCAGTACGCGCACACGCTGGCGATCGTCGGCGAGAACGCCGAGTGCGCGATCCGTGAGTACTGCCTCGGCGGCGACTTCGACGGCCAGGCGCTGCACGCCGGCGCCTTCGAGCTCTACGCGCGGCCGGGCGCGCGCGCCAAGCTCGCGCACTTCCAGGACTGGGGCCGCGGCGAGGTCCACGACATCTCGACCAAGCGCGTCGAGATCGCGCGCGACGCGTTCGTGAGCTGGGTGCCGGTCCACCTCGGCGGGCGGCTGACCAAGCAGACGCTCGACATCGTCACCGCGGAGCAGGGCTCCGACATGCGTCACACCGGTCTCTACTTCACCGAGCGCGACGAGCACCTCGACCTGTTCACCACCGACCTGCACGAGGCCGGCCACACGACCGGCGACACTGTCTGGAAGGGCGCGCTGACCGGCGAGTCGCGCGCGTCCTACGAGGGCCTGATCGAGATCGTCGAGAACGCGCAGGAGACGCACACCTACCTGCAGACCCACCAGATGCTGCTCTCGCAGCGGGCGAAGGGCGACGCCATCCCGTCGCTGATCGTCAAGACCGACAACGTCTCGGCCTCGCACGGCGGCACCGTCGGCGAGCTCGACGAGGACCAGATCTTCTACATGATGACGCGTGGCATATCGCGCATCGAGGCGGTCCGCACGCTGGTCGAGGGCTACTTCGAGGAGGTCGTCCAGCGGCTCGACGACCCCGGCCTCGAGACGCTGATCCGGCGCCGGATCGGCGAGAAGCTGCTCGCCGCCGAGGACCAGGTCAGGGAGTTCGTCGGACACCGGGCGGGAGCGGCGCAGGAGGCGTGACCGTGTCCCCCGCGCCGAGCTCCGCAACCAAGCCGCTCGCGGAGGTGCGCGCCGACTTCCCGATCCTGTCGCGCGAGCGCGACGGGGTGCCGATCGCCTATCTGGACTCCGCGGCGACTTCGCAGAAGCCGACCGCCGTGATCGAGGCGATCGACTCCTACTACCGCCACTCGAACGCGAACGTCCACCGCGGCGTCTACGAGCTCTCGCAGGAGGCAACCGACCTCTTCGAGGGCGCTCGCGCGCGCGTCGCCGCGTTCGTCGGCGGCGAGACCGACACGACGATCTTCACGCGCAACGCCACCGAGGCGATCAACCTCGTCGCCCACGCCTGGGGGTCGGACAACGTCGGGGCCGGCGACGAGGTGCTGATCACCCACATGGAGCACCACTCGAACATCGTGCCGTGGCAGCTGCTCTGCCAGCGCACTGGCGCGAAGCTGCGCTACCTCGGCGTCTCCGATGACGGTCGGCTGTCGCTCGACGAGCTCGACGCGGTGCTGGCCGAGGGCCGCGTGAGGCTCGTCTCCGTAGCCCACGTCTCGAACGTGCTCGGGACAATCAACCCGGTCGCCGAGATCGTGCGCCGGGCGAGCGCGACCGGCGCGACGACGCTGATCGACGGCTCGCAGGCCGTGCCCCAGATGCCGGTCGACGTCGCCGAGATCGGCGCCGACTTCTACGCCTGGACGGGCCACAAGGCGCTCGGGCCGACCGGGATCGGCGTGCTGCACGGTCGCCGCGAGCTGCTCGAGGCGATGGGCCCGTTCCTCGGCGGCGGCGACATGATCGCCGCCGTCGGCTTCGAGAGCTCGACCTGGAACGACCTGCCGTGGAAGTTCGAGGCGGGCACCTCGGCGATCGCCGAGGGCGTCGGGCTCGGCGTCGCGATCGACTACCTGGCAGCGCTCGGCATGGACGCCGTGCGCGCCCACGAGCGCGAGCTGACCGCCTACACGCTCGAGCGGCTCGAGGACGTCGAGGGGCTGCGCGCGTTCGGCCCGATCGACCCCGACCTGCGCGGCGGCGTGGTCTCGCTCGAGCTGAAGGGAATCCACCCGCACGACCTCGCCGAGATCTGCGACCGCGAGCACGTCTGCATCCGCGCCGGCCACCACTGCGCCCAGCCGCTGATGCGCGAGATGGGCGTGCCAGCGACCGCGCGCGCCAGCTTCCACGTCTACAACACCCGCGACGACGTCGACCGCCTGATCGCCGCCCTCCAGACCGCCCGTAAGGTCTTCGCGCTCTGATGGACGCCCTCTACCGCGACTACATCCTCGACCACTACAAGAACCCGCGCAACTTCGGCGAGCTCGAGCCGCACGACCGCGAGTGGCACGACCACAACCCGCTCTGCGGCGACGAGCTCGGCGTCCACCTCGTCGTCGACGACTCCGGCACGATCACCGACCTGCGCTTCCACGGCCAGGGCTGCGCGATCTCCCAGGCCTCCGCCTCGATCGCCGGCGAGGAGCTGATCGGCATGAAGGCCGACGACGTCGCCGCCCTCGGCGCCAACTGGGTCATCGACCTGCTCGGCATCGAGATCTCCCCCACCCGCCGCAAATGCGCCCTCCTCAGCCTCAAGGTCATGCGCGGCGCCGTGACCGGCGACGCGTCCTGGCCCGAGTAGGCGGAGCTAGGCGGAGCTAGGCGGACAGCGTCGCCGCCGGGTGCGAGCGCGCCCAGTCCTAGGGAATCGGGGGCCGCCGTGTTGGATCCGGAGGGCCAAGGACGTCGTCAAGCGGGCCCATCGCATTCAGAATCTCCGGACCGAGCTCGTGCGTCGACCAAAACTCAGCCTCCTCGGCCTCGCTCGTGAACTCGGGAAGGTCGTCGAGGCTTTCGAGAATCTTCATCGGCCGCTTGGTCGGCAAGGAAGAGGGGGTCGTGGCGGGCTAGCGCCCGCCAC
>DATABV010000025.1:0-6986 GCA_036259395.1 Thermoleophilaceae bacterium | reverse complement strand
GCGGCCGGCCGAGAGTCGGCTGACCGCCCGGGCGCTTGGCGGAGGGACTACTTCGAGAGCTTGAAGCGGCGCGTCTTGGGCAGGCCGAGCGTGTCGCGGCTGGTGCCCGGGGTGACCTCGAGCACGTAACGACGGCCGGGGCGCAGCTTCCTCACGGCCTTGCGGCTCAGCTGTAGCCGCACGCGGCGCTCGGCCTTGACGCGACGGAACTCGCGCGCAACGAGCTTGCGCTTGCGCTTCGATGCCGCCGCGCGGGCCGGCGCGCCGCCGGTCTGGAAGACGCGCAGGCGGACGACGCGGGTGCCGGGATCGGCGACGAGCGTCACTGCGATGTCGACTCCCGCTGCCGTGGGGCCGGCGGCGCCCTGGCCAACGAGCGGGCTCACCCTGAGCGAGCCGAGCGCGAGTGGGTCGCCGGTCAGCGGGTTCAGCGCGAGGCCGTTGACCGCGACGCGATTGGCCCCGGGTCCGTTGCCCTGAGGGCCGTTCGGCGGGCCCGCGTTGGTGACCGTCGGCACGGGCGGGATCGCCTCGTCGGCCCCGCCCTGACCGCGCCGCTTGACCTCCCACGTGCGCGTCAGCGTGCGCGTGTTGCCCTCGCCATCACGGGCGGTGACGGTGAAGGTGTGGAAGCCGTCGGGCATGTCGGTCAGCAGGTGCGGCGAGGAGCAGTTGGCGACTGGCACGGCGTCGAGCCGGCACTGGACCGTGAGCAGCGGCGTCGGGTCGGCCGCGGCGAAGACCACGTAGAGGTTCGGCTGGGTCTGCTCGCCTTGGGCCGGCGCGGAGATCGTCACAGTCGGCGGCGTGGTGTCGGGCGTCGCGACCGTGAACTGGTGCGTGTGGCTGGACGCATTGCCGGCCCGGTCGACGGCGTCGATGCGCAGCGTGTGCGGACCGTCGGGCAGGCCGTTGAAGGAGATCGACGCGCTGCCGAAGGCCAACGACGTGTCGCAGGTCGTGGGCGCGCCGTCGAGCTCGCAGCTGAAGTTCGCCGGCTCGTTGGCGGCTAGCGAGAACACGCCGCTCGGGCCCGTGACCGCGCGCAGGCGGGTGCTGTCGACGGCCGGCTTGGTCGTGTCGACGGTGACCGTGCGGCTGACGACCTCGCCGACGTTGCCCGCGCTGTCGCGTGCGCGGACCTCGAACCTGTAGCTGCCGTCGGGCAGGTTCGGACCGAGGCTGCGAACGCCGGCGAGCGTGCCGGGGCAGATCGCGAACGTCTCGGCGTTGACGCGGCAGCCGAACTGGACGTCGTCGTCCTCGTTGGTCACCTCGTAGTCGAAGCTGATCGAGCGCAGCTGGGTGAAGTCGGCGTTCGGGCTGCGGTCGAGCGCGACCTCGGGCAGGACGCCGTCGACCTCGAAGGTCCGGGTCGCCGGGCTGGAGCTGACGTTGCCGGCGCGATCGACCGCCCAGACGCGCAGCGTGCGGCTGCCCTCCTGGCCGGTCAGGTCGAACGGCCGGCCGGTGTCGCACGGGATCGTGTTGTTGAAGGAGCTGCTGCCGCCGATCTTGCAGGCGTAGCCCATGTCCGTCTCGCTCGAGGAGAGCTCGACGTAGGGGCGCTGCGGCTCGACGACGCCCGGCGCTCCGGTCGGACGCGCGATCGTCGGCGTCACGGGCGCGGTCGTGTCGACGGTGAAGGTGTGGCTGTCCGGCTGGCCGGTCAGCGCGCCGTCGATGCTGCGCACGGAGAAGACGTAGCTCTCGCCGTCGACGAGCGGGGAGGCCGACGGCGGCCGGTAGGTGGTGGTCGTGGTGCAGGTCGTCCAGACCCGCGGCTGGCCGCTGGGCTGCAGCGAGCACTCGCGCGCCGGGCCGGCCGCGAAGCGGAACGTCGGGCGGGTGTTGTTGGTGAAGGCGCGATCGGGCGACTGGACGTTGGTCTGGTTCGCCGTGCTCGGGCCGAAGGTGATCCGCGCGCCGGGCGGTCCGACGCGGAAGAGGCGGCCCTCGCCGAGCGGCTCGGCCGGGTCGAGCAGCGCGCGGTCGTCGAGGACGAGCAGCTCGTCGCCGAGGCCGATCGCCATGCCGCCGACCATCGAGAAGCCGGTCGCGTACGGGTCGTCGGCATTCGAGCCGCCGTTGGGGAAGTCGACGTCGAAGCGGTAGACGTCGTCGACGCCCGCGATCTGGCCGGGAGGCGCGAGCTCAGAGGCCGTGCCGGCGTAGAGGATGCCGTCGTCGTAGTCGAAGGCGAGCGCCGGGGCGCCCTCGCGCCCGGTCAGGACCGCCTGTGGGTCGTTGAGGCCGATGTCGTACGGCGTCGGCAGCGTGACCTGGTTCGGCAGCAGCGCGTTCGGGCGCAGCATGCGGATGCCGGCCGGCTCGCCGACGTAGAGGACGAAGGCGCCGTCGTCGTCGCGGCCGGCGGTCAGCGACAGCGCGCCGGCGCCGTCGGAGGTCTGGCCGATCACCTGCGGCGTCGGCGTCGCGGACTCCGGCGCGAGCACGCGCTGGATCGTCGCCGAGCGCTGGAAGACCACGTAGAGGTTGCCGTCGGGGCCGAGCGCGGTGTGCGTCGGGCGCGGGCGGTCGGGCTCGACGACGTCCGCGTCCATCACGATCGTGTCGGCCGGGTCGGCGGCGTCGAAGCTGAAGAGCTCGGTGTCGGGGTCCCAGCGCAGGCGTAGGACGTTCGCGCTCGGCGACGCGCCGTCCGGCACGTAGGCGATCTCGTCGCCGCTGCTCGGGAACTCCGGCGACGGGTCGTGGAAGCTCGGGGCGCCGGCGGCGTCGGGGCCGGGCGCGGCGTGCGGCAGCAGGCCGCCGAGGCAGGTGCGCGTCGTCGTCGTGTCGCCGGGCCACTGCGGGTGCTCGATCTGGCCGGGCGCGTCGTCGGTCGCCTCGGTCATCCGGCAGAAGCCGCCATTGTGGTCGGAGACCCAGGTCCGGCCCGCGGGGTCGACGAGCGCGCCGCTGGCGATGTGCAGGCCGGCGCCGACCTGCGACGGCGTCGCGGCCTGCGCGGCGGCGGGCGCGGCGAGCGCGAGCAGCGTCAGCGCGACGAGCGCGCGGCGGGCGTTGAGGAAGAGCTGGTGTCCGGTCATCTGTTCTGGGTCTCCTGTCGTGAGGCCGCGGGCCTGGTGCGGCATCCGCAATCGATCGTGGGCTGCGCGGGGCGCCGGCGCCTGAGCAGTTCGGACAGCCGGGAGCTGCGCGATCGCGCAGCCGTTCTGCGCGTAGGCGCAGGCGCGCTCACAGCGCCTCCATGTACTCGACGAGGTCGTCGACCTCGTCCTGGGTCAGGTTCAGCGCCGGAAGCGACGACTCGTGGTCGTAGAACTCGACCACCTCGCGCAGCGTTCGCAGCGAGCCGTTGTGCATGTAGGGCGCGCTGTTGACGAGGTCACGCAGCTGCGGCGTGTTGAACGCGCCGGGCGGGTTCTTGGCTCCGGGGTCGTTGGCGCCCGGCATCTGCGGCACGTCGTTGTCGTGGAGCGCGTTGTCGGTGAAGAGCGGGCCGCCGTGGCAGGCGATGCAGCCCGCCTTGCCGACGAATAGCTCCTCGCCGCGCTGGGCGGCCTCGGACATCCGGCCGCGGTCGAAAGCGGTCCGCGGCGGGTCGAGCGTGCGCAGGTAGGCGACGAGGGCGGCGGTCTGCCGGGCGACCTCGCCCTGGTCGTCGGAGCGCTCCGGTTTGAAGTGGTTGTCGATCGTCGCGCCGACCATCGCGTCGAGCGTCGCGACGCTGCCGTCCCACTCGTACGGCGCCGTGTCGGCGACGCCCCAGAGCGACGGCGGGTCGCGCGGGCCGATGAAGTCGCCGGCGAAGGTCGGGTGCGGCGTCGTGCCGAGCGCAGGGTTGGCGCCGCCCTCGGTGTGACACGACTGACACGACTCGCCGTCCTTGGCGACGTCCACGGAGCGGAAGAGCAGGCGGCCCTCGGCGGCCAGCTCGGCCTCGCTCGCGCTCGCCTCGACGTCGTTCACGGCGGCGGTCAGGGAGCGCTGCTCGGCAGCGCTGAGGCGCCCACTGTGGGGCGCGGGCTCGGGCTGCGGTTGCGGCGCGTCCTCCGGCACGGTGGCAACCGGCGGGATCACGGGAAGCTCGACCTCCTCGGGCGCGGCGATCCAGGCCGCCGCGGCGATCGCGGGCACGAGCAGGGCGACGAGCGCGATGATCAGCGCGGTGCGCCGGGTGACCTTCCTCGGGCTCATCGAGACTTCCTCCGGTCGACCGAGACGTGGACGATTCGGCGCGGGTGGCGGAGCGACAGCTCGACCGTCAAGACCGCGCGACCGCCGCTGGCCGTGCGCAAGATCGCGCGGCGGGTGTCGCCACGTCCGCGCAGCGGGACGCCGCGCAGCAGCTTCCTCAGCTTGCCCACCGGAGACCCGAGCCCGACGTTGCCGGCGGCCGAGCGGAGACCGGGCGGAGCGAGGTCGAACCCGGCGACGCGTCCGCGGCGGACCTCGACGGACAGCTTGCCGTGGTAGCGCAGGCGGCGCACGCCGCGGCGCGAGGCGCTCGCGTCGGGGGCGCCGAGGCAGCGGGCCAGGTCGGCCGCGGGCAGGCCGAGCAGCTCGACACGCGCGCGGCGACCGCGGCCGGTGAGCCAGTGGTCGGCGCAGGCCGGTGTCTGGGCGGCAGGCGGCGACTGCTGCGGTAGCCGCTGGGGTGCCGGCACGGTTGCGCCCGGGTCGACCGGCGTCACCGGAACGTCGCCGCGGGGCTGCGGCGGCAGGGGCGGCAGCGGCTGGTCGGGCGCGGGCGGCTCGGGGACGTCCGGGAAGCGGGTGACGGTGCGGGCGACCAATCCGACGGTCGCTGCGGTCCAGGCGAGCGTGCCGGCAGCGCCCGGTGCCAGCGACGGCTGGGGCGCCTGGACGAAGCGGCCGTCGACCGGGTTGAGCGCAGTGCGCAGGTCGCGGTCTCCGATTGTCGCGTCGACGTGGCCGCCGAGCGGCCGGCCGTCGGCGAGCGCACGCCCGGCGAGCGCGCCGGTCGTGTTGACGGCGGCGGTCAGGTGCGCGAGCCCGAAGGTGAGCGGCTCGCGCTCGTAGGTCCCACGCGGGGCGATGCGGACGGTGTCGCCGGCGGCAAGCGGATTCGCTGCCTGCGGACCGCTCCAGCGCGCCGTCGCGGAGCCGGCCGGTCCGGCGCCGACCGCGAACGCGCCGCCGGCGACCGGCACGCCCGCGGCGCGCGCCACGACGGCGCCGCTGCGCACGACCTGGACGTCGACGCTCGTCGCCTCGCTGAAGCGCTCGCCGGTCAGCACGTCGTCACTGGTGCTGGCGACCGCCAGCGGTTGGCGGGCAGGGCGCGGGGCGCCCTCGGTGACGCCCTCGACGCGTGTCAGCAGGTTCGCGCCGAGCTCCATGAACCAGAGGTCGCCGCGGCTGTCGACGACGGGCGAGTCGGTCAGGCTGCGACGGGCCAGCGGGCGCAGCGGCGCGCGCGTCCCGCCGTCGTCGAGGCGGCCGATCACGTCGCCGTACTCGTCGCTCCAGTGGACGGTCCCGGCGCGGTCGATCGCAAGGTCGGCCGGTGCCGTGAGACCGCCGAACTCGGTGTGGCCGGTGTCGAAGGACACGATGCCGTCAGACGTACCCGGCCGCGCCGCGCGCGGGTCGAGGTAGGCGACCTTGGCGACCGCCTCGCCGGTCAGCCAGACCCGGCCGAGCGGGTCGATCGCCACGCTGTGCGGCAGCGCGCTGAAGATCGGCTCGGGGTGCTCGGGGTCCTCGATCGTCGTCCCGAAGGGAAGCGGGTGGTGCTCGATCCGCGCGGTGCTCGCGCTGTAGGGGCGCGCCTGATCGAGCCGCATTCGCCCGAGCGCGTTGGTGTCGCCCTCGCTGAACCAGATCGATCCGTCGCGGCCGAGCGCGACGCCGAGCGGAGCGACGCAGTCGCAGGGGACGTCGGCGCGGTTGAGCTCCCTCCCATCGGGCGAGAAGCGCATCAGGCCGATCGCGTCGACGTTCATCTCGGTGAAGGCGAGGACGGTGTTGCCGTCGGCGTCGAGCGTCCCCTCGAGCTGCAGCGGGCCGCGGCTCGGGCCGCCGGGTGACGGCGGGAACTCCTCGCGGCAGGCCGTTGCCGGATCGGAGGTCGGGCACGGGTCGAGCCGATGGATGGTGATGCCCTGCCCCGTCCCGTCGCGCGCCAGCTCGGGATCGATCCGCGCGATCGCGTTGCCGAGGAAGAGCGTCGTCCAGACGATGCCGTTGCCGTCGACGAAGACGTCGGCGGGCGCGAGCGGGTTCTGGAGCGAGTCGAGCGTGTGCGCGCCGCCGGGCAGCGGGTAGCGCTCGACGGACGACTGCGCGAGCTCGCCGGCGGGCGTCAGGCGAGCGATCGTGTCGATCCCCTCCAGCGTCACCCACATCCGGCCTTGCGGATCCTCGGCGACGTGGCGCGGCGAGGCGAAGTCGGGGCCGAAGCGGAACGCCTGCGTGCGCGGGCCGCGGTCGAGCTCGACCATCGCCGCCGCCTGGTCGCCGCCGGCTGGGTCGCCGAGCCAGACGGCGAAGGCGCCGGTGGCCGGCGTCAGCGTGAGCAGCTCGGTCTCGCCGGCGGCGAGCGGCGTCGCGGAGCCGAGCGGCCCCCAGTCGAACTCGCCCCAGTCGATCGGGCCGAAGACCGGCCGGCGGTCGCGCAGCTCGCGCGCCTCGACCGAGCGGGCGAAGCCGTCGCGGTTCACGACCGCGACGCGCAGCTGGACGCCGGGCGCGACGCGGGCGACGCGGCGCGAGACGTAGGTCTCGTTGTTGGCGAGCACGACGGTGACGTCAGCGCCGGTGTGAGGCTGGATGCCGGCGGGAAGCTGGGTTCGGTCGCGCATCGCGCCGACCAGCGGCCGGACGTCGGCGGCGGCGGCGCGGGCGGAGTCGAGGAAGCCAGCCCCCTCGGGGTCGAGCGCGTCGAGCGCGTCCCAGATCCGGCGCTCGGGCGCGTCGGCGGCGAGCCGGCCGATCGCCGCGCGCCGCTGCGCCGCCGTCGGCTCGTCGCCGTTGAACCCAGCCCGGGCGACGGC
>DATABV010000024.1:0-9438 GCA_036259395.1 Thermoleophilaceae bacterium | reverse complement strand
CGGCCTGATCTGCCCGGCGCCGTGCGAGTCGGCCTGCGTGCTGAACATCAACGACGACCCGGTCGCGATCGAGGAGATCGAGCTGGCGATCGCGACGCGCGGCTTCGACGAGGGCTGGATCGTGCCGTGCCCGCCCGAGCGGCGCACCGAGCGCAGCGTCGGCGTGATCGGCTCCGGCCCCGCCGGGCTGGCGGCCGCCCAGCAGCTCAACGGCCTCGGTCACAGCGTCACCGTCTACGAGCGCGACGAGGCACCCGGCGGCCTGCTGCGCTTCGGCGTGCCGGACGCGAAGCTCGAGAAGTGGATCATCGACCGCCGGCTGAAGCTGCTCGAGGAGGAGGGGATCGTCTTCGAGTGCGGTGTCGACGCGGGCCGCGACGTCCCGGTCGAGGAGCTGCGCCGCCGCCACGACGCGCTCGTGATCGCGATCGGCTCGCGCGTCCCGCGCGGTCTCGACGTGCCCGGCTCCGAGCTGCAGGGCGTCCACCCGGCGATGGACTACCTCTACCAGCGCAACCGCTGGGTAGCGCGCGAGCAGGGGCGGCCGGCGCTCGAGCCGGCGCCCGGCACCGAGATCAGCGCGCAGGGCAAGCGCGTCGTCGTCGTCGGCGGCGGCGACACCGGCATGGACTGCGTCTCCAACGCGCTGCGCGAGGGCGCGGAGGACGTCCTGATGCTCGACGTCTACCCCGAGCTGCCTCCCTCCGGCCGCCTGGAGGGGACGCCGTGGCCGCTGCCGCCGAAGCGGACGCTGACCACCTACGCGCTCGAGGAGGGCGGCGAGCGCCGCTGGGCCTCGCAGGTGACCGAGGTGCTCGGCCGCGACGGCCGCGTCGCCGGCATCCGCGCGCGCAAGGTCGAGGGCACCTCATCGCGCGACCTGAGGGCCGTCCCTGGCAGCGACTTCGAGCAGGACGCCGACCTCGTGCTCGTGGCGATCGGCTTCAACCACCCCGAGCACGAGGGGCTCGTCGAGGCGCTCGGCGTCGACCTCGACAGCCGCGGCAACGTGCGCGCGCCCGTCTACGGCACCTTCCTCGAGGGCGTGTTCGCCTGCGGCGACGCGCGCATCGGCCAGTCGCTGGTCGTAACCGCGATCGCCGAGGGCCGCCGCTGCGCGCGGATCGTCGACCGCCACCTCGGCGGCACCGGCGTCGCGCTGCCCGTCCGCGCCGAGGAGATGTTCGCCTACGAGGACGACGACCCCGGCTCGCTGCGCCATCAGGCCGAGAGCGCCGGCAACGTCACCGTCGGCGACGCGTTCTGGCAGGGCCCTAGGGACTGAAAAAAACCGGGGGGCTCGCGCCCCCCGGAGCCCCCGCGCGGCGCTGGTCTGCCGACGGCTCCGGGGGCGGGTCCCCTCTCCTTCGGCTCCAGTGGAGGGTTCCTACATCTCGGCTCCAGTGGAGGGAACGGAGGTGGTTCGGCGAAGGAAGCTGCATGCCAGACATCGGCGGGATGTTGTTGCGGAGGAGCGTGGGTGCGCTGTCGAGCGGCCCGCACTGCTCGTCGTGCCGGCGTACGCCGCTGGTCGGGGAGCGGCTGCACGAGACGGATGCGGGGCGGCAGCTCTGCGACCTGTGCCTGCTCGACGCGCCGGCGAGCGATCGCAAGGTGATCAGCGTGCGGCGGATCCATGCGTCAGAGCGCCAGCTGCCCGTCGGTCCCCGCGTCGCCGCGTAGCGCGGCGCGCACGTAGAATCCGGTGCTGTGCGTCAGGTAACGGTTCACACCGTGATCTCCGCTCCGCGCGAGCAGATATTCGACTTCGTCGCGGACCTGTCGCTGCGACCGGCGTACTGCGACCACTACCTGCGTGACTACCGCTTGGCCCGTGTCGACCCACGCGGCCTCGGCGCCGCGGCGCGGTTTCGGCTCGACGGGCCCTTCGCGAAGGAGTGGGCGGAGATCGAGATCAAGGCCTGCGACCGGCCGAAGCGGATCGTCGAGGAGGGGCGCGTCGGCCGCCTCGGCCGATCGCGGCTGGTCGCCGTCTACGACTTCATCCCCGAGGCGGCTGGCACGACGCGCGTCGAGCTGACGACCTTCAGCGAGCCGAAGACGCTGATCGACCGGATCAAACAGACCGGTGCCGCGGGCTGGATCCGGCGCCGCTCGAGCAAGGCGCTGCGGCGGCTGCGCGACATCTTCGAGACCGGCCAGACGGGCGAGCTGCCGCGCGCGACGATCGCCGGCAACGACCCGGGCAAGGCGCCGCGCTACGGGGACCACGTCCCATCGCAGCACGGCGTCAGCGTCGCCGACAGGTAGACTGCCCGACCGCCGATGGCCCTCCGCAACCGAACCCTCGTCGCCTGCGCGCTGTCCCTCGCTCTCGCCGGAGGGCTCGCCGCCTGCGGCTCGGATCACGAGGCGCTCGGGGTCGAGGAGCCGGCCCGCGAGGGCCTGGCGATCGACATCGGCGGGCTCGACTACAACGTCTTCATCACGCGTGAGCTCAACCTCGCGATCACGCCGGACAAGGACTACTACGAGGGTCCGCCACCAGAGCCCGGCCACAACCTGTTCGGCGTCTTCATCCAGGTCTGCAACCTCGGCGAGGAGACCCTGCCGAGCGCCGAGGAGTTCAAGGTGACCGACAACCAGGGCGTCGAGTTCGAGCCGATCGATCTGCCGGAGGACAACGCCTTCGCCTACAACCCGCGCGAGCTCGCCCCCGAGCAGTGCATTCCCGAGGACGGCAGCGTCGCCCAGCAGGGTCCGACCGCCGGCTCGATGCTGCTCTTCGACTTCCCGCTCGAGAACACCGAGAACCGTCCGCTCGAGCTGGAGATCACCAGCCCGGCGACGGCCGAGCACGAGTCAGAGACCAAGCGCTTCCTGCTGGACCTCTAGCGGCCTACCTTTTCAGGCCCGCGACCAGGACGCCCTGGGCCGCCGGGGCGGCGGTGGTGCCGCCGGCGCCGTTGCGGACGAGCAGGACGGCGACGGCGATGCGCGGCTTGCCGGCCGGCGCGTAGGCGGTGAACCAGGCGTCGGTGTTGGTCGGATCGCCGTCGCGCAGGGCTGCCTCCGGGTCGTCGCCGCGCGTGTCGCCGAGCTCGGCGGTGCCGGTCTTGCCGGCGACCTCGACGCCCTCGACCTGGGCGAGCGTGCCGGTGCCGAACTCGACGACGCCGACCATCAGGCGTCCGATCGTCTTGGCGACGCCGGGCGGTACGGCGCGGATGCCGGCGGCGCCAGCGGGGCGGGGCGAGAGCGTCGGCCGCAGCCGGATGCCGCCGTTGGCGATCGTCTGGGCGACGGATGCCATCTGGAGCGTCGTCGCCAGCGTCTGGAACTGGCCGATCGCCGTCGAGCCGACCTCGAGCGGAGTCGCGATGCCCGATGCGTGCGGGATCGTGCTCGGAAGTGCGCCGGGGATGCCGGGGTCCTCGTTCCAGCCGAACTGGCGCGCCTCCTCGACCAGCCGCTCGGCGCCGACCTCGATGCCGAGCGGGGCGAAGACGGAGTTGCATGAGTGCGCGAAGCTGTTCGCGAAGTCGCCGCCGCAGGACTCGCCGTTGGCGTTGGCGAGCTCGACGCCGTCGATCGTGGCCGCCGTCTCGATCGGGAACTCGTCCGCCGGCTTGACCTTGCCGGCCTCGAGCGCGGCGGCGGCGGTGACGATCTTGAACGTCGATCCCGGCGGCTGGGGAGCCGAGAACGCGACGCCGGCGAGCGCGAGGATCTCGCCGCTGCGCGGGTCGAGCGCCGCGACGCCGCCGAGGCGTCCGGCGAGGGCGACGTCGGCGGCCTCCTGGACGCTGGGGTCGATCGTCGTGCGCACGGGCTTGGCCGGCCGCGGCTCGCTGCGCGCCAGGACCCGCTGGCCGGCCAGCAGCTCGCCGCCCGGGCGCCCGGCCAGCTGGCGCTCGAAGACGCGCTCGAGTCCGCTGACGCCGACCGGCGTGTCCTCGGGGAAGCCGCGCGCGTAGAGGGCCTCCTGCTCCGCCGCCTCGCTCGGCGCCTCGAGCGAGCCGGCGATCGAGGCTGCGGCGGGGAGCGGCGAGCTGCGCGCCTCGGGCGGGCCCTCGGCGAGCACCTGGCCGTCGGCGGCCAGCAGCTTCGCCCGCTCCGGCACGGTGGTGCGGCGATCGAGCGCTGCTCCCGGGCCGAGGCCGGGGAAGACGAGGTGGGGCCGCCACTCGATCGCGCCGTCGGCGACCGGAAGCTCGACCGGTCCGCTGACCTCGCCGAAGACAGCGGTGTGGGCGGTGACGGGCAGTCGCGCTAGATCGCCGTCGACCTCCGGCTCGCCAACCTCGAGCCGCCGCAAGGTCGCGGTGGCCGCCGCGCCGTCGTAGGCCTCGGCGAGCTGCTCGCGCGACACCGCGGCGCGGGCGTCGGCGGTCAGCAGCCGGTGCATCGCCGCGTAGTCCTCGCGCTGCCAGGCGGCCGAGAAGTCGCGCGCGACGCGCTCGCTCTCGGAGTCGTGGCCGCCGCCGACGGTGATGCCGAAGACGAATGCCAGCACGGCGAGGACGGCGATCGCCGGGAGCGCACGATGGGTGAGGCGCCGCCGGCGCTCCAAGGTCAGATCGCCCGTCACGGTGGGCGGGAGGCTACCGTCCAGCCCCCATGACTCCGCTCGATTGGATCATCGTCGTCTTCGCGGCCGCGATGATCGTCGCCGGCTACGGCCGCGGGCTGGTCGTCGGCGGCTCAGCGCTGGTCGGGTTCGCGGTCGGCGCGTTCGCCGGATCGCGTCTCGGGCCGCTGCTGCTGAGCGAGGGGCAGCAGTCGCCGTGGGCGCCGCTGATGGCGCTGACCTGCGCGCTGCTGCTCGGCGCCTTCACGGCCTCGGTGCTCGAGGTGCTCGGAATTCAGCTGCGGCGAGCGCTGCGTGGACCCCTGGGGGTGGTCGACGGGATCGGGGGAGCGCTGTTGGTCGGGGCGCTGGCGCTCGGGATCGCGTGGGTACTCGGCGCGGTCGCGCTCCAGACGCCCGGCGCGCGCGAGCTGCGCGAGCCGATCCAGCGCTCGCTGATCCTGCGCGAGCTGAACGCTGTCTTGCCGCCCTCGGGTCCCGTCCTGCGAGCGCTCGCGCGCTTCGACCCGCTGCCGCGGATCTCCGGCCCGGACGCCGACGTGTCGCCGCCCGACGCCGCGATCGCACGCGACCCGGAGGTCCGCCAGGCGGGCGAGAGCGTCGTGCGCGTGCTGGGGACCGCGTGCGGGCTCGGCGTCCAGGGGACCGGCTGGATCGCGCGCGACGGGGTGGTAGTCACCAACGCCCACGTCGTTGCCGGCCAGGACGACACGGTCGTCGACGTCGGCGGCGACGGGGGAGAGCTCGACGCCGAGCCGATCTGGTTCGACGTCCGCAACGACGTCGCGCTGCTCAGCGTCCCGGATGCCGCCGGCACGCCGGCGCTGTCCCTTGCCGACGATCCCTCCCAGGGCGCGTCCGGCGCCGTGCTCGGGTTCCCCGAGAACGGCGCGTTCGACGTGCGCGCGGCACGGCTCGGCCCGACGACGAGCGCGATCAGCCAGGACGCCTACGGCCGAGGACCCGTCCAGCGGTCGATCACCTCGCTGCGCGCGACGGTGCGGTCGGGCAACTCCGGCGGTCCCGTGGTCGACGGCTCCGGTCGGGTGCTCGCCACGGTCTTCGCGGCCGCGACCAGCGCGCGCACGCCGACGGGCTTCGGCGTGCCCAACGACGTCGTCGCCGAGGCGCTGGCGAGCGCGAGCGGTCCCGTCGACACCGGCCCGTGCGTTCGCTGACCCGAGCAGCACATCAGGGGACTCCGCTAGAAAGAGGGCCTTGCGCCGGTCCCTCCTCCAAATCGTCGCCGTGGCCTTCGCCTGCGCGCTCGCGCTGCCGGCGTCGGGCGCGGCCCAGCGCGCGAAGCCGCCTAACCCATGCCTCGATCCGGAGCGGCGCGCGCAGCTGAACTGCCCCGACCTCCAGATGAGCAAGCCGTTCGGCCTGACGCTCGACCCGTTCGTCTGGCCCGGCCACGTCGTGCTGCGCGCGGGCAACTCGATCAACAGCATCGGTCGTGGGCCGGCCGAGCTGTTTGGCATCCGCGACCGCCGTCTCGGCATGCGCGCGCGCCAGCGGATCTACCGCCGCGACGGCGGCAAGATCGGCATCGCGACCGGCGCCCGGCTGATCTTCAAGGCGATCCCCGGTCAGGGCAGCTACTGGAAGTACCTCTATGCGGCGAAGTTCGAGCTGTTCCGCCGCGACGGCCGCGGGCGCCGCGGCGATCGCGCTCGCCGCGGGCCAAAGGTCTCCTACTGCCTGCGCGACCTCGACCGCAGCCGGCCGTCGCTGCCGCGCTCGCCGCGGGGCTTCGTCTATCCGGGCTGCAACCAGTCGTCGAGGACGCGCAAGGTGACGCTGGGGACCTCGGTCGGCTGGTCGGACGTCTACCCGCCCGCCTACCACGAGCAGTGGATCGACGTCACCGGCCTGCGCGGCTGCTTCGACTTCGTTCACACCGCGGATCCGCGCAACGGCATCTACGAGTCGAACGAGCGCAACAACTCCGCGACGGTCACGGTCCGACTGCCATTCCGGCCGGGCCCGCAGCGCTGCCCGGGGCGGCAGTCGTCGCTACCGCGCCGCGCGCCCGACGTCCCGCTCGACTACTGACCGAGGTTTCGGGCGGTTCGGGCGCCCGACGTAGCTTTCTTAGGGCTGTTGCCCTTAGAAGGCTTCGCTCGAGCCGGTTAGAGGATGGGCGGGCCGCTTCCGGGCGGCGGGCGCGTCGGCGGGTTGCGGACGGACGGTGGCTCGACGGGCGGCTCCGTCACCGGCGGCGGCTCGACGGGAGGCTCCTCGACCGGCGGTGGCTGAGGGACCGGCTCCGCCGCCGGTGGGGCGGCCGGGGGCGGGAGCTCGACGGGCGGTGTGCGCGGCGGCTGGGGGCCGATCTGGCGGATTCGCGCTCCGGGGCGGTTCGGCGCTCGGCCGCGGCCGAGCGGCGAGCTGTTCGGCGCGCCAGCCCGGGGTGTCGCGCGGGCGGCTGGTGCGTCGGGGCTCGACGCGACTGGCGTGTCCGCCGCTCGGCCCGACCGAGGCGCGCGGTCACTCGCGGGCTTTTTCCGCTTCGCCCGCTTCTCGGGCCCCTTCGTCGCGACGTCGGCTGGCGCCGGCTCGGCGACGGTCTCGACCGTCTTCGTAACGGGCTCGGCAGGCACCGGCTCGGGCTCGTCCTGCCCGAGGACGGTCGCGACGACCGCGAGCAGGGCGGCGGCGCCGAGCCCGGCCGCGGCGAAGATCCGCCGACGCCGCCGGCGCGCCTCCGCGACCGGGGCCGCGAAGGCCCGGTAGATCGAAGGCATGCCGGGCTGGATCGCCGCCGGGTCGTGGCGGCCCGACCGCTCGGAGATCGTCTCGCTCCAGTCCGAGCCGGTCAGCTCGGCAGCCTTCGCGAGCGTCTCCTTGAACAGCCACGGCGACGCCGCGACCGGCGCCCAGGCGCGGTAGGAGGCGCCGGCCTCCTGCATCGCCTCGACGCCGAGGCGGCAGGTGTGGCAGCCGGACAGGTGCTCGTCGAGCCAGGCGGCGTCGTCGCCGTCGCCGTCGAGCTGGCGGTCGTCGCGCATCGCGATCAGCGGCAGCGCCCGCTCGCAGTCGGGCGAGGACGCCGCGATCGAGGCCAGTGCGCCGCCGCGCAGCTCGTCGCGCAGCTTGATCCGCGCGCGCGAGATCAGCTGGGCGACCGAGTTGCGGTTCATGTCCATGATCGCGGCGATCTCGTCGTAGGACAGCTCCTCGAGCTCGCGCAGCGCGAGCGCCTCGCGCTGGCGCTCGGGCAGCCGCTCGTTGGCGGCGCGGATCTCCTCCTGCTGGGACTCGATCAGCAGCTTGCGATCGGGGTCCTCGTCGGGATCGCTCGGATCGAGCCCGAAGCCGCCGCCGGCCGCCGCGCCGATCGGCGCCGCCGTGTCGGGGATCGCGTCGCTCGGCTCGGCCCGCTTGCGCTTGCCGATCAGGTCGTAGCTGGCGTTGCGGGTCGCGGTGAAGAGGTACGAGCCGAAGACCAGCTCGCGGCCCTCGAGCTTCGGCAGCCGCCGCAGCACGCGCAGGAAGGCCTCCTGGACGGCGTCGGCGGCGTCGTCCTCGGAGGCGGTGACGCGGTAGGCGAGGTTGTACGCACGGCGCTCGTAGCGCTCGTAGAGCGTCGCGAAGGCGTCGCCGTCGCCGGCTGCCGCGGCGCGCGCCAGGCGCTCCTCCTCGGCCGCCAGGGCCGCCTCGGATATGTCGGAAGCCGCCACCGCAGAGGCCATCGAGGGGAAGCTATCGCGCCCGTCGCGCTCGATCCAGGACCGTGAGCACGGGAGCAGCGGCGTGATGGCAGAGGGGCAGGGGGCGGGGGAGAGCTGCATCTGTCCCTCCAACGGGCGCCGCCATGCGGAATTACGCCGTGGCGCGGCCATCTGCGTATCGTGGGGCGTCTCATGGGCAAGACACTCGTAGTCGCAGAGAAGCCTTCGGTCGCGCGCGACCTCGCCACAGCGCTGCCCGGATCCTTCAAGCAGGGCAAGGACAAGGCCTTTCTCGAGGGCGACGACTACGTGATCACCTGGGCGGTCGGCCACCTCGTCGGCCTGGCCGAGCCCGACGCCTACGACCCGAAGCTGAAGAAGTGGCGCTTCGCGGACCTGCCGATCGTCCCGGACGAGTTCAAGCTGATCCCCAACGACGAGCGCGCCGCTAAGCAGCTCAAGGTGATCCACCGCCAAATGGCCCGCGAGGACGTCGACCTCGTGATCAACGCCTGCGACGCCGGCCGCGAGGGCGAGCTGATCTTCGCCTACGTCTACGACACCGCGAAGGTCCAGCCGCCTGTCAAGCGGCTGTGGCTCTCGTCGATGACGCGCAAGGCGATCGAGGACGCCTTCACGCGCCTGCGCGACGGCGAGGAGATGAAGTCGCTCGAGGACGCCGCCCGTCGCGTTCATGCCGACGATCCAGTCGGCCTCGGAGCGCGAGCGAGCGGCGTCCTCGAGTGACTTCATCTCCTCGCCGTTGCGCAGCCGCCCGAAGGCGTCCTCGATCGCCGTGCGGGTCATCGACGACAGCCACAGCCGCTTGACGGGCTTCTGGACGGCTGCGGTCTCGTAGACGTAGGCGAAGATCAGCTCGCCCTCGCGGCCGGCGTCGCAGGCGTTCACGATCAGGTCGACGTCGCCGTCGCGGTCCTTGCAGGCCTCGACGATCTTCGCCGCCTCGTCCTCGGCGATCCGCTTGCCGCCGAGGTAGCGCGCGGAGTACTTCCGCTCCCCGGATGCGGCGAAGCGCGCCTCCACGAGCCAGTAGGGCTCGGGCTTGAAGGCGCGGATCTCCTCCTCGCGGCGCGCCACGAGCGCCAGCGTGGGCGTCTGGACGCGGCCGAGCGAGACGGCGCCGTCGAAGGCTGCGCGCAGGCGGATCGAGGCGGCGCGCGTGGCGTTCATGCCGACGATCCAGTCGGCCTC
>DATABV010000023.1:0-4339 GCA_036259395.1 Thermoleophilaceae bacterium | reverse complement strand
CGGCGCGCATCAGGCGGGCACGGCGCGCCGCGCAGCGGCGCGGCCGGCGGCCGGCCTGGCGCGATGCGCGACGGGTGACGGTCGCCGGCGGGCGGCCCGTCCTGTTCCACGGCCGCGTCGGGCGGCCGGTCCCGCGCAACGGCAAGCTGGTCGAGGTGCAGGCGCACTTCCGCGGCCGCTGGCGCACGATCTCCACCGTGCGCTCGCGCCGTGGCGGGCGCTGGCAGTTCCGCTACCGCTTCCAGGCGGCGACGCGGCGGGCGACCTACCGGCTGCGGGCACGCGCACCGGTCGAGGCCGGCTATCCGTTCGCGGCCGGCGCATCGCGGCCGGTCCGCGTTACGGTGCTGCCCGCCCGGCGCTGAACTGAGGAGGCCCGCATGACCGACGACGACCGCCCCGTCTTCTACTACGACCTCGGCTCGCCCTACGCCTGGCTGGCCGCGGAGCGGATCCACGCCGTCATGCCGGTGATGCCGGTCTGGCAGCCGATCCTGCTCGGCGGGATCTGGCAGGAGACAGGCGGCGGATCGTGGTCGCTGACCGACGCCCGGGCCGAGGGGATGGTGGAGGTCGAGCGCCGGGCGCGCGAGTACGGGCTGATGGAGGTCCGCTGGCCCGAGCAGTGGCCGACCAACTCGCTGCTCGCGATGCGGGCGGCGACCTTCGCCCAGCAGGCCGGGCGCGCCGTGGCGTTCTCGCTCGCGGCGTTCCGCCAGGCGTTCTGCGCCGGGCGCGACCTCGCCGATCCCGACAACGTGCTGATCGCCGCCGCCGCCTGCGAGCTGCATCCGAACGCGATCGCCAAGGGCGTCGAGAGCCGCTCGGTCAAGGACCGCCTGCGCGCCGCGACCGCGGAGGCGGCGGCGCGCGGGGTGATCGGCGTGCCGACCGTCGCAGTCGGCGACGAGCTGTTCTGGGGCGACGACCGGCTCGAGGAGGCAGCGGCCGCCGCCGGCTCATAGGATGGTCCGCATGCGTACCCGATACTTCATCGCCTGCGGTCTCGCCGCACTCTCCCTGACCGCCGCCGGCTGCGGCGACGAGACCGAGACCGCCGAGTTCACAGTCGAGGCGCCGCCCGCAAGCGAGAGCGCGGCGGCCGAGCAGGAGCCGGCCAGCTCCGGCAAGGAGCCGAAGGTGCGGGTGCCCGACGGGCCGCCGCCGAAGCAGCTCCAGACGCGTGACATCAAGGAGGGCAGCGGCCAGGCCGCCAAGACGGGCGACAACGTGTCGATGAACTACGTCGGCGTCTCGTACTCGACCAAGAAGAAGTTCGACAGCTCCTACGACCGCGGCCAGCCGATCGACGTCCCGCTCGGCCAGGGCCAGGTCATCCCCGGCTGGGACGAGGGGATCGTCGGCATGAAGGTCGGCGGCCGGCGCGAGCTGATCATCCCGCCCGACATGGCGTATGGGGCGCAGGGGCGGCCGCCGGACATCAAGCCGAACGAGACGCTCGTCTTCGTCGTGGACCTCGTCGCGATCAACTGAGCGAGCGCAGGCGGTTCCCCCGACCGTCGGTAAACCGGAGTCACGCCATCTGGCAGAGAAGCGCCCGCCGCTAGGGTGTGGATAGATGGCGACCGAGGACGCTACCGGCGGCCGCGGCCCTGACGCGACGGGCGTAGAGGCCGCGACGCACCCCCTCCCCGACCGATCGGTCTGCGAGCAGGTCCTCGCGCGGATGCAGCTGATCCGCCGCTTCGAGGAGCGCGCCGGCGAGATGTACGCGAAGGCGAAGATCGGCGGCTTCCTGCACCTCTGCATCGGCGAGGAGGCGACGATCGTCGGCTCGACGCAGGCGCTGCGCGACAGCGACTACCTGCTCTCGACCTACCGCGAGCACGGCCACGCGCTGGCGCGCGGCACGCCGCCCGGCGCGGTGATGGCGGAGCTGTTCGGCAAGGTCGACGGCTGCTCGGGCGGGCGCGGCGGATCGATGCACCTCTTCGACGTGGAGCGGCGGCTGCTTGGCGGCTACGGGATCGTCGGCGGAAACCTGCCGCTAGCGGCCGGCGTCGCGCTCGCGTCCGACTACACGGGGACCGACGACGCCACGCTCTGCATGTTCGGCGACGGCGCGACCAACCAGGGCACGTTCGGCGAGACGATGAACCTCGCCGCGCTCTGGAAGCTGCCGGTCGTGTTCATGGTCGTCAACAACCAGTTCGGGATGGGCACCGCGCTCGAGCGTCACTCGGCGGTCACCGATTTGTCGCGCAAGGCGGCCGGCTACGGCGTGCCGGGCAGCCGCTGCGACGGCATGGACGTCCTGAGCGTCGAGCGCTGCGTGGCGGCGGCGCTCGAGAAGGCGCGCGACGGGCGCCAGCCGCAGCTCGTCGAGGCTGTCACCTACCGCTACCGCGGCCACTCGATGGCCGATCCGGAGGAGTACCGGACCAAGGACGAGGTCGAGGACTGGCGCACGCGCGACCCGCTGAAGACCTTCCCGGCGCGCCTGGTCGAGGAGGACGTGCTGAGCGAGGAGGACGTGCAGCGGCTCGACGAGCAGGCGATCGCCACCGTCGACGAGGCGGTCGAGTTCGCCGAGCGCTCGCCGTTCCCCGACCTCGCCTCGCTCTACGACGACATCTACGTGATCGGCGACCAGGTGCGCGACCCGTGGTGGTCGACCGACGCGCGCTCGCCCGACGTCCACCGCGGCGAGCAGGAGCGCGAGGCCGGCGACGTCGCGCAGGAGCTCGCCGAGGCCGGGGCCGCCTACGCGGACGAGACCGACCCGGACACGCGCGCCGCGCGGGCGCGGGGAGCGGGCGGCTGATGGCGAGCGCGGCGACCAGCGCCGGGCAGGCGCCTGCCGGGGTTACGAAGATGCGCTACCGCGAGGCGCTCAACCTCGCGCTGCGCGAGGAGATGCTCGCCGACGAGCGCGTCTTCCTGATAGGCGAGGACGTCGGCGTCTTCCAGGGAGCGTTCAAGGTGACCGCCGGCCTGCTCGAGGAGTTCGGCGAGCGGCGGGTGCGCGACACGCCGATCTCGGAGAACACGATCGTCGGGATGGGCGTCGGCGCGGCGATGGCGGGGCTGCGACCGGTCGTCGAGCTGATGACGATCAACTTCTCGCTGCTCGCGCTCGACCAGATCGTCAACAGCGCGGCCTCGATCCGCTACATGTTCGGCGCCCAGGTCAAGGTGCCGATGGTGATCCGGATGCCCCAGGGCGCCGGGCACCAGCTCGGCCCGACCCACTCGCACTCCTTCGAGGCGCTCTACCAGCACGTGCCCGGGCTGCTGGTCGCCGTCCCGACCACCGCCGCCGACGCGCGCGGCCTGCTGAAGGCCGCGATCCGCGACGACAACCCGGTGGTCTTCATCGAGCACGAGACGCTCTACGGCCGGCGCGGAGACGTGCCCGACGAGCAAGAGCCGCTGCGCTTCGGTGAGGCGGCGGTCCGCCGCGAAGGCGGCGACGTGACGATCGTCGGGATCTCGCGGATGGCCGAGACGGCGCTCAAGGCGGCCGACACGCTGGCATCGGAGCACCAGATCGAGGCCGAGGTGATCGACCCGCGCACGCTGCGCCCGCTCGACCTCGACACGATCCTCGCCTCCGTCCGCAAGACCAACCGCGCGGTGATCGTCGAGGAGGGCTGGCCGCACGGTGGCGTCGGCGCCAACATGGCGGCGCTGATCCAGGAGCAGGCGTTCGACCATCTCGACGCGCCGATCGCCCGCGTCACCGGCGCCGACGTGCCGATGCCGTACTCGAAGCCGCTCGAGCAGGCCGCCTTCCCGCACGAGGAGCACGTAGTCCAGGCCGCACGCGCGACGCTCGGAGACCTCTGATGGCGACCGACGTCCTGATGCCGCGCCTGTCCGACTCGATGGAGGAGGGCACCGTCCTGAAGTGGCTCGTCGAGAAGGGCGGCGCGGTCAAGCGCGGCGCGCCGCTCGTCGAGATCGAGACCGACAAGGCGAACATGACCTACGAGGCCGACACCGACGGCGTGCTGATCGAGCTGCTCGCCCAAGAGGGCGACACGCTCGAGGTTGGCCAGCCGATCGCGCGGATCGGCGCGGCGGGCGAGGCCGGCGGGGCGGCGGCGGACGAGGAGGCGAAGGCGGAGGGCGAGACGCCCGCCGAGGCGGACGACGACGCGAGCGCTGCGGACGACGCCCCGGTCGACGAGCCGGCACAGGCGACCGACGACGCAGGGCAGGAGCCCGCGAAGGCGGCGCCGCCCGCGCCGGTCGCCAAGGCCAACGGCGGCGAGCGGGTCAAGGCGTCGCCGCTCGCCCGGCGGATGGCCGGCGAGCTCGGCGTCGAGCTCGCGCGCGTCGAGGGCAGCGGGCCCGGCGGACGCGTCGTCAAGGC
>DATABV010000022.1:0-5755 GCA_036259395.1 Thermoleophilaceae bacterium | reverse complement strand
TCATGCTCGCCGTCGTGCCGATCGACATCCACGTGTCGGACACCTACTTCGTCGTCGCGCACATCCACTACGTGCTGTTCGGCGGCTCGGTGTTCACGATCTTCGCCGGCATCTACCACTGGTTCCCGAAGATCACCGGCCGGATGTACGACGAGGGGCTCGGCAAGGTCCACTTCTGGCTTTCGTTCGTCTTCTTCAACCTGACCTTCGGCCCGATGCACTTCGTCGGCGTCGACGGGATGCCGCGCCGGGTGGCCGACTACGCCGACCAGTTCGCGACGCTCAACGCGATCATCTCGGTGTCGGCGTTCCTGTTCGGCCTCTCGTTCCTGATCTTCCTCTACAACATGGTCACGAGCTGGCGCTTCGGCCCGAAGGCCTCGGGCAACCCGTGGCGCGCCCACTCGATCGAGTGGCAGGTGTCCTCGCCGCCGCCGATCTTCAACTTCGACGAGGTCCCGACGGTCGTCGGCGGTCCCTACGAGTACGGCGTCCCCGGTGCGGTGCACGCGGTGTTCGCCGACAAGAAGGCGCCGGTCGGCGCGACGCCGGCCCCGGCCGGCGGCGGGGCCCCGCCCCCGAACGAGCCATGAGCGAGCCACGCAACATCCTCGTCGTCGCGAACGAGACCGTCACCGGTCAGCCGCTGATCGACGCCGTCAAGCGGCGCGCCGACGGCAGTGCCGTATCGGTGCACGTGATCTGCCCGCAGAACCAGCCGAAGCACGGCTACGTGATCTACGACGACACGGTCCGCGGCGCGGCCGAGAACCGGCTCGCGATGACGCTAGCCCAGCTGCGCGAGGTCGGCATCGAGGCGACCGGCGACGTCGAGGATCCCGACCCCTACTCCGCGATCATGGACGCGGTCGGCGAGCGCGACTACGACGAGATCGTCATCTCGACGCATCCCGACACCCGCTCGGGCTGGCTGCGCCAGGATCTGATCACGCGTGTCGAGCAGGCGACCCGCCGTCCTGTCGAGCACGTCGTCGTCGACCTCGGCCCACACGACCCCGACGAGGGGACGCGCACGCTCGTCGTCGCGAACCAGACCGTCGGCGGCCAGCCGCTGATCGACCAACTCAAGGAGCTCGCCGCCGAGGGGCCGCGCCGCTTCATCGTCGTCTGCCCGCAGGGCGGCGCCGGTGAGAACGACGCTCATCGCCGCCTGGCGCATACGCTCAAGCGGCTCCAGGACGAGGGGCTCGAGGCGATCGGCCAGGTGACCCACCCGGACCCGTATACGGCGATCCAGCAGGCGCTTCACTTCTACGGCGTCGACGAGGTCGTGATCTCGACCTTCCAGGCGACGCGCTCGGGCTGGCTGCGCTCCGACCTGCTGCGGCGGGTCCAGGCGTCGACCGACAAGCCGGTCCATCACGTCGTCGTGTCCAGCGAGCAGGTCGAGCAGGCGGAGGCCTGATGGAGTCCGCTTCGATCCCGGCCGCCGGCGCGCAGACTCCGACGTCCCCGCCGCACGAGCACGAGGCACACGAGCATCACGGCCCGCCGGCGGCGAACCAGTCGTCGCGGCTCGACCCGCAGTTCCTCGGGATGCTGCTGTTCATCATCTCCGAGGTGATGCTCTTCGGAGCGTTCTTCACGGCCTACTTCTTCATTCGGGTCGTCAACGGCGAGCCGTGGCCGGCGGAGGGCGACCACCTGCCGGTGGCGATCGCGGGCGTCAACACGGCGATCCTCGTCTCGTCGAGCTTCACGATGCACTGGGCGCTCGAGGGAGCGCGGCGCGAGAACCGCCGCGCACTGCGGATCGGTCTGCTGACCACGCTGCTGCTCGGCACGACGTTCCTCTGCATCCAGATCAACGAGTACTTCCACATCGGCTTCGCGGTCTCGGAGAACGCCCAGTCGTCGATCTTCTACGGCCTGACGGGCCTGCACGGGGCCCACGTCTTCGTTGGCCTGACGCTGCTCGCGTTCGCGACGATTCGCGCCTTCCGTGGGCACTTCTCGGCCAAGAAGCACCTCGGCGTGGAGATCCCCGGGATCTACTGGCACTTCGTCGACGTGATGTGGATCGTGGTCTACACGACCGTCTACATCATCTAGTGCGCAACCCGCTGACCTCGGAGCAGGGCGCCTTCCAGCTGCTGCTCTACGTCGGGGCGGTCGCGCTCGTGGTGGTGGCCGTCGTCCTCGTGGTACGCGCCCTCTGAGCGATCCGACCGACGCCGGTGCCCCCGCAGGGGGCGACCTCGAGCTTGCCGAGCGCGTCGCGCGGGCGGCCGGCGCGCTGCTGCTCGACCGCTACGAGGGGCCTGCGCGCGGCCTCGCGGAGAAGTCGAGCCGGACCGACATGGTCTCCGACGCCGACCGCGACGCCGAGGCGCTGATCCGCGAGCTGCTCGCGGCCGAGCGTCCCGAGGACGGGCTGCTCGGCGAGGAGGGCTCGCTCGTCGAGGGCAGCAGCGGACGGCGCTGGGTGGTCGACCCGCTCGACGGCACGACCAACTACCTCTACCGGTTCCCCGCCTGGGTCGTCAGCGTGGCGCTCGAGGACGGGGACGCCTCGAGCGGCACGGGTGGCGCCCTGGTCGGCGTCGTGTACGACCCGCTGCGCGACGAGGCCTTCACCGCGGCGCGCGGCGGCGGAGCGCGCCTGAACGGCGCCCCGATCGCCGTCAGCGGCGTGGCGCGGCTCGACAGCGCGCTGATCGGCACCGGCTTCGGCTATGCGGCCGAGCGGCGCGCGGAGCAGGCGGCGGTCGCGGCCCGGCTCCTCCCGCTCGTGCGCGACATCCGCCGCGCGGGCGCAGCCGCGCTCGACCTCTGCATGGTTGCCTGCGGCCGGCTCGACGGCTACTACGAGCGCGGCCTCAACGTCTGGGACTGGGCCGCCGGCTCGCTGATCGCAAAGGAGGCTGGGGCGACCGTCCGTCCCCTGCCGGGCGAGCCCTTCGGGCTCACCGTCGCCCCTCCCGCGATCGCCGACGAGCTAGCTCAGCTCGCTACTTGACTGTCAGCGTTCCCTTCATGCCGCCCTCCTCGTGCCCCGGGACGGTGCAGACGAACTCGTACTCGCCGGGCTCCAGGTCGGCCTGCAGCCTGGAGGTCCCGCCGGTCTCGACGACCGGTCCCTCGACGACCTTCCCGCCAGGCTGCTCGAGCGCGATGTTGTGCGGGATCGGCGACTCGTTCATGCTGAGGATCTCGATCGGGCCGGGCGGAGCCTGCGCCTTCGTGCTCTCGAACGCGAGCGCGCCGGTCGGGTTGGCGTCGATCTCGAGCCGGCCGCCCTCGGCGGCGATCGGCTCGTTCGAGACCTCCGGCGTCCCGGCCGCGGCGAGCCGGCCCTGGTCCTCGCCGGGTTGGCCGGCGACCGCCGCCACGTAGGCGGCGACGTCGTCGGCGTCCTCGCCGGTGACGAGCTTGGCAGGCATGCCGCTGTTGCGCAGCGGGTTCGCGATCTGGTCGGCGGTGACGCCCTCGACCGTGCCCGCGCCGAGGCCGTGGCGGCGTGCCGGACCGAAGGCCTCGTCGAGGTTGGGCCCGTTGACGCCGCTGGTGCCCGCCCGCGCGAGCGTGTGGCAGGCGCCGCACTTCTCGACGAAGAGCTGCTTGCCCGCGACGAGATCGGGATCCCCGCGGCCGCAGCCCGCTGCGACGACGACGACCGACGCCGCGATCGCCACCGTGGCGGCGAGCCTCTGCGATCCGCTCCTCACGGGCCGGAACTCTACCCGCTCGGCACGCCGGAAGGCACGACAGGGAGCAGGTCGAGCCGCCCCTGCGCGGCCGCGATCACGCCCTCCGCCACGTTCTCCCACCCGAAGCGCGCGCGAGCGCCGGACGACAGCGCGCCGGCGGCCGCAGCGCGCTGCTCGGCGGACAGCTCGAGCCAGCGGATCAGCCGGTCCGCGATCTGCTCGACCGCCGCCGGACCGCGATCGAAGGAGAGCAGCGGACGCCGCTCCTCCGGCAGGGCGTCGGCGAGCGCCGACGTGACCTCCGCGAGCCCGGAGTGGTCGGCGGAGATCGGCAGCGCCCCGCAACAGGCCGCCTCCGCGGCGACCATCCCGAATGCCTCTGGGAAGGTGCTGGGGACGACCTGCGCGCTGAACGACGGCAGCACGAGCGGCAGGTCGCCGTGCTCGAGGCTTCCGCTGAAGCGCACGCGCCGGGCCGCCTCAGGCGCCGCCGCGAGGTAGGCGTCGCGGGCGGCTCCCTCGAGGCCGTCGAGGAACGCCGCCAGGTAGGTCAGCTCGGACACCGGGCCGCCCTCCGGGGCGCGACCCTGTGCGGCGATCGCGCGGACAGCCGCGAGATCGGCGCGCCCGAGCGCGGCGACCAACTCGCCGAGCGTGTCGCGGTAGGCGCCGAAGCCGACGATCAGCAGGCGCGCGTCCGGCGCCCGTGCGCTGACGAGCGGCCAGGCGGCGATCAGCAGGTCGACTCCCTTCGAGACGATCAGCTTTCCGACGTAGCCGACGATCCGCTCCCGGCGAGG
Source organism: Thermoleophilaceae bacterium (assembly GCA_036259395.1). GTDB lineage: Bacteria > Actinomycetota > Thermoleophilia > Solirubrobacterales > Thermoleophilaceae > JAAYBF01. The sequence goes on along the minus strand of DATABV010000022.1, from coordinate 1,284 downwards.
GTCGAAGGCGCGCAGCGCCGCGGCGGCGCCCGGCTCGCCACCCCAGCCGCTGCTCTCGGCTCCCTCCAGGCGGTCGGCCAGCTCGGTCAGCCCGTCCGCGGCCTCCGCGGCCGGGCGCGGTCGGAAGGCAGCCACGTCGACGCCCGGCGGGCCGAGGCGGGTCTTGGCCGGCAGCGCGGGGTCGCCGGCGACCTCCCAGAGGCTCTCTGCGGTGTGACGCGAGCCGACGAGCACCCCGGCCGCGCCGCGCAGGCCCTCGAGCATGTAGGGCAGGAAGCGCTCGGGCTGCGGTCGGACCGTGTACTCGAGCGCGCTGCCGTGGATCTTCACGGCGTAGGGCACCCGCCCGGCGAGGCCGCGCGCGAGGATCGCCGGGCCCATCACGGCATGGTTGGCCAGCGCGACGTCGGGCCCGAAGTCCTCGACCGCCGCACGGACCGCGGCGACGTTGGCGTCGAGATAGCGCTCGAGCGCCGCCTCGTCGAGATCGGCGAAGCGGACGGCGTCGAACCCCGCGTAGCTGTCCGCCACGTAGACCGGCAGCGTGCGGCCGATCTCGGGGTTGACGACCGTCACGCCGGCCGGCAGATCGAGGTCGCCGTGCCCCCGCTCCTGGCACAGCAGGCAGACGTCGTGCCCGAGCGCGGCCAGCGCGCGCGCCAGGCTCAGGTTGTAGATGTTGCTGCCGGTCCCGCGCAGCAGGTAGCCGTGGAAGACCAGGACGCGCACGGCCGCCATGCTCGCAGGAGCCGCGCGATCGACGTCGCTGGCCGCTTGCTAGTCTGCCGCGCCATGCCGCCCCGTCAGCCGTACCGCCTCCGCACGCGCGGCGATCGCGAGGTCATCCGCGAGGTCGAGCCGGGCAAGGACTACGTCGACAGCGAGACCGGTCAGCCGTTCGAGGTCGTCGGCAAGCTGATCCCGCTCGCTCCGTCGCCCAGCAACCTCCCCTACTCGGTCGAGAACCTGCGCATGTGCGGCTGCTCGCTCGAGCAGCTGGTCCAGAAGGACTTGAACGACTGTCCTCACTGCGGGCGCAGGCTGCCCGCCCACTCCTAGCCGGCTGCAAACCTTCGCCTGGCGGCGCCGGCGGCGGAGCCATGGGCGGACGCCCTATGGCTCGGCCGCCGGCTTGCCATGCTCGGTTTTCGAGCGGCTAGGAGCGCGCCGAGGTGTGGCTGGGGATCGGACTCGGGCTGGGAGCGGCTGCGGGACGGGTCGCCCCAGCCGACCAGGACGGCGCAGCGTCGGCGGATGGCCGTCGCGGCGGCGCCAGCGGCCGCG
>DATABV010000021.1:0-6836 GCA_036259395.1 Thermoleophilaceae bacterium | reverse complement strand
TCCCCCACGCCAGAGCGCTTCCCCCGCCGTCCCGGCATGGCCACAAAGCGCCCGCTAGGCCGGCGGCAGTAAACGACTGCGTCCGCGGGTGGCGACGATTTTGCGTTTGCGCGCGCAGCTTGCGAGCACGTAAACCAAAATCGGAGACAGGCCCCGCGGCCGCCCACGCCGAGCCCGAAGCCGTCGACCACAACCGTTCGCCCCCGAACCACCCACCCCTCCGACCACCCCCACCAGTACCCTCACCCCGTGGGAACCGTCTTCGCAATCGCAAACCAAAAAGGCGGCGTCGGCAAGACCACCACCGCCGTCAACGTCGCCGCCAGCATCGCCGAGGCCGGCTACGAGACCCTGCTCGTCGACCTCGACCCCCAGTGCAACGCCACCGTCGGCGTCGGACTGGCCAAGGACCTAGAGCCCAACGCCTACACATGCCTTTCAGGCGACCTCACGATCGCCGAGGCCGCCCAACCAACCCCATTCGAGCGCCTCTCCGCGGTTCCCGCGATCCCAGACCTCGCAGGCGCCACCGTCGAGCTTCCCCGCCTCGACGGCTCGGAGACCCGCCTCCGCGAGCAGCTCGGGGACGTCCGCGACCGCTTCCTCTTCACGATCCTCGACTGTCCGCCCTCGCTCGGTCCGCTGACCGTCAACGCCCTCGTCGCCGCCGACCGCGTCCTCGTGCCCGTCCAGACCGAGTATTTCGCCCTCGAGGGCCTCGCCGGCCTGCTCGACACCCTTCAATTGATCCAGCGAGAGCTCAACCCGACCCTTACGGTTGCGGGCATGGTGCTCACCATGCATGACAGTCGGACCCGCCTGGCGCAGGATGTCGAGCGCGAGGTGCGGGAGCATTTCCCCGACCTCGTCTTCGACACGGTGATCCCGCGTAACGTCAGGGTGGGAGAGGCCCCGAGCTATGGGATGCCGGTCGTCAGGCATGCCCCTCGGAGCGCCGGATCGGCCGCTTACCTGAAGCTCGCCAAGGAGGTTGCAGCCCGTGCTTGACCGTGAGCCTGAGCCTAAGGCTGGGCGCCGTGGGATGGGTCGCGGCCTGTCGGCGATCTTGCCGACAGCCAAGGACGAGACCGGGCTGCGTGAGATCCCGGTCGACCTGATCGAGCCGAACCCACGCCAACCGCGGCGTGAGTTCGACGAGGAGGCCCTGGTCGAGCTGTCCGAGTCGATCCGTTCGCGCGGCTTGCTGCAGCCCGTCGTTGTCCGTCCGCTCGCCGGCGGGAAGTACGAGCTGATCGCGGGGGAGCGGCGCCTGCGCGCCTCTCGGCTCGCCGAGCTCGACGCGATCCCGGCTGTGGTGCGCCAAACCGAGGACTGGGAGCGTCTCGACCTGGCGCTCGCGGAGAACATGGCGCGCGTCGACCTCAACCCGATCGAGGAGGCACGCGCCTGCTCGATGCTCGTCGATGATCTCGGCCTCTCGAAGGCGGAGGTCGGCCGGCGTGTCGGCAAGAGCAGGGTCGCGGTGTCGAACCTGGTGCGCCTGCTCGAGCTCCCGGACGAGGTGCTCGAGTCGATCGAGGCCGGCGACCTCAGCGAGGCTCACGGCCGGGCGATCCTGACCTGCAAGGACCATGGGGACCGAAAACGCCTCGGGCGCGACGCGCGTGAGCAGGGCTGGTCGGTCCGCGAGACAGAGCGCCGTGCGCGACAGCTCGAGGCCGGCGGCCCGCCGGAGCGCAAGGCGGCCGAGATTCATCCCGACCACGCGGCGGCGATCGCCGCCGTCGAGGAGACGCTCTCCGCCGCGCTCGGCCGGCCGGTGCGGGCGAGGCCGAAGGGCGACGGGTGCCGCGTCGAGCTCGACTTCGAGTCGCTCGCGGACGCTGACGAGTTGGTCCAGCTCCTGCTTCGCAGCGGCCTTCAAGCCGCCTAGACCCGAGTGGGCGATCCTGGATTCGAACCAGGGACCTCGTCCTTATCAGAGACGCGCTCTAACCGACTGAGCTAATCGCCCGGGGTCGGCGATTCTAGCGAGACCGGCCAGCGACCGGCGCGTCTAGACTTCGGTCGCATGCAGGAGATGGTCATCTACGGCGTCAGCTTCGACATGGTCGGCAAGCAGCCGATCGTGCTGCTCAAGACGCGCGATGGGAACAGGTTCCTGCCGATCTGGATCGGCCATCCCGAGGCTGCGGCGATCCTGATGAAGCTGCAGGGCGCGAACACGCCGCGGCCGATGACCCACGACCTGATCAGCGACGTGCTCGGCGAGCTCGACGTCGAGTGCACCAAGGTCTCGGTCACCGAGCTGCGCGAGAACACCTTCTACGCCTCGATCACGCTGCAGCTCAACGGTCGCGAGATGGAGATCGACTCGCGGCCGTCGGATGCGCTCGCCCTCGCCGTGCGCACCGGTGCCTCGATCTTCGCCGCCGACGACGTGATCACCGAGTCCGCGATCGAGTTCGAGCACGAGGTCGAGGACACCGAGGAGGTCGTCGAGAAGTTCAAGGATTTCCTCGACAACGTGACGCCTGAGGATTTCCAGGCGGACAGCTAGCGAGTAAAGGCCGACTGGAGGATTCGGTCGACGAGGTCGTCGAAGCCGATGCCGGCCTCCTCGGCGGCCTGGGGGAGCAGGCTGGTCTCGGTCAGGCCGGGGATCGGGTTGGCCTCGAGGACGTAGAGCTCGCCGGCGGCGTCGAGCATCAGGTCGACCCTGCCGAAGCCGTAGCAGCCGAGCAGCTCGTAGGTGCGCAGCGCGAGCTGCTGCGCGCGCTCGGTGACGCCGTCCGGCAGCTCGGCGGGGCAGACGAACTCTGTCTGGCCGATCTCGTAGCGCGCCTGGAAGTCGTAGACGTCCCCGGCTGGGATCGCCTCGACGACAGGCAGCGCGACCGCACCGTCCGGGCCGTCGAGCACCGACACGGCGAGGTCGCGACCGTCGACGAAGCGCTCGAGCAGCACCTTGGCGTCGTAGGAGAAGGCCGCCACGAGCGCGCCCGGCACGTCGGCCGCGGTACGCGCGAACTTGATCCCGAGCGCGGAGCCCTGGCTCGACGGCTTGACGACGATCGGGAAGGCCAGCCGCTCCTCGATCGCCGGCAGCGCGTCGGCCGCCCCGAGCTCGCGAAACGCGGTCTGGTTGAAGGCGAAGAACTCCGGCGTCGGCACGCCGTGCTCGACGAGCAGGTGCTTGGTCAGCACCTTGTCCATCGCCCGCGCGCAGGCCGGCACGCCGGAGCCCGTGTACGGCAGGCCGAGGATCTCGAGCAGCTCCTGGACGGTGCCGTCCTCGCCGTCGCGGCCGTGCATCGCGACGAACGCGGCATCGAGGCGCTCGTCACGCAGCCGGCGGACCAGGTCCGGGCCGGCGTCGATCGCGACGACCTCGTGGCCGAGCCGCTCCAGCGCGTCCTCCACGCGCGCTCCAGACCGCAACGACACCTGGCGCTCGAAGGAGCTGCCGCCCGCGAGGACGGCGACCCTGCTCACGAGCGGCGGGCGCGGCGCTCGCGCTCCGCGCGGCGGGGCAGCTCGACGACCCGCCCGCCCTCATCGCGGCCGTCGCCCTCGTCGTCGCGCCCTCGACGAGCCGGCTCCGGGGCAACCTCGCCGGTCAGCGTCCCGTAGAGCGCGACCTGCTCCTTGACGACTTCGCCGATCCGGCGAATGCCCTCGCGGATCTGGCCCTCGTCGGCGCCGGAGAAGTTGAGCCGCATCGAGCTGCGGCCGCGGCCGTCGAGAAACGCGCCCTCGCCGGGCACGAAGGCGACGTTGTCGCGCAGCGCCGCCGCGAGCAGGTCGGAGGTGTCGATGAACTCCGGCAGCGTCGCCCAGATGAACAGTCCGCCGCCCGGCCGCGTCCACTCCGCCTGCGGCGGGAAGTGCTCGGCGAGCGCGTCGAGCATCGTGTCGCGCCGTGCGCGGTAGAGCTCGGTCAGCGCGCTGACGTACTCGCGCCAGTCGTGGTGTTGGAAGTACGCGTGCACGAGGATCTGCGACAGCGTCGAGGTGCAGAGGTCGGCCTGCTGCTTGCCGAGGTTGATCCGAGCCAGGACCGGCGGCGGCGCGACGACCCAGCCGAGCCGCAGCCCGGGCGAGAAGATCTTCGAGAACGTGCCGAGGTACATCACGTAGACGCCGCCGTCGAGCGAGTAGAGCGTCGGCAGCGGCTCGCCCTCGTAGCGCAGCAGTCCATACGGGTTGTCCTCGAGCACGAGCAGCTCGCGCTCGCGCGCGACCTCGACCAGGCGCTTGCGCCGCGGCAGCGACATCGTTACGCCGCCGGGGTTCTGGAAGCTCGGCACCGTGTAGACGAACTTCGGCCGCTTGCCGTCGCGCTCCAGGCGGTCGAGCGTCTCCTCGAGCAGGTCGACGCGCATCCCGTCGGCATCCATGTCGATCTGGACGACGTTCGCCTGGTAGGCCTGGAAGGCGTTCAGCGCCCCCGGGTAGGAGGGGCCCTCGGCGACGATCGTGTCGCCGGGATCGATCAGGGTCTTGGTGACGAGGTCGAGCACCTGCTGACCGCCAGTCGTGACGAGCACGTCGCCGGGGTCGACGGTCATCTGCTCGGCGGCCATCACGTCGACGATGCAGCCCTTCGTCTCGGCGAGGCCCTCCGTCGGCCCGTACTGCAGCGCCCGCGCGCACGACTCGTCGGCGATCCGCGCGGTCATCGAGGCGAAGGTCTCGGGCGGGAAGCTCGAGGTGTCGGGCAGGCCGCCGGCGAACGAGATCACCTCCGGCCGGTCGCTCATCGCCATCAGGTCGCGCGTCGCCGAGGAGGTCATGACGCGCGTGCGCGCCGAGAAGAGACCGGCGTAGCGCTCGAGGTCGCGGCGCGTCGAGCGCTCAGGCGGGTCGTCTATCGTCACGCGCTCCAGCGTACCGTCCCCGCAACACAGCCCAAAGCCAATCAGCCTCGTCATGGACATCGGAACCGGCGCCGGCCTCGCCGGCTCGGTCGGCGTGCGGCCGTTCCTGCCGCCGCTGCTCAGCGGCGCCCTGGCGCGCGGCGACATCGGCATCGACTTCGACGGCACCGACTGGAGCTTCCTCGAGAGCCCCGTGTTCCTGTTCGCGATCCTCGTGCTCGCGGTGGCTTGGTACATGGCCGAACGTTCGGGCGCGAACCGTCGCGTGATGGGGAGGGCGGGGCTGTTGCTGAGCGCCACGCTCGGTGCACTGCTCTTCGCCGGCGCGCTGGCTGACGGCGGCCACTCGGGCATCCCCGGCCTCGTCGCGGGTGTCGCCTGCGCCGCGCTCGCCTACGTCGCGATCTTCGCGCTGCTCAGCCGTGCCGCCCGCCGCCTCGACGGCGAGGCGGCCGGCTTCCTCACCGTGTACGCCGACGCCGCGGCGCTCGTCCTCGCCGCGGTGGCGATCTTCGTGCCGCCGGTCTCGTTTCTGGCGTTGATCGCGTTCGCCGTGGTGCTCTTCAGGGGCCGTGCCGCCGCCGACCGCAAGTACGCCGGTCTGCGAATCCTGCGGTGAGCGCCGCTGCGAGAACGCCCAAGAAGCTCGTCCTCGCGGTCATCGACGCGCTCAGGCCCGCGGCGCTCGACCGCGCGATCGCCGACGACCGCGCCCCGGTGCTCGCCGAGCTGGTCCGCCGCGGGGAGTACTCGCGCGACTGCATCTCGACCTTTCCGTCGCTGACGCCGGTTGCCGCGTCGGCGATCACGACCGGCCTCGGCCCCGACGAGCACCTGATCCCGTCGATGAACTGGTACCACCGTGGCGAGGAGCGTTACGTCGAGTACGGGTCCTCGTTCCCTGCCACGCGCGCGTTCGGCATCTTCCGCTCGCTCCAGGACACCGTCTACAACATGAACCTGGCGCACCTGACCCAGGACCACCGGACGATCTTCGAGCAGCTCGACGACGCCGGATTGCGCACCGCCTGTACCACGTACCTGATCTATCGCGGGCGCTTTCGCCACGAGCCGGCCGGCGACTCGCGCTACCGCCGGCTCGCCGAGGCGGCGCAGTTCCGCCACGCCGTCTGGGGCGCGCGCGAGCTGTTCTACGCCGACCTGTTCGACTCGCGCCACACCGGCTGCTCGTCGACGCTCGGGATGCCCGGCCAGCGCGACCGCCACGCCGGCTGCGTCGGCGCCCAGCTCGTCGAGCAGGACCTGTTCGACTTCCTGCTGCTGTCGCTGCCCGACAACGACACCTACTCGCATCGTGCAGGCCCCGACGCCCAGCCGACCTCGATCGCCGCGGCCGACCGCGCGCTCGAGCAGGTCTTCCACGCGGCCGGCGGCGTCGACGAGTTCCTCGCCGACCACGCGGTGATCGTGATGTCCGACCATTCGCAGAGCCACGTCGAGCAGCCCGTCAACCTTTCCCACCATCTCGGCGACTGGCGTGTGCTGACGCCGAGCGACAGCGCCCCCGAGGAGGCCGAGCTGGCGGTCTGTCCGGGAGCGCGCTCGGCGATGGTCTATGCGCTCGACGAGGGCCGCCGCGACCGGATCCTGCCGCGCCTGGTTCGGCAGCTGCGCGGGATCGAGGGCGTCGACCTGACGATCTGGCGCGATACGGGGTCGGACGCCCGCGCAGGCGACGAGGCGGTCGTCGTGGCGCTCGACGGCGAGCTGCGCTTCGCGCCCGCCGACCCGCTGCGGGCGGGGGAGCGGTCGAACGGCCGCCTGTCCGTGCGCGATCCGCGCGGCGGCGGCTGGGAGGTCGACGGCGACCTCGCCGTCCTCGACATGACGGTCGACGCTGGCGAGGCCGCCTTCGGCGACTACCCGGATGCGCTCGGCCGGCTCTGGTCGGCGCTGCACTGCCCGCGCGCCGGTGACGTGCTGCTGTCGGCGGCGCCCGGCTACGAGTTCGTCGACTTGGGCGGGTCGCATCAC
>DATABV010000020.1:0-6659 GCA_036259395.1 Thermoleophilaceae bacterium | reverse complement strand
GGCACCGGCGGGCCGGCCGCGCCGATCGCCGCGCTGACGCTCGCCGAGGCGCGGTCGGCGATGCGCCGCGGCATGCGCGGGCGCGTCGGCAGACGCGCGAAGATCGGCGTCCGGCGCTGCCGTCAGCTGAGCGTCGTCCGGGTGCGCTGTCGCGTCACCGCGAGACGTGGAGCCCTGGCCTGGAAGGGAAGCGCCACGGTCACCGAGCGAGCAGCGGCAACCGGCGTCAGCCGTACCTTCGCCTTCCGCGGCAAGCGCACCGACGCCGCCTGCCTGCGCCACGCCAGGGCTTCCCAAAGCACCGGCGCTTGCGTGCGCCGCGTGCGCCTCTAGCTGCCCTCGACGTACGCCTTGAGCTCGTCGGCGCGCGCGTTGACCAGGAAGTCGCGCAGCTTGTCCTCGACCGGCCCGCGGATCAACATGCCGAGCATGCGTCCGGTGTCGCCCTCGAGCATGTAGGTCGCGCGCGTACGGCCGTCGCCGAGGTCCTCGAGGTCCCAGGAGCCGACCATCGACTTCAGGTCCCCCTTCTCCTGCTTCCACGAAAGCCGGGTCGGGCCGTCGTAGCTGAAGCGGACCTTCGTCTTGATCGTCGTCACCTTGGCGTCCGCCTCGGTCTCGACGAGCACCGCGCGTCCCTCGCCGTCGCGCTCGAGCGCCTCGATGTCCTTCATGCCGCCCTGCCAGTCCGGCGCCTTCTCGACGTCCTCGACGGCCTTCCACACCTGCTCGAGCGGCGCATCGATCTCCGCGCTCGAGGATCCCGCCAAGACAGCCATTCGAAGCCTCCGTCGTCGTTGTCCCCCGACCCTACCCAGCCGGCGACGCCCGGGTGCTCAGGCCCCGAGCACCCGCCGCACGTAGCCGTTGGCGAACAGGCCCTCGGGGTCGAGTCGCCGGCGCACGGCCTGGAAGCGCTCCCACTCCGAATAGCGCGGACCGAGCGTGGCCGCGGTCTGGAAGTGGCGCTTGCCCCAGTGGGGGCGGCCCTCGAAGCCGTCCATGACCTCCTCGATCGCGCGGAAGTACGAAGCCCACTCCATGCCGCGGTACATGTGCACCGCGACGTAGCACGTCTCACGTCCCCCGGCTGGGCTCAGGAAGGCGTCGTCGGGAGCGACGAAGCGGACCTCGATCGGCATCGGCACCGCCAGGTCCGCGCGGCGAGCGACGGCGAGCACGGCCCGCACGGCATCGGCGGCCCGGGCACGCGGCACGGCGTACTCCATCTCCGTGAAGCGCACCAGCCGCGGCGATGCGAAGACCCGGTAGGAGCGATCGACCCGCCGCGTCGTCCCGGCGATGCTCGTGAGCGCCCGGTGCATCCGCGGGATCGAGCGCGGCGCACGGCGCCCGAGCTCGAAGGCCGCTCCGAGCACGTAGTTGCGCAGCAGCACGTCGCCCGCCCACGCGCTCAGGCGCGAGGGCGGCGCGGGCGGCCTGTCGGCACGTCGGTTGGTTCGCGTCACCGCCACGGGGCTGTGCGGGAAGGCATAGAGCTCGAAGTGGTCGGCGCCGTCGGCCCGCTCGTCGAGCCCGTCGAGCAGCTCCTCGAGCGGCGCGGTCGAGTCGACGCCCTCGAGGACGAACGCCGGGACGGCCTGCAGGGTGACCGCCGTTACGACGCCGAGCGCGCCGACGCCGATCCGGGCCGCCCGCCAGGCGTCGGGATCGGCGTCCTCGGACACGCGAGCGGTGGTGCCGTCGGCCGTCACGAGCTCGACCTCGCGCAGCGCCGCCGAGAGGTTGCGCAGCCGCGCGCCGGTCCCGTGCGTGCCGGTCGCCGTCGCCCCGGCGATCGACTGCACGTCGATGTCGCCGAGGTTCTCGAACGCCAGCCCGTGCGCCCACAGCGTCTCGCTCAGCTCGCGCAGCGAGATGCCCGCCTCGACGCGTGCCAGCCCGCTGGCGCGGTCGACGTCGAGCACCCGCCGCATGCGGTCGAGCCGCAGCAGCGTCCCGTCGGTCAGCGCCGCGTCGGTGAACGAGTGCCCTGCGCCGGCGACCCGCAGCGTCCGCCCCGCGTCACGCGCGCGCTCGATTGCCGCAGCGACCTCCGCCGTGCTCGCGGGTCGCTCGATCGCGGCCGGACGGCAGACCTGGTCGCCGGTCCAGTTGCGCCACTCGGGTGGGGTCTGCGACATCGGCGCGGCGATGCTATCTCGCCGGCCGAGTGGCTCAGGCGCTTGCGGCGGCGGCGTGCTCGACGAGGCGCGCGCGCACGGTATCGGCGTCGTGCACCGCGGGCTCGGTGTCTGCGACGAAGTCGGTCAGCAGCTCCGCGAAGCGGAGCGGGTCGTCGAGCTGCGGGAAGTGGCCCGCGTTCTCGAAGACCTCGAGCCGGCTGTTCGGCAGCTGCGCGTGGGCGGCGAGCCCGTGCTCGACCGGGATGATCGGGTCGCGCTCGCCCCAGACGATCAGCATCGGCGTCTCGGCGGCGAGGTAGAGCCGGTCGTTGGCCGTCACGCGCTGGCCGCGCGGGCTCATGACCGACCGCACCGTCCGCACGAATGCCGCCCGACGCTCGGTGTCCCCGAGCGAGGCGATCCCGCGTGAGATCTCCGCCAGGTCGGCGCCCGGCTTGAGACCGACCTTGCCGAGCAGGCCGGCGATCGCCGTGACGCTGTCGACCAGCGGCCGCGCGGTCAGCAGCGGCAGCACCTGCTCGGCGAACGGCAGCGCCGCGCTGCGCACCAGCGGGCTGACCTCGCGCCCGAGCCCGCCGCTGCCTACCAGCACGAGCCGTTCGACCATCTCGGGGAACTGGTAGGAGAACTGCATCGCGACCCCGCCGCCGAGCGAGTGCCCGACGACCGTCACGCGGTCGATCTCGAGCACATGCAGCAGGTCGCGCATCACGCACGCGTGGATGCCGAGCGAATGGTCACCGCGCTGGCGGTCGGAGTTGCCGTGGCCCGGAAGGTCGGGCGCGATCACGTCGAAGTCGCGCGCCAGCAGGCGCATCGCGGGCTCCCAGCTCTGCCCGCTGTTCGTGATCCCGTGGATCAGGAAGAGCGGCGGGCCCGAGCCGGCGCGCCGGAAGGCGACCCGCTTGCCATGCAGTGTCCTGACGTCGAGCTCCATCGCCCCCGACTGTACCCACCCGGCGGCTGAACCCGAGCCACGCTATCTTGGGTGGCTATGGCCCGTGGAGACGTCAGGATCGCCGTGACCCTGGAGTGCCAGGACTGCAAACGGCGCAACTACCAGTCACAGAAGTCCAAGCGCAACAATCCGGATCGGATCGAGCTGCGCAAGTACTGCCGCTGGTGCGGCAAGCACACGCCGCACAAGGAGACGCGCTGAGCGCCCTTGCGCTCACGCGCGTGAAGTAGAGGGAGCCACGTGGCTCGGAACCGTCAGCGGGCCAAGGAGCGCCAGGCGCGCCGCAAGGCGAAGGGGGGAGGCGACGGCGCCGCCAAGCAGCCGCGCGCGTCCGATCCGAACGCCGCCAAGCCGGGACCGACCCGTCGCCAGGGCGACGATCCGATCGCCGACGACGTCCTCGACGAGCTCGAGCGCGAGTCGGTCGTCGCCGCGGGCGCCGACCCCGCGACGCCGCCGCCGTTGAGCGAGTCCGAGCGCCTGCGCGCCGGCGCCCCGCCGGAGGACGTCGGCAGCTCCGCCGAGGTGCTCGACTTCGAGCAGGATCTCGAGGCCGACGACGACCCACACCACTTCGATCCCGCCCAGGACGTTCCCGAGGAGGACCTCTCCGACGACGGCAAGCAACGTCGCAAACCGGTGGGAGAGCACAAGGACCGCCCGCGTTTCGTACAGTTCCTCGTCGCCGTATGGGCGGAGCTGCAACGTGTGCAGTGGCCTGACCGTCAGGCGATGACAACGCTGACGGGGGTCGTCCTGGGCTTCGTGTTGATCGCCGGCGGCTACCTCGGTCTGCTCGACGCGATCGCATCACGAGTCATCCAAGCCATCCTCTAGCCCCTCGCGGGCCACCTCCAGAGAAAGCAATCTGAGTCAAGTCATGTTCCGCTGGTACGCCGTCAACACCTACTCGGGCCACGAGAAGAAGGTCAAGCAGAACCTCGAGCACCGGGTGCAGTCGCTCGGCCAGCAGGTGGCCGTGCGCCAGGTCGTCATCCCGACCGAGCAGGTCCAGGAGATGAAGGACGGCAAGAAGGTCGAGAAGGAGCAGCGGACGATGCCCGGCTACCTGCTCATCAACATGAACCTGACCGACGACTCGTGGGGCCTGGTCAAGAACACCCCGGGCGTTACCGGCTTCGTCGGGCCGTCGCAGAAGCCGGTCCCGCTGAGCCAGCCAGAGGTCGACCGGCTGCTCAACCGCGAGATCGCCGAGCGGCCGCGGACGCGCGCCCAGTTCACCGTCGGCGAGTCGGTCAAGGTGGTCTCCGGGCCGCTCTCGGACTTCTCCGGCGAGATCTCCGAGATCAACGACGACGCCGCCAAGCTCAAGGTGCTGGTATCCATCTTCGGTAGGGAGACGCCGGTCGAGGTCGGCTTCGACCAGGTGAAGAAGATCTGAGATGGCCAAGAAAGTCCTGACACTCATCAAGCTGCAGGTGCCCGGCGGCAACGCCAACCCGGCGCCGCCGGTCGGTCCCGCGCTGGGCCAGCACGGCGTCAACATCATGGAGTTCTGCAAGGCGTTCAACGCGCAGACCCAGGGCGACAACGGGACAATCATCCCCGTCGAGATCACGGTCTTCGAGGACCGCTCGTTCACCTTCATCACCAAGACCCCGCCGGCGGCGATCCTGATCAAGCAGGCAGCCGGGATCTCAAAGGGCTCCGGGGAGCCGAACCGCGACAAGGTCGCCTCGATCACGCGCGACAAGGCGCGCCAGATCGCCGAGAAGAAGCTGCCGGACCTCAACGCGAACGATCTCGACCAGGCGACCAAGATCATCGAGGGCACTGCGCGCTCGATGGGCGTGGAGGTCTCGTAGCGATGGCCAAGCACGGCAAGCGCTACGTCGACAACCTCGCCAAGGTCGACCGCGAGCGCGAGTACACGCCGACCGAGGCGATCGCGCTGATCAAGAGCTTCGACAGCGGCAAGCTCGACGAGACGGTCGAGGTCCACATCCGCACCGGGCTCAACGTCCGCCACGCCGAGGAGCAGCTGCGCGGGACGATCTCGCTGCCGCACGGGCTCGGCCGTGAGATGACCGTCGCCGTCTTCGCCAAGGGCGACAAGGCACGCGAGGCCCAGGAGGCCGGCGCCGACCACGTCGGCGACGACGACCTAGCCAAGAAGGTGGAGGACGGCTTCAGCGACTTCGACGTCGCGATCGCGACGCCCGACATGATGCCGGTCGTCGGCAGGCTCGGCCGCGTGCTCGGACCGCAGGGCAAGATGCCCAACCCGAAGGTCGGCACCGTCACCAACGACGTCACCAAGGCGGTGTCCGAGGCCAAGGCGGGCAAGATCGAGTACCGCACCGACCGCACCGCGATCGTCCACCTGCCGATCGGCAAGGCGAGCTTCGAGGCGAGCGCGCTGGTCGAGAACTTCGCCGCGTTGATCGACGAGGTCAACCGCGCCAAGCCGGCGTCGGCGAAGGGCCGCTACCTTGAGACCGTGACGGTCACCACGACGATGGGCCCCGGCGTGCGCGTCGACCCGTCGGCGACCGCCGACAACGCTGGAGAGGCTGCGGCTGCTGTAGCCTGACCAACGAGTTTCTGCCCGAGACCCTCGGCGGGCCGCCAGGAGCGGCCGGAAGTCCGGGGCAGGTGGAGCGCGCGAGACCGGTCCCGAACCGTCCTCCCGAGCCCGCCTGTGAGCGGGCTCTTTCATTGGAGACAACGGTATGAACAGGGACGAGAAGGCAGCGGTCATCGATCAGGTGGCCGAGCAGATCCAGGAGTCGCAGGCGGTCTTCGCGCTCGACTACCGCGGGATCACGGTCGCCCAGGCGGCCGAGCTGCGGGCACGCCTGCGCGAGGCCGACGCCAGCCTGCGCGTCGTCAAGAACACGCTCACCGAGCGTGCGGCCGACAAGGCCGGCGCCGAGGACCTGAAGGGCTTCCTCGACGGCCCGACGGCCTTCACCTTCGTTCGCGGCGACGCCGCGCTCGCCGCCAAGGCGCTGGCGACGTTCCGTCGCGAGCACGAGCTGCTCGAGTTCAAGGGCGGCACGATGGACGGCGGCCCGGTATCGGCCGACGAGATCGTTGCGATCTCGAAGCTGCCGTCGCGCGACGCGCTCAACCAGCAGCTCGTCGGGGTCCTCGCGTACCCGATCGGCGGCCTGGCGCGCACGCTCAACCAGCTGATCCAGGGCCTCGCCGTCCAACTCGGCCAGATCGCCGAGCAGGGCCTCGTGGGCGGCGACGCTCCGGAGCCGGAGCCGGAGCCGGAGCCGGAGCCGGAGCCCGCCGCCGAGACCGAGGCCGCGGCGGAGTCCGAGGCCGCCGCCGAGACCGAGCCAGCGGCGGAGCCCGAGGCTAAGGCGGACGAGCCCGCCGAGGCCGACACGACTGAGGAGGCCGAGGCGCCAGCCGCCGCGGCCGAGTCCGCCGAGCAGTCGGCGGACACCGACCAAGACGACACGCCCGCAGAGGGCGAGGACAAGGAGAGCTAGAGATGGCTGCAGCAACTACCGAGGAGTGGATCGACGAGCTCAAGAGCATCTCGGTGCTCGAGCTGTCCGAGCGGATCAAGGCGCTCG
>DATABV010000019.1:0-11068 GCA_036259395.1 Thermoleophilaceae bacterium | reverse complement strand
CCTCGGCCAGATGGACAAGCCCGACGTCGACTCGATCGAGGGCCTCTCGCCGGCGATCTCGATCGACCAGAAGACGACCTCGCGCAACCCGCGCTCGACGGTCGGCACGGTCACCGAGATCTACGACTACCTGCGCCTGCTCTGGGCGCGGATCGGCCACCCGCACTGCTTCAACTGCGGCGAGCCGATCGCCGCGCAGTCGGCCGAGCAGATCGTCGACCAGGTGATGACCTTCGACGAGGGCACCCGCTTCATGGTCGAGGCGCCGGTGATCCGCGGGCGCAAGGGCGAGTACGGCAAGCTGTTCGAGGAGCTGCGCGCGGAGGGGTTCACGCGCGTAAAGGTCGATGGCAAGTTGCGCCGGCTCGAGGAGTCGATCGTGCTCGACAAGCGCTACAAGCACGACATCTCGATCGTCGTGGACCGGCTCGTGATGCGCCACGACCTGCGCAAGCGGCTCGCCGACTCGATCGAGACGGCGGTCGCCCACGCCGACGGGATGGTCGACATCGAGGAGATCGCGGAAGGGGGAGAGGGCAAGGTCACGACCTACTCCGAGCGCTTCGCCTGCCTCAACTGCGGCACCTCGATGCCGGAGCTCGAGCCGCGGATGTTCTCGTTCAACTCGCCCCACGGCGCCTGCCCGCGCTGCACCGGGCTCGGATCGCAGATGGAGATCGACCCCGAGCTGATCGTCCCGGACCCCTCGCTGTCGCTCGGCGAGGGGGCGATCCTGCCGTGGTCGACGAGCGCGTCGAACTACTACGAGCAGATGACCCAGGCGATCGCCGAGAAGTGGGAGGTCGACATGGACACTCCCTGGCAGGAGCTCGACGAGCAGGTGCGCGACACCTTCCTCTACGGCACCAATGGCGACAAGATCTACGTCTCCTACAAGAACCGTTACGGACGCAAGCGGTCGTACATGACCCGCTTCGAGGGGATCGTCCACAACCTCGAGCGCCGCTACAAGGAGACCGACTCCGAGTACTCCCGCGAGAAGATCGAGGAGTACATGTCGGTCCGCCCGTGCCCGGAGTGCGACGGCGCGCGGCTGCGCCCGGAGAGCCTGGCGGTCAAGGTCGGCGGCCTCGGCATCCACGAGCTGACCCGGATGTCGGCGCGGCGGACGATCGAGTGGTTCGACGAGCTCGCGCTGACCGACACCGAGCGCCAGATCGCGCGGCTGATCCTGCGCGAGATCGAGGAGCGGCTGCGCTTCCTCGACAATGTCGGGGTCGGCTACCTGTCGCTCGAGCGCGCCGCCGCGACGTTGTCCGGCGGCGAGGCCCAGCGGATCCGCCTCGCGACGGAGATCGGCTCGAGCCTCGTCGGCGTGCTCTACATCCTCGACGAGCCGTCGATCGGCCTGCATCAGCGCGACAACGAGCGGCTGATCGCGACGCTCGAGCGGTTGCGCGACCTCGGCAACACGGTGATCGTCGTCGAGCACGACGAGGGCACGATGCTCGCCGCCGATCACCTCGTCGACCTCGGGCCCGGTGCCGGCGAGCACGGCGGCGAGCTGGTCGCGGCCGGCACGCCGAAGCAGGTGATGCGAGTCAAGCAGTCGCTGACCGGCCAGTTCCTCTGCGGCGCGCGGACGATTCCGCTGCCGCAGCGTCGTCGCGTCCCGGCCGGCGAGATCACGATCGAGGGGGCGACGCAGCACAACCTGCGCGACGTCGATGTCGCGATCCCGCTCGGCGTCTTCTGCTGCGTGACGGGCGTGTCGGGGTCGGGCAAGTCGACGCTGGTCAACGAGGTGCTGCACAAGGCGGTCTCAAACCGGCTGCACCGCACCAAGCAGCGCCCCGGCACCCACCGCCGGATCGGCGGTCTCGACGCCGTCGACAAGATCATCAACATCGACCAGTCGCCGATCGGACGCACGCCGCGCTCCAACCCGGCGACCTACACCGGGCTGTTCGACTCGATCCGCGACCTCTTCTCGAAGACCCAGGAGGCGCGCGCCCGCGGCTACAAGCCGGGCCGCTTCTCGTTCAACGTCAAGGGCGGTCGCTGCGAGGTCTGCCGCGGCGACGGCCAGATCAAGATCGAGATGCACTTCCTGCCCGACGTCTACGTGCCGTGCGAGCAGTGCGACGGACGGCGCTACAACCGCGAGACGCTCGAGGTCCGCTTCAAGGGCAAGACGATCGCCGACGTGCTGGCGATGCCGGTCGAGGAGGCGCTCGACTTCTTCCAGCACATCCCGAAGATCAAGCGCCGGCTGCAGGCCCTGCACGACGTCGGGCTCGACTACATCCGCCTCGGCCAGCCGGCGACGACCCTCTCCGGCGGCGAGGCGCAGCGCGTCAAGCTGGCGACAGAGCTGGCGAAGGTCGCGACCGGGCGGACGCTCTACATCCTCGACGAGCCGACGACCGGTCTGCACTTCGCCGACGTCGAGCGGCTGCTCGAGATGCTCCAGCGGCTGGTCGACAACGGCAACACGGTCGTCGTCATCGAGCACAACCTCGACGTCATCAAGACCGCCGACCAGATCGTCGACATGGGTCCCGAAGGGGGCGAGGAGGGCGGCCTCGTCGTCGCCACCGGCACACCCGAGCAGGTCGCCGCGACGCCCGGATCGCACACCGGTCGCTTCCTCGCGGAGATCGTCGAGCCGGCCGCGAAGCAGACGCGACGCGGTCGCAGGCCGCGCATCGCGGCGGCGGCCTGACCGCCAGCCAGGCGTCGCTGGTGGGAAGCTGCGCCGGTGGACCTCGACGCGACGCGCACCTGGTGGCGGAAGTGGCGCTGGTATGAGCGCAACTCCCTGCCGTGGCGACGGCTCGCGATCCATCGTGAGCTCGTGCGGCGCGGGGCCTTCGCGCGCTGGCCGGTCCAGGGCGACGTGCTCGAGCTGCTGCGCGAGCGACGGCTCGAGCTGGGGGAGGGCACGCTGCTCGAGCCGAACGTCTGGCTGACGGCGCCGGATCCGGCGCGGATCAGGATCGGCGCCGGCAGCTTCCTGAACATCGGCGTGATGGTCGCCGCCGTCGAGCTGGTCGAGATCGGCGACCACTGCATGCTCGCCAACGGCTGCTTCGTGACCGACGGCGCGCACCGCTTCGATGATCCTGAGAAGCCGGTGCCGTGGCAGGGCTTCACGAGCAAGGGGCCGACGCGGATCGGCGACAACGTCTGGTGCGGGGCGAACGTCGTCGTGACGAGCGGGGTGACGATCGGCGAGCGCGCGGTGATCGGCGCGAACAGCGTCGTGACCAGCGACGTGCCGCCACGGACGATCGCCGCTGGAGCGCCGGCTAAGCCGATCCGCGCAATCGACTACGCGGCGCCGAGCGACTGAGCCGGCAACGCAGACGGGCCGGAGCAAGGCCCCGGCCCGTCGACGCGCCTACGGGAGGTTGCGATTCAGTTCGTGAGGCAGACCACGCGTGCAGTCAGGTCGATCGCCGCGCCGGTGCCGTTGTAGCCCCGCGTGCCCCAGCTTCCGGCCGACGGGTACGAATGGACGAGGTGGAGCTGCGACACGTTGTCGGCATCGCTGATGCCGCTCCAGATCGCACCGCCGGAGAGCATCGTCTCGCCGGCCTGGCAGCTGGCCGTCGCCAGTCGTGAGGCTCCGTTCGGGACTGAGACCGGCGTCCCGGTGCGCACGACGACGCCGCCGAGCTTCGACGCGGTGACCGCGTCGTTCTGGATCGCCGCCGTGCCGACGCCGTTCGGTCCGACCGTCGCAGCCGTCTCCGCACTCGTGGCGCTCTGCGCGCTGACCGCGGTCTGTGCGTTGGTCGCGTTCTGGGCATTCTGAGCGTTGACGGCGTTCTGGGCGTCGACGGCGCTCTGTGCCTGCTGGGCGCTCGCGGCACTCGGGACCTGGCCGAGCGTTGACTCCTTGATCTTGGCGCCGCCGAGCGAGTCGGCCTTGACCTTGCTGCCGGTGATCGTGCCCTTCTTCAGCTTCTTGCCGGTCACGCTGCCGTTCTTGATGTCCTTGCCGTCGATCGTCGCGGCGGCGTACGAGACGCCGCCGAGCGCGGCGAACAGGGCGACCATCGCGATCAGCGAGGCCGGGTTGAGATGTGTGCGGATGCTGCGGAACATGGTCGACCTCCTGGTCGGACGGTGTGATTGACACCCGTCCAACCGGGGAGCCGGCCGTTGCTTACGCCGCGATCGAAAAAAATTCTCAGCCGAAGAGACCGAGCTGCTCGGCGTCGGGCTCGCCGGCGTCCTCGGCGGGTGGAGCGGCGGCGGCATGCACGGCGTCCTCCTGCGGCGGCGGACCGCTCGCGAGTAGCCCGGGCAGCTTGCGAAAGTCCTCGCGCAGCAGCTCCTTGACGCTCGGCGTACGCAGGCCCGCGGCCGGGTGGTAGATCGGGAAGATCTGCACCGTTCGCCGTCCGAGCTGGTGGATCTGCGGGACACCGTGGACGCGGCTGATGCCGACGTTGGAGCCGGTGAGCAGCTTCGTCGAGAAGTTGCCGAGCGTGCAGATGACCGTCGGCTCGATCAGCTCGACCTGGCGGAAGAGGTAGGGCTGGCAGGCCGATATCTCCTCCGGCTGGGGATCGCGGTTGCCGGGCGGGCGGCTCTTCAGGACGTTCGCGATGAATACGTCGTCGCGCGCGAGGCCGTTCTCGGCCAGCAGCTCGTCGAGCAGCTTGCCCGCACGTCCGACGAACGGGATCCCCTGCAGATCCTCCTGTGCGCCGGGCGCCTCGCCGACGAACATCAGGTCGGCGTTGGCGTTGCCGGCGCCGAAGACGGTCTGGGTGCGCGTGGCGTGGAGCGGACAGCGCTCGCAGCTGCGCACCTCGCGGTAGAGCTCGACCAGCTGCTCGCGCCGTTGCTCGGCAGTCGCCATCGCGGGTCAGCCTAGTTCGGCGAGCGGCGGCTCGAAGCCGCGACGGAATTGGCCGACTGCCGCAAGCGGCGCTATCCTTGACCGCACGGCCGCTACCCAGCTCGGGAGTGGACCGTCAGCCAGACCGACCGGTACCCCCAGGGACTGGAACGGAGATCCCACAGGCCACCACAACCCCCGGCCACGCCCATGCGAGCGTGGCGATCGTCGGCGCCGGCCGGCTCGGAACGGCGCTGGCTCGAGCGCTGCGCGCTGCCGGCAGCTCCGTCGAGGGCCCGCTCGGCCGCGACGCCGCGCCTCAGTGCGAGATCGTCCTGCTCTGCGTACCGGACGACGCGATCGCGACCGCCGCTGCGCGCGTCCGCGAGGCCCGATTCGTAGGTCATGTCAGCGGTGCGACGCCGCTCGACGCGCTCGGCGGCGCGAGCGGAGAGGCGTTCGGCCTGCATCCGCTGCAGACCTTCGCCGGCGGCGAGGGTCCGGAGGCGTTTCGCGGCGCCGGCTGTGCGATCGCCGGGAGGAGCCCGGAGGCGCTGACGGTCGCACGCGAGCTTGCCGAGCGGCTCGGCATGGCGCCGATCGAGATCGCCGACGCCGAGCGGGCCGCCTACCACGCGGCGGCATCGATCGCCTCGAACTTCCTCGTCACCCTCCAGGCGGCCGCCGAGCGGCTGGCCGGCGGAGCGGGTATCGCGCCAGCCGACGCGCGCGCCCTGCTCGGCCCGTTGGTGGGCGCGACGGTCGGCAACTGGATCGAGCGCGGCCCCGAGGGCGCGCTGACGGGCCCGGTCGCGCGGGGCGACCACGCGACGGTCGCGCGCCAACGCGAGGCCGTCGAGCGTCACGCGCCGGACCTGCTCGATCTGTTCGACGAGCTGGTCGCGCAGACCGCCGCCGTCGCGGCGAGGTCCGCCCCGACCTCGATGGTGGCGGTCTCGTGAAGCTGGTCCGCACGGTCGCCGAGCTGCGCAGCGCGCTCGCCGCGCGGCGTGACGCCGGCGAGACGGTCGCGCTGGTCCCGACGATGGGCTCCTTCCACGAGGGCCACCTCGCGCTGATGCGCGCCGCGCGCGGAGCCTGCGACTGCGTCGTCGTCTCGCTGTTCGTCAACCCGACCCAGTTCGGCGCGGGCGAGGACCTCGCCGCCTACCCGCGCGAGGAGGAGCGCGATGCCGCGCTCGCCGCCGCTGAGGAAGTCGACCTGCTCTTCGCGCCCTCGGTCGAGGAGGTCTACCCCGACGGCTTTGCCACCACGATCAGCGTCGGCGGCGTGAGCGAGGTCCTCTGCGGCGACGCCGAGCGACGCGGACGCGGCCACTTCGACGGGGTCACCACCGTCGTCTGCAAGCTCTTCAACATGGTCGGGCCAGACGTCGCCTTCTTCGGCCAGAAGGACGCCCAGCAGGTCGTCGTGATCGAGCGGATGGTGCGCGACCTCGACATCCCCGTGCGGATCGAGACCGTGGCTACGGTGCGCGAGCCCGACGGCCTCGCGCTCAGCTCTCGCAACGCCTACCTCGAGCCGGCGGAGCGCGAGCGCGCGACAGCGCTCAGTCGCGCGCTGGCGGCCGCCGAGCGGACCGTGGCCTCGGGCGCCACCGACGCCGCCGCCGTCCTCGCCGCTGCACGCGGCGAGCTCGCCGCCGCCGGGATCGAGCCGGAGTACCTCGAGCTGCGCTCGGCCGAGGACCTGGCGCCTGCCGAGCGCGTCAACGGCTCGACCCTGCTTGCCGTGGCCGCCCGTGTCGGGCGCGCCCGCCTGATCGACAACACCGTCCTCACGTCGGATGCGACTGTCTCGCGCGCCGGCGCCCCCCGAAAAGGAGCCACCACCAGATGAGACGGACGATGCTCAAGTCCAAGATCCACCGCGCCACCCTGACGGGGAGCGACCTCAACTACGTCGGCTCGATCACCGTCGACGCCGACCTGCTCGAGGCCGCCGACATCCGCGAGCACGAGCAGGTGCACGTGCTCGACATAGACAACGGCGCCCGCTTTGAGACCTACACGATCGCCGGCCGCCGCGGCTCGGGCGAGATGCAGGTCAACGGCGCCGCCGCCCGGCTGGTTCACAGCGGCGACAAGGTGATCGTCGTCTCCTACGCCGACTACGAGGAGGCGGAGCTGGAGTCCTACGAGCCGCGCGTAGTCCACGTCAACGGCACAAACGAGATCGTCACGGTCGACGATGCGGTCGCGGAGCTGCTGTCGTGAGCGCCCGGCCGAAGATCGCGACCGCTCCACCCGCCAAGGGCAAGCCCCTCACGCTCTCGTCGCTGGTCGAGCGCAAGGCGCTCGGCGAGCCGATCGCGATGGTCACCGCCTACGACTACCCAGGCGCCCAGGTCGCCGAGGAGGCTGGCGTCGACGTCGTGCTGGTCGGGGACTCCGCGGCCATGACGGTGCTTGGCTATCCGAGCACCGTCCCGGTCTCGGTCGACGAGATGCTGATGCTGACGGCTGCCGTCCGCCGTGGCCTGCGAACCCCGATCCTCGTCGGCGATCTCCCGTTTGGCTCCTACGAGCGCTCCGACGAGCAGGCGATCGAGACGGCGCAGCGCTTCGTCAAGGAGGCCGGCTGCGACGCCGTCAAGCTCGAGCGCGGCGGCACGTCCGTCGACCGGGCACGGGCGATCGTCGAGGCCGGCATACCGGTGATGGGCCACGTCGGCCTGACGCCGCAGACCGCGACCGCGCTCGGCGGCTACCGCTCGCAGGGGCGAACCGCGGACCGGGCGCTCGAGGTGGCGCGTGACGCGCTCGCGCTCCAGGACGCGGGCTGCTTCGCGATCGTCTTCGAGGCGATTCCGTCGGACCTGACCGACGAGTTGATGCCGCGGCTCGAGATCCCGGTCATCGGCATCGGCGCGGGCCCGTCGACCGACGGTCAGGTGTTGGTGATGCACGACCTGCTCGGCATCTACGACGGACATGCCGCACGCTTCGTCAAGCGCTATGCGGCGGTCCGCGACAAGATGGTCGCGGGCGTCCGCGCGTACGCCGACGAGGTGCGCCGGCGCCAGTACCCGGCGCCCGAGCACGGGTACACGATGGCCCCCGATGAGGTCGTTCGGCTGCGCGAGTTGCTCGACGCGGAGGTTCACGGCTAGCTACTTCGGGGGATTGGCCGGGTTGAAAGGGGGAGAGACCCCACTCGACCTAGGAGGCAGCCTCCATGTCCCGCAAGCGCAAGCTCGTGCCCTCACCAGCGATGGCGGTGGCCCTCCTGGCCCTGTTCGTCGCGCTCGGCGGCAGCGCCTACGCCGCGATCGTCGTGACCGGCAAGAACGTCAAGAACGCGAGCCTCACCGGCGTCGACTTCAAGAAGCGGTCGCTGCACGGCTCGAAGCTGCGTGCCGACTCGATCGGCGGCGGATCGATCAAGGAGTCGACGCTCGGTCCCGTCCAGGCGATCGCCCACCAGGCCGCCGTGGCCGGCAGCGGCGCACTCGCACGCGGGCGTGGCGTGACGAGCTCGATCCGCGTCGCCGCCGGGCGCTACCAGGTGGCCTTCGACCGCGACGTGCGCGGCTGCGTCTACAGCGCGACCGTTGGCGACGTCAGCGCGGCCGGGCCGGGCAATGGCGTGGCGACGGTAGCGAGCAATCCACTCAACGCCAACGCCGTCGACGTGCGCACCTTCGCCTACAACAACGCGGGCAACCCGGTCGACGAGAACCGGTCGTTCCACCTGCTGGTCAGCTGCTGACGGGATGGGTGGTTCAGACTTCGCCGTGTGATCCTGGAGAGCGATAGCGCGCCGGCGACCGAGGCCGCCGGCGCCGATCTCGCAGCGGCTCTGCGACCCGGGGACGTCGTCCTCGTCACGGGCGACCTGGGCAGCGGCAAGACGACGTTCGTACGCGGCGCCTGCCGGGCGCTGGGGGTCGAGGTCGCCGTGACCAGCCCGACGTTCACGATCGGTCAGGTCTACGCCGGCCGCGTCGAGGTCGCCCACCTGGATCTCTATCGGCTCGACTCGCTCGCGGGCGAGGATCCGGCGCTGCTCGACGACTACCTGACGCCTGACCGGATCGGCTTCGTCGAGTGGCCGGCGGTCGGGGAGATGGCGATCGAGCGTGTGGCGGCGCGCGTGCGCCTGGAGCACGCCGGCGGCGACCGGCGGCGCGTGGAGATCGCGTGAACGTCCTGGGGATCGACACGGCGACGGCCGCCAGTGCCGTCTGCGTGCAGCGCGGCGACGGGGCCGCGTTCGAGGTCGAGCCGAGCGCGGAGCGGCTGACCGAGCGACCCGCCCACGCCGCCGAGCTGATGCCGGCGGTTGCGCGCTGCATGGACGACGCCGCGCTTGGATGGGAGGAGCTCGACCAGATCGCCGTCGGCGTCGGGCCGGGCATGTTCACCGGCCTGCGGATCGGGGTCGCGACCGCGCGTGGCCTCGCCTCGGCGACGGGCGCAGAGCTGCGGCCGGTGTCCTCGCTCGCGGCGCTCGCGGACCCTCAGCCCAGCTCTCCGATTCTGGCCCTGATCGACGCCCGCCGCGGCGAGGTCTTCGCCGCGCTGTACGACGACTCGCAGCCCATCTGGGAGCCCTTCGTCGCCGCACCGGAGGCGGTGGCGCAGCGGCTCGGGGATGAGGGAATCAGCCCTTTGGCAGTAGGCGACGGCGCGGTACGCTTTCGAGACGCCCTCGAGGCGGCGGGCGCAGCGGTCCCGGAAGCCGGCTCGCGCTCCCACGTGGTGCGCGGCCTCTCGATCTGCCGGCTGGCGGCAGCCGCGGCGCCGGCTCCGACCGGGGCTGTGCTTCCCCACTACATCCGCCTTCCGGACGCGAAGCCGAGGACCGCGTGACCCAGCCGCTCGAGATCAGGAGCCTCGCCTACGCCGATCTGCCCCAGGTGATCGCGATCGAGCGGCGCGCGTTCGGCACGCCGTGGTCGCTCGCGATGTTCGTGCTCGAGCTGTCGAAGCCGTCGGGGATCTGCCTCGCCGCGGTCCGCGGCGGGCGGATCGTCGGCTACCTGGTCTGCTCGCGCTACGACACCGTCTGGCACGTGATGAACATCGCCGTCGACGACCGGCTGCTGCGTCAGGGGATCGCCAGCGCCCTGCTGACGCGCCTCTTCGAGCAGGCCGACGCTCCCGGCGAGCAGTACACGCTCGAGGTGCGACCTTCGAACGAGCCGGCGATCGGGCTCTACGAGCGATTCGGCTTCCGGGGAGCCGGCAAGCGGCGCGGCTACTACCACGACAACCGCGAGGACGCACTGATCATGTGGCGGACCAGCGGGATGGGCTCGGGCGCCGCGGCCGCGCGGACCGAGACGGCGGGCGGATGATCCTCGCGATCGAGACGAGCTGCGACGACACCTGCGCGGCGGTTGTCGGCGACGGGGGCGAGATCCGCTCGAACAAGATCGCCTCGCAGGGGCTGCTGCACGAGCGCTACGGCGGCGTCGTGCCGGAGATCGCCTCGCGCCAGCACCTCGAGCTGCTCGACGCGATCGTCGCCGACGCGCTCGAGGAGGCGGACGTGTCGCTCGACGACTGCGATCGCATCGCGGTGACGCGCGGGCCCGGCTTGATCGGTGCGCTGCTCGTCGGCCTGTCGTCGGCGAAGGCGCTCGCGGCCGGGCGGCAGCTGCCGCTCGTCCCGGTCGACCACCTGCACGGTCACGTGGTCGCCTCGACGCTCGCGCCGGACCCGATCGAGCCGCCCTACGTCTGCCTGGTCGCCAGCGGCGGCCACACCCTCGTCGCCCGAGTCGAGGATCCGAGCGCGTACGCGATCCTCGGCCAGACGCTCGACGATGCCGCCGGCGAGGCGTTCGACAAGGGCGCGCGGATCCTCGGCCTCGGCTACCCGGGCGGACCGGCAATCGACCGGCTGGCGCGCCAAGGCGATCCGCGGGCCTTCGACTTCCCACGGTCGCAGCCGGACGGGGGAGAGGGGTCGGCCGGTCTCGACTTCAGCTTCTCCGGTCTCAAGACGGCGCTCCTCTACCGCGTCCGCGACCTCGGGGAGGCGGAGGCCGAGCGGCGCCAGGCCGACCTGGCGGCCTCCTACCAGGCGGCGATCGTCGACTCGCTCGTCTCGCGGCTCGGCCAGCTGATCGAGCGCGAGGACGTCCGCCACGTCGCGCTCGGCGGCGGGGTCGCGGCCAACTCTGCCCTGCGCTCGGCTGCGGAGGGCCTCTGCGAGCGGCTCGGCGCCCGGCTCTGGACTCCGGCGCGCGAGCTCTGCACCGACAACGCGGCGATGATCGG
>DATABV010000018.1:0-3340 GCA_036259395.1 Thermoleophilaceae bacterium | reverse complement strand
CCCCCCCCCCCCCCTTGGCTACCCGCGACGGGCATTCAGCTCCTCGAAAGCATCCGCATACGACATGTCCCGCGAAGCCAACAGCACCGCCAGGTGGTACAGCACATCCGCCGCCTCCTCCCGCACGCGCCGATCCGACTCCTCCCGCGCCGCCCGCGTCACCTCCTCCGCCTCCTCACGCACTTTCTCGCCAATCAACGGCGGATCCGCCAACAACTGCGCCGTATAGCTCGACCCCTCATCCCCAGCCGCCTTCCGCGCCGCAATCGTCCGCTCCAACTCCGCCAACGCCTCCCCCGCCTGCGGATCCAGATCCCCCGAATGGAAGCAACTCCGCGCCCCGGTATGGCACGCCGGACCGCTCGGATCGACCAGCGCCACGACCGCATCCGCATCGCAGTCCACCCGCAACGCCCGCACCTTCATCGTGTTCCCCGAAGTCGCCCCCTTGTGCCAGATCTGCCCCCTCGACCGGCTCCAGAAGTGCACCTCCCCCGTCTCACGGGTCAGCCGCAGCGCCTCCTCGTTCATGTACGCCAACGTCAGCACCTCGCCCGTGCGCGCATCCTGCATCACACACGGCACAAGCCCGGCGTCGTCGAATCGAATCTCCTCCATCAGACGATTGTCCCAGAGCCACGCGGCCGGCCTCCGCGGGTGGCGACGATTTTGCGTTCGCGCGCGCAGGAACGAGCACGCGAACCAAAATCGGAGACAGGACCCGCGGGCAGCACGGCCAGAGCTCTAGTCAATGCCCAGCCGATCGAGCAGCGCATCGTCAGCCCGCCACCCCCGCCGCACCCGAACGCGCAGCTCCAAGTGCACACGACGGTCCAGAACGCTCTCAATCTCCCGCCGAGCCGCGGTCCCGATCGCCTTGACCATGGCCCCACGACCCCCGATCAAGATCCCCTTCTGCGACTCACTCTCCGCCCACACACTCGCCTCGATCTCCAGCAACCCATCCCCCCGCTCCTCGATCCCCGTCACCTCCACCTCGACCGCATGCGGCAGCTCCTCCCGCGTCCGCCGCAGCACCTGCTCCCGCACCAGCTCCGCGATCCGCACGTCCTCTGCCTGATCGGAGCGATCCTCCGGCGGATACAGCCACGGCCCCTCCGGCAGCAACCCGACGACATGCTCGACGAGCGCCTCCACCCCGTCGCCGGACTTCGCGCTGATCGGGAAGATGTCGCCCTGCACGTCGAGGTCGGCCGCCCCCGTCAGCGCGGCCGCCGTCGCCGCCCGCCCGAGCTTGTCGATCTTGTTCACGGCGGTCACCGCCGGTACGCCCGACGAGCGGATCGCCCGCGCGATGTAGCGGTCGCCGGGCCCGATCCGCTGCGCGCCGTTGAGCATGAACAGCACCGCGTCGGCGTCGCGCAGCGCCTGCTCGACGCGCCGCTGCATCCGCTCGGTCATCGGGTCGCGCGGCCGCTGGACGCCCGGCAGGTCGACCAGCACGAGCTGCCAGTCGTCGCCGGTCGCGATGCCGCGGATCTCGCGCCGGGTGGTCTGCGGCTTGTCGGAGACGATCGCGACCTTGTCGCCGACGATCCGGTTGAGGAGCGTCGACTTGCCGGCGTTCGGCCGTCCGGCGAGCGCGACGAAGCCCGCGCGCGTCGCGCTCACCGCAGCCGCTCCATCACGCGGTCCTGGAGCGCCAGCATCTCGCCGTCGTCGGTCTCGTGGTCGTAGCCACAGAGGTGCAGCACCCCGTGGACGACCGCCTCGGCGAGGTCGTCGGTGTGCTCGGGGCAGATCACGACGTCGCCCAGCTCGCGCGGTCCGGGCGCCGGCCCGTCGCCGTCGACCGGGAAGGACAGCACGTCGGTCGGCTCGTCGCGGCCACGGTGCTGGCGGTTGAGCGCGTGGATCTCCGCCGCGCCGACGAAGGCGATCGCGACATGCAGCTCACCGTCGACCCCGGCCGCCGCGAGCGCGGCGCGCGCGGCCGCGTCGAAGCCCGCCGGGGCCGCCGGCGCGTCGATGACCTCGATCTCGATCAGGCTCTCCTGCGCGACTGCGACTTGCGCAGCTCCGGCGCCTGCGACTCGGCGTACTCGCTGTAGGCGGCGACGATCCGCTGGACGAGCTTGTGGCGGACGACGTCCTCGCCACCGAAGCGGACGAACTCGATCCCCTCGACGTCCTCGAGGATGTCGCCGATCACGACCAGGCCGGAGTGCGTCTCGCGCGGCAGGTCGACCTGGGTGACGTCGCCGGTGACGACCATCTTCGACCCGAAGCCGAGGCGCGTCATGACCATCTTCATCTGCTCGGGCGTGGTGTTCTGAGCCTCGTCGACGATGATGAACGAGTCGTTGAGCGTGCGACCGCGCATGAACGCGAGCGGCGCGACCTCGATCACCCCGCGCTCGAGGTGCTGGTTGACCTTCTCCGGCTCGAGCATGTCGTAGAGCGCGTCGAACAGCGGGCGCAGGTACGGGTCGACCTTGGCCATCAGGTCGCCGGGCAGGAACCCGAGCCGCTCGCCGGCCTCGACGGCGGGCCGCGTGAGCACGATCCGGTTGACCTCGCGCCGCTGCAGCGCCGCGACGGCCATCGCCACCGCGAGGAACGACTTGCCGGTCCCGGCCGGGCCGATCCCGACAGCGATCGTGTTGGTGCGGATCGCGTCGACGTAGCGCTTCTGGTTGACGGTCTTCGGCGCGACCTTGAGGCCGCGGTGGCGCCAGACGACGTCCTCGAGGATCTCGCTCGGGCTCTGGTGCTCGTCGAGCGCCGAGCCGATCGCCTCGATCGTCCCTGGGGCGACCTCGTGGCCCTGGCGAATCAGGTCCGACAGCTCGCGCACGACCGTCGCCCCCATCTCGATCTGGTCCTCGGAGCCATCGAGCGTCAGCACGTTGCCGCGCAGGAACACCTCGCAGTCGAGGTGTCCCTCGAGCGTGCGGATGATGAGGTCCTCGGGCCCGGCCAGCTCGGCGGCTACGTCGTTGGAGAGCTCGATCTGCCGGCGCACTAGGCGGTCAGCTTCTCCTTCACGGCGGCGCTGACGCGCTTGCCGTCGGCACGGCCGCGGACCTGCGGCATCACGAGCTTCATCACGTCGCCCATCTCGCGCGGGGAGCTGGCGCCGGACTCGGCGACCGCCGCGGCGACGATCCGCGCGAGCTCGGTGTCGTCGAGCTGCTCCGGCATGTATGCGGCGATCAGCTCCGCCTCGGACTCCTCCGCGGTCGCGAGGTCGTCGCGCCCGCCGTCGCGGTAGGCGGCCGCCGACTCGAGCCGCCGCTTGCGCTCGCGCTGCAGCACGGCGACCTCGTCGTCGCCACCGTCCTTGACCGCCTTCTGCAACTCGGAGGCGATCAGCCGC
>DATABV010000017.1:0-12642 GCA_036259395.1 Thermoleophilaceae bacterium | reverse complement strand
GGATCTGCTTGAGCTGGCTGTTGTCTCTGGATGTGATCACGGAAACCGGTCCTGGAACGAGAAAGGGCGCCACTCTGGGCGCCCCGGGAAGCTCGTTCGACCGCTGACCTGGAGTCAGGCAGCGGCCGCCTCCCGGGCGGTGTCGGCAAAGCGTCGGAACGTCTCGGGGTCGCGCACGGCGATGTCGGCGAGCACCTTGCGGTCGAGCTCGACGCCGGCCAACTTGAGGCCGTGCATGAACGTGCCGTAGGTCATGCCCTCGCGCCGCGCGGCGGCGTTGATCCGCTGGATCCAGAGACGACGGAACTCGCGCTTCTTGTTGCGCCGGTCGCGGTAGGCGTAGCTGTCGGCCTTGAGCAGCGCCTCCTTGGCGCGCTTGTAGCTCGAGTTCGCCTGACCGCGGTAACCCTTGGTCCGCTCGAGCGTCGCCCGACGCTTCTTCTTCGCGTGCAGTGAGCGCTTGACTCGGCTCATCCGCGCAACAGCCCCTTGACGCGCGCCTCGTCGGCCTTCGCGATCTCGACCGGCCGGCCGAGCTTGCGCTTGCGCTTGGCGCTCTTCTTCTCGAGGATGTGGCTGGTCATGCCGTGACGCGCCTTCAGCTTGCCGCTGCCGGTCTTGCGGAAGCGCTTCTTAGCGCCGGAGTGCGTCTTCATCTTGGGCATGGCGAACGGGGTATTCAAGCAGACTGCGCTTGATCGCCGTCCTCGGCGGGCTTCTTCGCCACCGGCGACAGCAACATCGTCATGTTGCGGCCGTCCTGGATCGGACGCTGGTCGATCACGCCGAGATCGGCGACGTCCTCGGCGAGCCGCATCAGCAGCGCGACCCCGCGCTCGGGGTGCGTCTGCTCGCGGCCGCGGAACATGATTGTGACCTTGACGCGGTCGTCTCCCTCGAGGAAGCGGACCACGTGGCTCTTCTTGGTCTCGTAGTCGTTGTCCGCGATCTTCGGCCGCAGCTTGATCTCGCGCACGTTGACCTGCTTCTGGTGCTTGCGCGCGGCCTTGGCCTTCTGCTCCTGCTCGTACTTGTACTTCGAGTAGTCGAGCACGCGGCAGACCGGCGGGCGCGCGTCGGCCGCCACCTCGACGAGGTCGAGATCGCGCTCGCGGGCGTAGGCGAGCGCCCTGTCGATCGGCAGCACGCCGACCTGCTCGCCGTCCTCGCCGATCAGGCGCACCTCGCGAACCCGGATGCGCTCATTGACGCGCGTGTCGTCGCGGTCGGGCGGACGCCGGTCAAACCTGCGCGGAACTGGCACTACGCGAAGGCCCGGCTAGACGTCAAAGGCGAGAGAGGGAGTCGGGAGCGGGCACGAAGCGTCAACGGCAAGCTGTGCGCGTGGTCGTGGTGCCCGTCATTCGTCGGCGAGTATAGCGCCGGCTCAGCGACGCGAGGAGACCTCTGCGGCGGCGCGCTCCGCGAACTCGGCGACGGTCAGCGCGCCGAGGTCGCCCTCGCCGTGGCGGCGGACCGCGACGTTGCCTTGCTCGGCCTCCTTGTCGCCGAGGATCAGCATGTAGGGCGCCTTGCGCAGCTCGCCATCGCGGATCTTGCGGCCGACCGACTCGGCGCGGTCGTCGACCTCGACGCGCAGGCCGCTCGCACGCAGCTCGGCCGCGACGCGGCCGGCGTGGTCGTTGTGACGGTCGGAGATCGGCAGCACCAGCGCCTGGACCGGCGCCAGCCAGAGCGGGAAGTCGCCGGCGTAGTGCTCGATCAGGATGCCGATGAAGCGCTCGAAGCTACCCATCAGCGCACGGTGGATCATCACCGGGCGGTGCTCGGCGTTGTCGGCGCCGGTGTAGGCGAGCTCGAACTGCTCGGGCATGTAGTAGTCGAGCTGGACGGTGCCGAGCTGCCATGAGCGGCCGATCGAGTCGGTCATGTGGAGGTCGATCTTCGGGCCGTAGAAGGCGCCGTCGCCCGGGTTGAGCTCGTAGTCGAGGCCGCGGTCGTCGAGCGCCTTGGCGAGCGCCGCCTCGGCGCGGTCCCACATCTGCTCGCTGCCGACGCGCTTCTCGGGCCGGGTCGACAGCTCGAGTCGTGGCTCGAAGCCGAAGACGTCGTAGATCGCGAAGCCGAAGTCGAGGCAGCGCTGGACCTCCTCGGGGACCTGCTCCTCGGTGCAGAAGATGTGGGCGTCGTCCTGGGTGATGTGGCGGACGCGCAGCAGGCCGTGCAGCGTCCCGCTCGGCTCGTGGCGGTGGACGAGGCCGGCCTCGGAGTAGCGGATCGGCAGGTCGCGGTAGGAGCGGCGCTCGGAAGAGTAGATCTGGGTGTGCGCCGGGCAGTTCATCGGCTTCAGGCCCATCGTGCGGCCCTCGACCTCGGTGAAGTACATGTTCTCGCGGTAGACGTGCCAGTGGCCCGACTGCTTCCAGAGCTCGGCGTCGTAGAGGATCGGCGTGTGGACCTCGCGGTAGCCGCGCTCGGCGTTCTCGCCGCGCCAGAGGTCGGTCAGCTCGTTCCACAGTTGCTGCCCGGCCGGCTTCCAGAACGGCGAGCCGGGCGACAACTCGCTGAACATGAACAGGTCGAGCTCCTTGCCGAGCTTGCGGTGGTCGCGCTTGCGCGCCTCCTCGAGCCGCTCGAGGTGCCGGGCGAGGTCCTCCTTGGATAGGAACGCCGTGCCGTAGACGCGCGTCAGCATCTGGCGGCTGGAGTCGCCGCGCCAGTAGGCGCCGGCGACGCTGGTCAGCTTGAAGGCCTTGATCCGCTTCGTCGACGGCGCGTGCGGGCCGCGGCAGAGGTCGGTGAAGGGGCCGTTGCGGTAGAGCGAGACGGTCTCGACCTGCTGATCGCGGACGAGGTCCTCGATCAGCTCGACCTTGTAGTCCTGTCCCTCGGTGCGGAAGCGCTCGATCGCCTCGCCGACGGGCAACTCGCTGCGCTCGAAGGCCTCGTCGGCCTTGACGTGCTCGCGCATCTTCTGCTCGATGCGCTCGAAGTCGGCGTCGGAGAGCTTGACCCCCTCGGGGAACTCGAAGTCGTAGTAGAAGCCATCCTCGATCGGCGGCCCGATCGAGACCTTCACCCCCGGGTAGAGCTCGGTCACCGCGGTCGCGAGGACGTGGGCGGCGTCGTGGCGGATCAGCCAGAGCGCGTCCGCGCCGCTCTTCGCAGTGACGATCTCGACTTGGGCGCCGTCCGGCACAGGCGTCGAAAGGTCGCGCAGCTCGCCGTCGACCTTGATTCCGAGCGCCGCGCGCGCCAGTCCCTCGCCGATCGCGAGCGCGACGTCGAGGCCGCTGGCGCCGTCGGGAACGTCGAGCTCGGACGCGTCTGGGAGCTGAACCGTCATGCGGCCTGGAACCTACACGCGCCGTCGAGCCGTGACGCTCGTCACGGCCTATCCGTTCACGGTGTCGTTCAGCGCAGCGCCGGGCGAAGCGCAGCGGGGAACGGCGTGCAGAACTCGAGCGCGACGCGCGCAGACGCCGGGACCGGCCAGCGCCGATCGGCGCGGCACAGCCCGCCGCGGACGCTCCAGGCCGGGTGGGTGTGCGCCGGTACGCGCGTGAACGGTCCCGAGTCGCCAGCGCGCGCGACGAGCATCACCGTCGCCGACTCCAGCGCCCCAAAGCCGTCGCTACCGATCACGCAACTGATCCGGACGATTCCCCAGCGCGGATCGGAGCGAGCGACCTCCCCGACCGGCCGCGGCACCACGCTCCCGCGCCCGTCCCACGCGCAATCGGACGCGAAGACCTCATGGACCGCTGGCTGGACCGGTCCCGGGCGCAGCTCGAACGTGCTCTGGTCGTACTTCCACTCGACCATCGCACGTACAGACGCCAGCTCGGCCGCCGACATCCGGCGTACCAGCCGCTTGCGCTCACGCTTGTGGCGACACGTCTTCGACCAGGTGTCTGTGCTCAGTCCGAGATCGAGAGCCACCGCGATACCCGGCCGCCGCAGGCGGCAGAGCCCGTCGCCCTCGTCGCCGCGGCCAGCCGACATGCGCACCCGCCAGCTTCCGTGGCGACGCTCGAGCAGGAAGGTTCGCCGGACGTCCGCGCGGCCGTTCAGCGAGGCGATCAACAGCGCCCAGGAGCGGTCGAGCGACGAGCGCACGGCGAGGATCGTCGCCGGTCCGCGGGAGCCGAGCGGCTCCATCGTCGCCCGCCCCCCACTACCGACGCGCAGGCGCACCATCGCCCCGCCCTCTGACGCGGCTGCGGCGCGCAGCATCGACAGCCGCTCGGCGCCGCTCGCCGGGCGCGCAGCGTCAGCGGGAGCGCTCCAGGCGAGCAGCGCGCCGCCGCACAGCGCGACCGTGACGACGGCTCGTCGGCAGCCGGTCGCGACGCGACGGTGCTTGCGCACCGCGCTAGCTGCCGCCGCCGACGCTCGGCAGCTGCGGCGCCGGATACAGCGGGATCTGAGGGGCGCCGGCGGGTCCCCGCTTCTTCGTCTTCTTCTTCGGCACCGTGACCCTGATCTTGCCGGACGCCGTCGTTCCGGCTGACGTGGTCGCCTTGAACGTCACGGTGACGGTCTTGCCTGCCTTGCCGGTGATCTTGACCTTCACGCGCACGACCGTCGACGCGGCGGGAGCGAGCGTGTCGCTGACGCTGGTGCGACCTTTGCCGCCTCCGCTTGCGACGACTTCGATGCCCTCGGCGGCCGCGTCGCCCACGTTGACGACGGTCACGCGGTAGGTCTTGGACGCCCCCTGCTTGACCGTCTTCGGCCCCGCGACGTCGAGCTTGGAGAGATCAGCGGCCGCCTGCGCGCCCGCGGTACCCGCGAAGAGGGCTCCAAGCGCGATCGCAACCGCGCCGGCCGCTGCTGCCATTGGTCTGCTCACGGGTCTCCTTGGATCAGGGCCAGTACTTCGGAAGGCGAACCTAACCCGTGCCTGACGAGCGCGCAAATATCGCGCGGAGGGTCGAGCCGTCGAAAGGGACAGTGTGACGCTCGTCACAGACGGGTGCCGGATGGCGCCTACCCTGGCGAGTCGAGCCGGTCTCGCGCGGACCCCGTCCCCGCCGGCTCCACTTCCCGCGCACGTCGCAGCGACGCACAAGAGCGCGGGAGGCCGGTCCATCCGGCGCCTGACCCCGAAGCGTGGAGGTCCACGCCATATGCGCAAGCTCGCCCTACTGACAACCCTCTGTGCCGCGGCCGCCGTTCCGGCGATCGCGTTCGCCGCGGACGGCTCCGTCGTGTCGTCGGCCGCGACCACCGGACCGACGCTCGTCGTCCACGACCTCGGCGACCCGCTCCAGGTTCAGGAGGCGCGACGCCAGCTGCGGATCGCCAAGCGGCGGGCGCGCCCGCCGAGGCCGGAGCCGGTCGCTGTGCCAGCCCACCTGCAGGCGATCGCGCAGTGCGAGTCGGGCGGCGATCCGACCGCGATCGGCGGCGGCGGGCTCTACCGCGGCAAGTACCAGTTCTCGGTCGCCACCTGGCAGGCGGTCGGCGGGACCGGCGACCCGGCCGCCGCGCCGGAGACCGAGCAGGACCGCCGCGCGATCATCCTCTACAACACCTCCGGCCCGGGCCAGTGGCCGGTCTGCGGCAGTTAGGGCGCTAGTCCCTGACGACCTGAGAACCGGGGACAATGTCGTCCTCGCCTGTGTCGTCCCAGCGGATCCAGGCCTTGTGGCCGCCGTCGTAGTCGGGCGCCCAGAGGACGAGCGTCGCGCCGCGCTCCCAGACCGTGCAGCGGTCGTCGCCCTCGGGGTCGAGGCCGCGCCAGACACGCACGAAGGGGTTGGACCCCCACTCCTCGGCGACGGTGGTCGGATCGGTGTGGCCGGGATGCAGGCGCGTCTGCGGCGGCAGCGCCATCAGCACGTCCATCACCGATGACCTCAGGTCGGCGAAGGTGGTCGCCCCCGGCGCCTTGACGCCGCCGACCGAGCCCTTGAAGAGCGTGTCGCCGGTGAAGACGTCCTCGCCGCCGACGACGAAGTTGAGCATCCCGTCGGTGTGGCCGGGGGTGTGCAGCGCGCCGATCCGCAGGCCGCCGGTCTCGAGCACCAGGTCGCCGGGCTCGATCGTCCGATCGACGTCCTCGAGCCGCGCCGCCTCGAGCGGGTGCGCGAGGATCTCGACGCCGAAGCGCTCCTTGTAGGTCGCGTTGCGCTCGACGTGGTCGTGATGGTGATGGGTGAGCAGCAGGTGAGTCGGCGTGACCTCGTTGCGCTCGATCGACTCGAGCAGCGGCTCGGGCGGGGCACCCGAGTCGATGATCACCGCCGTCCCGCCGGGCTCGTCGTAGACGAGGTAGGCGTTCGACAGGAAGCCGGGGTGCAGCGAACGCTCGATCGTGACGGGCATCGGGCGGAGCCTATCCGGCGCGTAGCATCAGACCGCATGGACCTCGCGATGCTTCGAGCGCAGTTCCCGGTGCTCGAACGGCTCGCCTACCTCAACGCGGGGTCGGTCGGGCCGGCGGCGCGCTCGGCGGTCGGCGCCGCCGAGGTCGACATGCAGCGCCAGCTCGAGGAGGGCCGTGGCGCTCGGGTCCAGTTCGACCACGCGGCCGAGCAGGGCGACCGCCTGCGCGCGCGGGTCGCGGCGCTGCTCGGCGCCGACCCGTGGGAGCTCGCGCTGACCGGCGCGACGACCGACGGCGTCAACGCGGTGCTGGCCGGGCTCGATCTGGAGCCGGGCGACGAGATCCTGACTAGCGACGAGGAGCACCCTGGAATTCTCGCGCCGCTCGGACTGGTCGTCGAGCGGCGGGGCGTCAAGGTCCGGACCGCGCCGTTCGATGCGATCGCCGACCACGTCGGCCCGCAGACGCGGCTGATCGCCTGCTCGCACGTGTCGTGGATCAGCGGCCGCGTCGTCGATGGCGAGGCGCTCGCGACGGCCCCCGTCCCCGTCCTGCTCGACGGCGCCCAGGCCGCAGGCGCGATCCCGGTCGACGTCCACGAGCTCGGCTGCGAGTACTACGCGGCGTCGGGTCAGAAGTGGCTCTGCGGGCCGGTCGGCAGCGGCTACCTCTACGTCCGCGAGGACGCGATCGAGGCGCTCTCCCCGATGTCGCCGAGCTACGGCACGCTCGCCGACCCGCTGCGCGCGCTCGAGCTGCCGCTCGTGCCGGGCGCCGCCCGCTTCGACGGCGGCTTCCCGGTCACGCACCAGACGGCATGGGCGCTCGGGGCGCTCGACGTGCTGGAGAACGCGGGGATCGACGCGGTCCAGGCGCGCGCGGCGGAGCTGGCCGCGACCCTGACCGAGCGGCTCGCGGAGCGGGGCGTGGCGGTCGCCGAGCGCGGGCCTTCGACGCTCGTCTCCTGGGAGGCGGCCGATCCCCAGGCCGAGGTCGGGCGGCTGCTCGACGCCGGCCTGCTCGTACGCAACCTGCCGGGAACGCCCTACGTGCGCGCGTCGGTCGGCGGCTGGACGAGCGACGAGGAGATCGAGCGGCTGGTCGCCGCGGTCACTTCGACGTCATGACGACGACGCCGAAGACGACCAGTGCCATCACCGCGACGAAGGCGATCAGTGCCAACGTAGTGTAGGCGACCATCGCGACGCCGTTGCCCTCGCGGCGCATGTCGGTCGCCCGTGCGAAGCCGACGATCGCCAGCGAGAAGACGAGGCAGACGCCGATCCCGGCGACCAGCGACGTCCAGACGACGCTGACCAGGTCGCTGACGTCCACGATGTCCGCGAGCGGCGTCAATGCCTAGCCCTCCGCGGCCGTGATTGGCGAGCCCTGACGCAGGCGGCGGGCGAACACGACCGCCATCGTCACGAGCAGGATCGCCGAGACGACCAGCGGGCCGGCGGCGCCCGTGCCGAAGATCCGCGTGAGTCCGTAGGTCAACGCGCCGATCCCAGCGGCGGCCGGCAGCGTGAGGATCCAGGCGACGACGATGTTGCCCGCGACGCCCCAGCGGACCGCGGACACGCGCTTGGCGGCACCGGCGCCCATCACAGCGCCGGAGATCGTGTGCGTCGTCGAGAGCGGGAAGCCGACGTGGGTCGAGGCGAGGATCACCGCCGCCCCGCTGCCCTGGGCGGCGAACCCCTGCGCGGAGTCCATCTTGATGATCCGGCTGCCCATCGTCTTGATGATCCGCCAGCCGCCCATGTACGTGCCGAGCGCGATCGCCGTGGCCGCCGAGACGATCACCCAGAAAGGCGGGTCGGCACCCGCACCGAGCTCACCGCCGGCGATCAGCGCCAGCGTGATCACGCCCATCGTCTTCTGGGCGTCGTTGGTGCCGTGCGCGAGCGCGAGCAGGCCGCCCGAGACGATCTGGCCGAAGCGGAAGCCGCGCGTGACAGGTCCCGGATGCTGGCGGCCGACGATCCGGTAGATGACCAGGATGCCGATCCCCGCGACGGCGAACGCGAGCGTCGGCGCCAGAATCGCCGGGACCGCGACCTTGCCCAGCAGCCCGTCGCCGAGGACGGCGTCCGGGCCGGCGGCGACGAAGGCCGCTCCGACGACGCCGCCGATCAGCGCGTGCGAGGAGCTCGACGGCAGGCCGAAGTACCAGGTCACGAGGTTCCATGCGATCGCCCCGATCAGCCCCCCGAAGACGATCAGCGGCGTGATGAGGTCCGCCTCGACGATCCCGCCGGCGATCGTCGCGGCCACCTCGAGCGAGAGAAAAGCACCGAAGAAGTTGAGGACCGCCGCGTAGCCGACGGCGACCTTCGGCGGCATGGCGCGCGTCGAGATCGACGTCGCGACGACGTTGGCGGTGTCGTGGAAGCCGTTGGTGAAGTCGAACGCCAGCGCCGTCACCACGACGATGACCAGGATGATCTCGCTGTCCATGCGGTGGCGCTAGTGCTGCGTCACGAGTTCTTGATGACGATGCCCTCGAGGATGTTCGCGACCTTCTCGCTTGCGTCGATCGCCTCCTCGAGGCGCTCGTAGATGTCCTTCCAGCGGATCACGACCATCGGGTCGATCCCGTTGTCGAACAGCGACGCGATCGCCTCGCGGACGATCCTGTCGCCGTCGTTCTCGAGCCGGTTGATCTCGACCGTGTAGTGCGAGAGGTCCTTGAAGCCGCGCAGCCGCGGCATCGCCTCGGCGATCTGGCGTGAGCACTGCAGCAGCACGTGGGCGAGCCGCTGCGCCTGCTCCATCGGCGCCTCGATCTTGTAGAGGATCAGGTAGTCGGCGACCTCCTCGGTGAGGTCGACGATGTCGTCGAGCGCTGACGCGAGCTCGTAGATGTCCTCGCGGTCGATCGGCGTGACGAACGTCTCGTTCAGCCGCCGGATGATGTCGTGGGTGATCCGGTCACCGTCCTGCTCGCAGATCAGGATGTCGCGCGCCAGGTCGTCGCCGCGGTCGGGGAACGCGCGCAGCATCCGGTCGAGCAGGTCCGCGGCGCGCACGATGTTGCCGCCGGCCTCCTCGAACAGATCGAAGAACTCACGGTCACGGGGGGCGAGGACGCTGGAGAGACGCATGCGGCGCGGCCAAGCTACCAGTTGCCAAGGATGCCCACCCAGCCCGCGCGCGGCGGCTGGCCGGCGCCCGCTCCGTCCCGCTATCCTCGGCGGCCGCGAAGGGCCGTTAGCTCAGTTGGGAGAGCGCCGCCTCGACAAGGCGGAGGTCGCTGGTTCGAGCCCAGCACGGCCCACTTCGAAACCTCCTGAATGCGTTGGCATCCTGGCTATCGCGGGGCCTCGCCGACGACCACGAACTGGAAGAGCAGCGCGCGCGTCGAGTGAGCGAGGATGGCCTCGACAGCGTCCTGAAGATCAGCTAACCGCTGGCGCTCGTCTCGGCTCAAAGCGCGAACGACTCCGAGCGAGCACTCTCAGCGCCGTTTCCGTGCGAGGCCGGTGGCGGTCAGGGCTCGACGAGGCCGCGTCGGATGGCGTAGCGGGTGAGCTCGACGCGGTTGCGCATGCCGAGCTTCTCGAGGACGTTGGAGCGGTGGCGGTCGACGGTCTTCGTCGAGATCTTGAGCGCGTCGGCGATCTCGTCGCTGGTGTGTCCCTCGGCGATGAGCTTGACGACGTCCTGCTCGCGTGGCGTGAGGGGATCTTGTGGTGATGGCTCGCCGGCGGTCTCGCGGTCGAGGAAGTCGCGGATCAGGGCGGTGACGGCGGCCGGGTAGAGGAACGGCTCGCCGCGCATCGCGGAGCGGCAGGCCTCGACGAGGTCGCGGTTGGCGCCGGACTTGAGGACGTAGCCGGATGCCCCGAGGCGCAGGGCCTCGAAGAAGTACTGCTCGTTCTCGTGGACGGAGAGCATCAGGACGCGCAAGTCGGGGCGGCGTGCTTGCAGTTCGCGGGCGACTTGGAGGCCGGTCATGCGTGGCATGGCGACGTCGAGCACGACGAGATGGACGTTTTCGCGCAGAGCGAGGTGGAGGGCTTCGATGCCGTCCCCGGCCTCGGCGACGACCTCCAGGTCGGATTGGCCGTCGAGGATCATGCGCAAGCCGTCGCGCACGAGCGTGTGGTCGTCGGCCAACAGGATGCGCGTCTTGAGCGGGACGGTCACGTGCGTGCCTCGATCGGGACGGTTAGGCGGACCTTGGTGCCTCCGGTCGCCGGCGAGGCGATCGAGAAGGCGCCGTCGATCAGGTCCGCGCGCTCGCGCATCCCGGCGATGCCGGCGGTGTCGGTCGGCGGCGCGGCGGGCAGGCCGCGTCCGTCGTCGATGACGGTCAGCGTGGCTGTGTCGTCGTCGAAGCGCAGCGTCACCTCGACCGTGGCCGCGTCGGCGTGGCGGACGGCGTTGGTGATCGCCTCCTGGGCGATGCGGTAGATCACCAGCTCGACCTCTGGGGCGAGATCCGTCGTGTCGCCGTCGAAGTGCGGAGTGATCCGTATGTGGCTCTGAGAGGCCACGCGTCGGCAGAGGACGATCAGCGCGTTGGGGAGGCCGAGGTCGTCGAGCGCCTCGGGACGCAGCTCGCGGCCGATGCTCCGGGCCTCGTCGAGGCCTTGGAGCGCGGTCCCGGCGATCTGGCGCAGCAACGTTCGGTCCACAGGATCGGGCATCTCGACGGCGCGCTCGGCCTGGATGGTCAGGGCCGTGAGCGTCTGGCCGATCTGGTCGTGCAGCTCGCGCGCGATGCGCAGCCGCTCGTCCTCTTGGGCGGCGAGCGCGCGCCTCGCGCTGCGGCGCCGCTCGTCCTCCAAGCGGTCGAGCATCTCGTTGAAGGCGTGGGTGAGCGCGCTCACCTCGTCGGCGGTCGAGGGCGGATCGGGCACGCGCCGGTGGGCGTGTCGCGGGTCGATCGACCTCATGAAGTCGGTCAGGACACGCAGCGGCTCGAGCGTTCGCCGCAGCAGGAACAGGTGGATCGCCAGCATGCAGACCAGTCCGAGCGTGACGCTGACGGTCTCCGACAGCACCGGGCTGGGGCTGATCCGCAGCGGCGTGACGATCAGGATCAGCGTCGCGGCGACAAGCACGAGCGCGTTGGCGGCGAAGATCCGCCACAGCAGCGTCGGACGGGAACGCGTCCTGTCGCGGTGGGCGGCTCGCGCGTCTGATCGTGGCGGCGGCATGTCGACGTCGACGACGATACGGGTCTCGTGCCGCTGCTCAGCCGGGCGGTCACGCGGACGGGGGACGTCTCGGACGACCACCACCGGACAGGGAGCCCGGCGCAGGAGCATCCGGCCGACGTCCGGCTCGATGAGACGTCTGAGCCAGTGACGCGCTGAGCTGGACGCCGCTACGAGAAGGTCAGGAGGCTCTGCCCGGAGCAGGTCGAGCAGCTCTCGGCGAGGAGATCCCGTGACGAGACGGACGTGGGCGGCGGCACCGGGCGCCGCGTTCTCGGCGACGTGCAGGATGTGGCGTCGCCGGTGATCTACCTCGCGCTCGCCGAGCAGCTCGAGCGCCAGCGATGCGCTTTCGTCGCCTGGCTCGTCCGAGGGAGGAACGGCGTCGACGACGGTGACCCTGGCGGCGTCGCGCCGGGCCAGGCGGGCGGCGACCTGGAGCGCCCAGCTACCGGCCGGTGTGTCGTCGTATGCCAACCAGATGTCGTGCAGCACCATGCTCGATGGTGGACCGCCACGCGCCCGTGCGACATAGGTGTAGATGCCCATTCCCATGGATGGGCGGGCCGCGGGGTTCGCTGCGCGCTTGAGGGTCGTCACCCATATGCGGGCGCTCGGTTCGCGCGTACCGTCGTAGGTCCGGTGGCCGCTGCCCCTTGGCGGCCACTGGACAATCCCCGTAGCGGTGGGTGAGTCTTGACGAGCACCGACCTCAGGGGGCGACGTAGGATCGCGACGATCTCCACGCGCTTGACCGACAACTGGCGGACCGCGGTCCCTGTGCTGGCGCTGCTGGTGATGCTGGCGACCTGGGGCAGCGACCCCGCTACCTGGGTGGTCGTGGTGCTCGACGTCTTCCTCGCCGGGGCCATCATCGCTGCGGTGTTCCACGCCGAGGTGATCGCCGAGCGGGTCGGCGAGCCCTACGGCTCGCTGGCGTTGGCAGTGGCCGTGACGGTGATCGAGGTGGGGCTGATCGTCACGTTGATGGTGGCGGGTGGCGACGCCACCGAGACGCTCGCGCGCGACACCGTCTTCGCCGCCGTGATGATCACCTGCAACGGCATCATCGGCATCTCGATCCTCGCCGCGGCTCTGCGCGACCGGATCGCCGTCTTCAACCCCGAGGGCTCGGCCACGGCCTTCGCGACGGTCATCACCCTGGCGACGCTCAGC
>DATABV010000016.1:0-2688 GCA_036259395.1 Thermoleophilaceae bacterium | reverse complement strand
CAGCCGACCGCGCCGGCGCAGCCGCCGCGGCAGGTGGGGGTGCCGCCGCTACCGGTCGACCCGACCGCCCAGATCGTCGACCCCGTCCTCGACGGTGTCGGCGACGCGGTGCCGCCCGCCAAGCCGGTCACCGACGGCGTCAAGGGGCTCGTCGACGGCCTGACCGGCGGCCTCACCGGTGGCCTGACGGGCAACGGCGGCCGCTAGGCCCGAAGACCGACAGCCGGCGCCCCGCAACTCGCGGCCCTCTAGCGTGTCCGTGGTGAACGTGGCCCCTGCAGTGAAAGCGGCCGCGGCTGCCGCCGCGCTCGCCCTCGCCCTCACGCTGGTCGTCGCGGCCGGTGCCGCGGCTCAGACCGCGCGCCCGAACGTGGTGGTGATCATGACCGACGACCAGACGGTCGGCGACCTGATCGCGATGCCGGCGACCCGGCGCGAGCTCGTCGGCCACGGCGTCAGCTTCGCCAACTCGACGGCCTCCTACCCGGTCTGCTGCCCGTCGCGCGCCACCTTCTTGACCGGCCGTTACGCGCACAACCACGGCGTGATGGGCCTCTACCTGCCGACCGGAGGCTATGGGCGCTTCAACGACCTCGACGCGCTCCCCGTCTGGCTCCAGCGCGCCGGCTACCGGACCGCGCACATAGGCAAGTACATGAACGGCTATGGCAGCGACCGCCCGGCGATCGTCCCGCCCGGCTGGACCGAGTGGTACGGCGCCGTCGATCCGACGACCTACCGGATGTGGGACTACACGCTCAACGAGAACGGCCGCCAGGTGGCCTACGGCAGCGACCCGGCCAGCTACCAGACCGACGTCTACAGCCGCATGGCGCGCGACGTGATCCGCCGCGGCAGCCAGTCCGGGCAGCCGTTCTTCCTGTCGGTCGCGTTCCTCGCGCCGCACTACGAGGAGGCTTCGGTCCGGAGCCGCACCGGGGTGACCGTCCGTCCGGCGCCGCGCCACGCCGGACGCTTCGCGACGCTGCCGTTGCCGCGCCCGCGCGGGTTCAACGAGCGCGACCGCTCCGACAAGCCGGGCTTCATGCGCCGCTTCAAGGCGCTCGACGGCAACGCGATCGCGCGCATCACCGCCGAGTTCCGCGCGCGCCGCGAGTCGCTGCTCGCCGTCGACGAGGCCGTCGACGCCATCGTCCGCGAGCTGAGCGCGACGGGCACGCTGGCCAACACCTACCTGCTGTTCACCTCCGACAACGGCTACCTGCAGGGTGAGCATGCCGTCCCGAGCGGCAAGATGCTGCCCTACGACCCTTCGACCAGGGTTCCGCTGCTGATCCGCGGCCCGGGCATCCCCGCTCGCCGGATCAGTCAGGAGCCGGTCTCGAACATCGACCTCGCGCCGACGATCCTGCGCATCGCCGGCGCTAGCGCGGCCGGTGGCGCGCCGATCGACGGCCGCTCGCTGCTGAAGTTCGCCCAGGACCCGCGGCGGCGGTCGGAACGGCTGGTACTGCACGAGACCGGCGGCCTGCGCGCGACCTCGCTGCAGCCTGAGGAGGAGGGCAGCGGCCCGATCCCCGTGCGCCCCGTGCGCACCTATCGCGCCGTTCGCAACGACCGCTGGCTCTACGTCGTCTATCGCAGCGGGGAGCGCGAGCTCTACGACCTCGAGCGCGACCCGTTCCAGCTCCGCTCACGCCACCGCGACCGTCGCTACGCGCCCACCAAGCGGGCGCTCCACGCCGAGCTCGAGCGGCTCGCCACATGCCGGGGCCGCGCCTGCCGGCTCGCGGGCGCGCCGATTCCCGACCCGTTCGACCGTGAGACCCACACCGATGACGACGACGCCGAGCTAGTCGGCGTGCGCAACGACTAACGAGCCGTCCGGGCCCACGGAGAGGGCGAGGCGGCCGCTGACGAGCTCGCAGAGCTCCTCGCCTACCAGCTCGCGGCGCCAGCCGCCAAGCGCCCGGATGCCGTCGCCGGCGTCTCCGGCGCGCACGGCCGCCACCAGCGCCGTTAGCTCGGACTGGGTCGCGATCAGCTCGGTCGCCACGCCCGCCTCGCGGGCGCGATGGCGCAGCAGGGCCTGGGCGAGCGACACGACCGGCTGGTCGACCGGGTCACGCTGCGGACCGGCTGGCGGTCGTGGCGGCGGCTCCGCTCGGGCCGCCGAGGCGATCACGTCGAGCACCTCGCCGCCCCGCCGGTGCAGCGTCTGCTGCGGCAGCCCGCGGATCTGCTCGAGACCGTGCTTGTCGGTCGGCCGGCGGCGGGCGAGCTGAGTCAGCACCTGGTCGGGCAGCAGGTAGGAGGGAGGGCGGTCGAGCTCGCGCGCGGCGGCGTCGCGCCACTCGCAGAGCGCCCAGGCGACGGCACGCCGCCCGCCGTCGAGCTGGCGCGTGTTGGGCAGCCGCTCGTAGGCCTGCTGTGGCGAGCGCACGTCGGTCGACTGCTCGACGATCCGGCACTCCTCGCGGGCCCACTCGAGCCTCCCGACAGCCTCGAGCTCGCGCGCGATCGCGTCGCCGAGCGCCAGCAGGCAACGGGCGTCGTCGGCGGCATAGGCGAGCTGACGCTCGGTCAGCGGCCGCTTGTCCCAGCGCGTGAACCCCTCGCCGCCGCGCAGCTCGACTCCGAGGACGCGCCGCGCGAGCGACTCGTAGCCCTCCTGGTTGCCCATCCCGAGGAACCCCGCGGCGACCTGGGTGTCGAAGACGTTGGCGA
>DATABV010000015.1:0-47832 GCA_036259395.1 Thermoleophilaceae bacterium | reverse complement strand
CCAGCCACCGGCGTCCTAGTCGCGACGCTGCTGATCGCCCAGTCGCGCGGCGCGCTCGCCGGGGCCGCGGTCGGCTGCGCAGTCTGGTTGGCCATCGTGCCGCTGCGTTTGCGCAGCCT
This sequence comes from Thermoleophilaceae bacterium, assembly GCA_036259395.1. Classification (GTDB taxonomy): domain Bacteria; phylum Actinomycetota; class Thermoleophilia; order Solirubrobacterales; family Thermoleophilaceae; genus JAAYBF01. Next base: position 47,713 of record DATABV010000015.1, on the reverse strand, counting down.
GGTCGTCCTCGGAGCGGCGGCACGATGGCTAACCAGACTGCGCAGCCGACCGCGGCCCCGGCGAGCGCGCCGCGCGACTGGGCGATCAGCAGCGTCGCGACTAGGACGCCGGTGGCTGGAAAGGCGAGCGCTCGCCCAAGCGCGCTGCCGTCCCGGCGCGCGCCGAGCCAGAGCGCCGGCACGATCCCGAGGGCCGCCATCCCGGCAAGTGCGTTCCAGTAGTCGAACGGCTGTCCGATTCGCCCCGCGAAGGCGAGCTCGTCGAACGACGCCGGCCAAACACGCGTCGCCAGCCCGTAGCCGCAGATCGCGACCGCGGCGAGCACTATCGCGCGCGCGACCGCCACGGTCCCGTCCGGGGCGATCCGAGCGAGCGCGACTGCGCCGGTGAAGGTCGCGAAGTAGGCGAGCGTCCGGCCGGCCTCGACGTAAGACAGCTCCGGTGCAATCGACCACTCGATCGAGAGCGCGGTGATCGCTGCGAGCAGCGCGAAGGCGGCGACCGCGGCGGCGCCGTGGATTCGACCGCGCGGCGTGATCGCGATCGCGGCACAGACGGCAAGCGCTCCGGCGGCGATCAGCAGCAGCTCGACGATCGCGGTGCGCTCGAGGGCGCTGCCACCGCGCGCGCCCAGCGCTACCCCCAGCAGGGCCGCCGCGAGGGCTGCGCTAGCTGTTGCGGAACGGAAGCTGGACACGACGGAGCGCGTTGGCGATGGCCGGGTTGCGCTGTGAGGCATACCAGAGGCCGCCGCCGGCGCCCGCGCACGCCAGTGCGACGAGCGCGAGGATCAGCGGCAGCGGCGGGCCGTCGGAGCCGCCCCCGCCGGACGCCACGCCGCCGCTGTCGCCGTCGTGAATCAGATCGTCGTCGACGGCCGCGATCTGGCGGTCGCGCTTCTCGCGAAGCTCCTTCGCCTTCTTGGCGGCGATCCGCCGCTCCTTCGGCGTGATGACGCCGTCGTTGTTGAGGTCCGGGTCGACACCGGCGAACTTGCCCGACGAGGCGCCCTTGCCGCCCTTCATGCTCGCGAGCGCCGCGAGGATCATCTCGCGGCAGGTGCCGTACTCGGCAAGGTCCGCCTGAACCTGGTTGAGCGTCTTCTTGAGGTCGGCGCGCGAGTGCTTGCGCTCGAAGCTGTCGCTGTCGGCGCAGTCGCGCTGCACGTCGAGGACGCTGGCGCTCGCCGCCTGGGCTGGCACGAGCAGCGCAATCAGCGCCAGGGCAGTGGGCAGCATCGACTGTCGGAGGGCTCTTGTCATAACGCGAGGATTCGGGGAGCTAGTCAACCTGAACCGCCTCCTGCTCGCCGAAGCGTGTCAGGCTAGCAATCGCCTCCGCTGTCGGCGCGTCCCGCCCCGGCCGCGGCCAGCGCGCGCGCCATCCCCGCCGCCCATGCCGCCGGGGTGTGAGCGGCGGCGTCCTCCCGTGCTGCCGCGCCCATCCGCTCCCGTACGCCGGCGTCACCGGCCAGGACGCGCAGGCGAGCGGCGAGCGCGTCCGCGTCGCGGGCCGCGACGACGAAGCCGTTGCGCCCGTCCCGGACGAGCCCGCCCGCGGCTGCGCCGACGGCATCCGAGGCGATGACGGGGGTTCGCTGCAGCATCGCCTCATTGACTACGAGACCCCACGGCTCGCGAAACGATGCGGTGGGGATCGAGGGCAGGACGAGGATGTCGGCGGCCGCGTAGAGCGCCGGCAGCTCGTCGGCTGCGACCTGACCGAGCAGGCGGGCCTCGGGGACCGCGCGCCTGATCCTGCCGTCGAGCGGGCCGCTGCCCGCGAATGCGAGCCGCGCGTCTGGCGCGAGGCCGGCACGCCGCCAGGCGGCGACCAGCGTCGCTACTCCCTTCTCGCGCACCAGGCGTCCGACGAAGAGGACGAGCAGCTCGGTGCCCGGACCGCCGGCGCGCTCGCGCGCGGCGACGCGCTCGGCGTCGGAGACCGGCGCGCCGAAGTGGTCGACGTCGACCGCCTGCGGTGCCACGACGACGCCGCCGTCCGTGCCGCGATAGCGCTCGACGTAGCGGCTGACATGCGGGCCGTAGGTCGCCACGGCATCGGCCGCTCGGTAGAGATGGCGGGTCGGCAGGTAGGAGAGCGCGTGCGCCGGCGTTCGCGGATGGGCCCAGATCGTCGCCCAGAGGACGAACGGCACGCCGCGAGCCCGCGCGGCGGCGTAGGCGCCGGGCAGTGCGACCCGCCCGTCGAGCCCGGCGACGATCGCTCGATAGCGGCCTGAGGCTGCGAGCCGGACGGCGCCGATCTCCGATGTGCGGTGGACGGTCAGGCCGGGGATCGGCGGCCCGGCGTGCTCGTGGGCGATCACCTCGACTCGCTCTGCCTCGGCGAGCAGCCGGAACGGCTCGCGGCGGTAGGGGGAGACGATGCCCGTCAGCAGGCAGGCCGGGCGCGGGTCAGCGGACATGCCGGGCGGAACATAGCCCGGCGAGGCCGCGCATACTCTGCGGCCGTGGCCGCCGTCGACATCGCGATCGTCTCGCTCGGGACGACGATGGGCTGGCGGCGCGGCGACGAGGCGCTGGCGACGCAGATCGAGGCGGCCGGCGCCACCTGCGAGCTGCGGCCGATGCGGCTCGGCTTGGCGCGTCACCTGCAGCGCTCGATGGCGACGACCGATGTGCTGCAGGCGCTTGCTGCGCGGCGGGCGGCGAGTGGCGTCGACGCGCGCGCGGTCGTCTACTCGAGCATCACCGCGGCGCTGCTACAGCCGCTGCGCCGTCCGCATGCGGTCCGGTTCGACACGATCGCGGCGCTGAGTCGGCCCGGGGTAGGCGGCGCCTGGCAGCGGCGGCGGGAGCGGGCAGTCCTCGGGCGAGCCGACCTCCTGCTGCCGTGGAGCGAAGCCGCGGCTGAGGCGGCGCTGCGAGCGGTCGCCGCCGGCCCGGCGCCCTCGCCACCCGACGTGGTGGTGCTTCCGTGCGTGGTCGACCTCCCCGGCGGGGTCGCCGCCGACGCGCCCGACGCGACCGCCTACGCGGCGAATCCCGAGAAGCGCGGGCTCGACGTCCTCTGCGAGGCGTGGCGCGCAGCGGCGCCGGAAGGTGCGCGCCTGGTCGTCGGGGGCATCGGCCACGAGGACGCGCTGCGCTGGCTCGCGCGCCGCGGAGTCGCCGAGCCGACGGACGTCGAGTTCGTCGGGGCCGTCCCGCGCGAACGCTGGACTGCGCTGGTGGCGGGGTCGCGTGTGTATCTGAGCGCCGCTCGCTACGAGGACTGGGGCGTCGCTCAGATGGAGGCGCTCGCGGCCGGCACGCCGCTGGTCACGGTGCCCACGCCCGGCCCCAACGCGGCGCTCCCGATCGCCCGGCGGATCGGCTCCGAGCTGATCGCCTCCGACGCCAGCGCCCCCGCCCTCGCGGCGGCGCTGCGCACCGGCCTCGCGATGACCGACGAGCAGCGTGCGCGTTACGGCGTCGCGGTGCGCCGCGCGCTCGAGCCCTACTCGGACGCCGCCCTGCGCAAGATCGTCGCCGAGCGTGTCCTGCCCGCGCTCCTCGGTTCGCGTTGAGGCCCGGCCGGTCGTAGCCTCGGCCTATGGCCCCGAGAATCGTTCGCGCGGCGGCGGTTCAGGCGAGTAGCCGCTCGTAGATCGCGGTCCAGCGGGCGCAGATGGCGTCGTAGCCGTAGCGATCACGGGCGCGGGTGGCGAGCGCCAGCGGGTCGAAGTCGCGCTCGGAGGCGGCGCGGATCGCGGCGGCGAGCGCCGCGGGGTCCGCCGGCGGCACGAGCAGTCCGGCCTGGTCGTCGACGAGCTCCGGGACGCCGCCGATGGAGGTGGCGACCGCGGGGAGCCCACTCGCCTGCGCCTCGATCAGGACTACGGGGAGATTCTCGGCGAGGCTCGGGAGGACGAAGAGGTCGGCGGCGCGCATCAGCGCGGCGACCTCCTCCTTTGAGCGCTCGCCGTGAAAGCGGACGCGGTCGCCGAGCGCGAGCGCGTTCGCCTGGCGTTCCAGGTCGCCGCGCAGCTCGCCGTCGCCGACGATGTCGAGCGTTGCATCGGGCAAGTCGACGAGCGCGTCGAGCAGGTAGCGGTGCCCCTTCTTCTCGGCGAGCGCCGCGACGTTGAGCAGGCGCGGGGCTCCACGCTCACCGGCCGCCGCTGGTGGCGCGAACGCTGACGTGTCGACGACGTTGGGCACGACCTCGAAGCGGGCGCGCGGCGCCAGCGCGCGCAGGTCGCCGGCGAGCTGCTCGCTGACCGGCGCGACGAGATCGGCGCGCTCGAACGACCACTTCGCGAGCAGTCGGTCATAGCCTGTGACCAGGCCGCGCTGGAAGCCCGTGTAGTGCTCGGTGATCGCGACGGGGGCGCGGCTCAGGCGGCCGAGCGCGAGCGCCGGCGGCGCGGCCTCGAAGACGTGGGCATGAACGACGTCGGGCCGCCAGCCGTCGCGGCGCAGGCGGCGCAGTGCGGCGAGCATGCCGACCAGCTGGAAGCCCATCGCGGCCGGGCGCAGGAACGGCCGGCGGTAGCGGACGCGGATCGTTCGGACCCCGTCCTCGACCGCGTCCTCGAGCTGGAACGCCGCGAAGCCGGGCCTCGGCGTCGCCAGCGACGCGAGCACGACGACGTCGTGTCGGGTCGCCAGGGCGCGCGCGTGCTCGCGGCAAAAGGCCCCGAAGACGGGCCGGTCGGGCCAGGGATACCACTTCGGCACCACCAGGATCCGCAGGCGGCGGGCGCTCACGAGGGGATCCGCCGGATCGTCGCGAGCGTCCGCTGCGCCTCCGCGGCGGTCACGTACGGCCGTCCGGCGAGGAAGCGGCGGCCCTCGTCGATCGCCTCGGCGTGGGTGTAGGTCGTCGCGACCTTCTGGGACTCGTGGCGCACGGGCAGCGCGTCGAGGATCCCGAGCCGCCAGCCGCGCTCGCGCGCCAGCGCGCCCCAGTGGTTGTCGAGCCCCCAGCCGAAGCGCAGCCGCGGGAACGGCGTCAGCTCGGCGGCCGCGCGGCGCGAGAACAGCGTCACCGGACCGATCTCGACGTAGTCGGTCCGGCGGGCGAGCGAGAACGGCCGGCGGCGGGTGACGCGCCAGGCGGCGTGGCTGCGCATCGTCTGCGCCGGCTGGGCGATGTCGAGGCCGAGCCGCTCGCAGAGCGCGAGTGCGCGGTCGAGAAAGCGCGGCGCGAGCTCGACGTCGTCGTCGGCGGCGATCAGCCAGTCGAAGTCGTCGAGCGGCGGCGAGGCTGCGAGCAGCCGGTTGAGGTTCTCGAACTTGCCTCCGGCGAGTCCATCCAGCACGGTGTCGCTCGCGAGGGCGGGGTCGGGCTCGGCGGTCGCGCCGAAGGCGAAGGTGACGTCGTGGCGGTCGGAGCCCAGGCGCGCAGCCGCAGTCGCCAACAGCGAGCCAGGCCGGTAGATCGACAGCACGAGCACCCGCCGTGGCGTTTGGACAGCGGCGAGCCGGTCGAGCCGCGGCCCGGTCAGCGCCGCCAGACCCGCCAGGTTGCAGGTCCAGTCCGCGGCGGTCCGCGTGACGGTCAGCTTCTTCCCGGCGACGGTGCCGGACTCGCCCGAGAGGAAGCTCGCTGGGTCGGGCAGGGCCTCGCTCATCGCCCGCGCAGTGCCTCGACCAGCCGGCCGGTCGAGTGGGCGCCCATGATCAGGCCCTGGGCACAGCGTCGGCGGGCGGTGTGCCAACCGGCGCCCGCGAGGTCGCGCAGCTCGCCGTGCAGCGGCTGCGCCGTGCCCTTGCGCCGGTCGTTGCGGCGCGCCGCGCGTCCGCGGCGGTACTCGGCGCGTGCGAGCGAGCGCAGGCGCGCGTCGTCGCCCGCGCGGCGGTGCTCGAGCCAGGCGCCCGCGACATACGCGACGCGGCCGCCGTTGGCGTGCAGGCGGATCAGCCACTCCTCCTCGTCGCCGTAGATCGGCACCTGCTCATCGAAGCCGCCGATGCGCTCGATCGCGCCGCGCCGGACGGCCATGTTCGCGCTCCAGACGAAGTCGGTCTCGCAGTCGCGCGGACCGAGGTCGAGCGTGGTCACCGGAGCGGACTCGCGCCCGCAGGAGCGCGGCGCCGGTCCCTCGAGGCTCGCTCGGATCGGGCCGCCGAGCGCCTCCGCCCAACGGTGGCGTTCGGCGCCTGCGGCCAGCTCGCCGACCCAGTCGGGCGGGACGCGGACGTCGTCGTCGATCAGCGCGATCAGCGCTCCGCGCGCCGCGGCGATGCCCGCGTTGCGCGCGGCGTTGGGACCGCGGGACGTTTTGTGGCGGAGGTAGGCGACCCGCGGGCCAGATGTCGGATTCGCATCGCCTGGGCGCGCCGATCCGACATCGGGCGCCTGGGCGAGGCTTGCGGCGCCCGCGACCACCTCGGCGGTCGCGTCGCTCGAGCCGTCGTCGACGACGATCACCTCGTAGGGCACGCTGGGCGCCTGCGCGGCGAGCGAGGCGAGCGTGACCTCCAGATAACCGGCGCGGTTGCGGGTTGGCACCACGACGGAGACGGCCGGCTCGCGCATAGCGCCGGTAGGTTAGCCGCGGTGTCCGCAGGCCCGCGCGTGCTCGTAGTGCACAACCGCTACCGGATCGCGGGCGGCGAGGAGCGGTCCGTGGACCTGCAGCTGCGCGCGCTCGAGGCAGCCGGGGTCGAGCACGCGAGCTTCGAGCGACGCTCCGCCGACGTCGGCAGGGCCGGCGCGGCGCGCGCCCTGCTGCGCTGCGGCGCCGACCCGCAGGAGCTGGCCGACGCGGTTCGGCGGCTCGCGGGCGGTGGGCCGGCGCTGGTCCATGCGCACAACACCGTGCCGCTGGTGGGCCCCGCCGGGCTGGCCGCTGCGCGTGACGCCGGAGCGGGGGTCGTGCTGCACCTGCACAACGTGCGGATCTTCTGCTCGACCGGCTTCGGCGAGCGCGACGGTGGTCCGTGCCGGCGCTGTCGCGGACGGAACACCCTGCCGGGGCTGGTGCTGAACTGCCGGCGCTCGCTGCCGGAGGCCGTCGCGTACACGGCGGCGCTGTCGCTGCACCAGCCGCGCCTGCTCGACGCGGTCGACCGCTTCGTCGCCCCGAGCGCGGCCGCACGCGACGAGCTCGCCGCCCGCGGGCTGCCGGCGGAGCGCCTCGAGGTGCTGCGCCACTACCTGCCGGCCGACTCGTTCGCCGAGCGCTCCGCCGCTGGCGACGGCGGCTACGCGTTCGTCGCCTCCCGCCTCTCGCCGGAGAAGGGGATCGAGGACGCGCTGACCGCCTGCCTGACGGCGCGCGTGCCGCTGCGGATCGCCGGAGAGGGGCCGGAGCGCGAACGCCTGGAGCGGCTCGCGCGCGAGGCGGGCGCGACGGTCGCCGCCGCTGCGAGGGCCTCTGATGCGCCGACGAGCCCCCCGGCGGCCGCCGACGTCGCCTTCCTCGGCCGGCTGTCCGCCGCCGACGTGCGTCGCGAGCTCGGCGGCGCCGGAATGGTGCTGATGCCGTCGCGCTACCACGAGTTCTCGCCGTACTCGGCGCTCGAGGCGATGGCCGCCGGCGTCCCCGTCGTCGCGACAGCGATGGGCGGCCTTCCCGAGCTGCTCGGGGAGGACCGCTGCGTCGCGATCGGCGACATACCGTCGTTCGCCGCGCGCGTCGCTGCGCTTTGGGCCGACCCCGTCGGGCGCGCCGCCGAGGGCGACGCGTTGATCGCGCGGGCGCGCGAGCGCCATTCGCGCGAGCGCTACACCGAGGACCTGCTCGGGCTCTACGCCGGGCTCAGCGGCTGAGCCGCTCGCGCCACCAGTCGAGCGTGTCGCGCACGGTCCGCTCGAGCGGGATCTCCGGCTGCCAGCCGGTCGCTTCCGTCAGCCGGATGTGCGAGCCGCACATGTCGCGCGCGTCGTGGTCGCGCAGCAGCGCGGGGTCGACCTCGTGTCGGACCGGGATCTGCGCGTGCCCGGCGACCAGAGCGACCAGCTCCGCCACCGACGCCGAGCGGCCGCTGCAGACGTTGAACGCGCCGCCGTCGAGCGCGCTCGCCAGCGCGTAGGCGCGCACGACATCGCGCACGTCGGTGAAGTCGCGGCGCGACTCGGGGTTGCCGGTGCGCAGCGTCATCTCGGTCGCGCCGGCCGCCTCCGCCGCGGCGACCTGGCGCGCGAGCGAGCTGAGCACGTACTCGTCGCGCTGGCCGGGACCGGCGTGGTTGAACGGCCGCAACCGCACGATGCGCAGCTCGAACGCCTCGGCGTACTGGCGGCCCAGCATGTCCGAGGCGGCCTTGCCGACGGCGTAGGGGTTGCCGGGCGCGAGCGCCGCGTCCTCGTCGATCGGCAGCCGCTCCGGGTCGCCGTAGACCTGCCCGGATCCGACGAGCACGACCGCCGCGCGCGGGGCCTCGTGGCGGACCGCCTCGAGCAGGTTGAGCGTCATCTGGAGGTTGGTCAGCAGGCCCTGGTCCGGGCGCTGCCAGGACTCGCTCGGCGAGCTGAACGCCGCGAGGTGGAAGACGGCATCGGGTTGCAGGTCGGCGACCCGCGCGCGGACCGCGACGGCGTCGCAGAGGTCGAGCTCCGAGCTTGGCGGCGCCTCGACGCCGTCGGCCAGCAGCTCGACGAGGTGCCGGCCCGCGAAGCCGCCGCCGCCGGTGACGAGCGCCGGAGTCAAGGCCGCCGCTCGCGCAGGTACTGGCGCGCGACCCCCACGACGAAGCGCGGGTTCGAGCGCAGATAGCGTGGGAGCTGGCGGCGCGGCTGCTGGACGACGCGATGCGCCCACTCCAGGCCGCGCTCCTGCATCCAGCGCGGCGCCTGGGCCACCCGCCCGGCGTGGAAGTCGAACGCCGCGCCGACCCCGCAGAGGACCGGCGCCTCGAGCAGCGGGCGCAGTCGCGCCATCCAGCGCTCCTGCTTCGGCATGCCGAGGCCGACCCAGACGACATCGGGCGCGTCGGCGTCGATCCGCTCGGCGATCTCGCAATCCTCGGCCGCGGTCGGCGCGCTGTGCGGCGGCGACCACGAGCCGACGATCCGCAGCCCGGGATGGTCGCGCAGAAGGCTCGCCTCGAGCGCCGCCAGCGCGTCGTCGTCGTGACCGCCGTAGAGCCAGACGCGCTGGCCGTTGCGGGCGGCGCGCTGGCAGTGGTAGCGCATTAGGTCCGGGCCGTAGACCCGGTCGTCGAGCCGCTCGCCGCCGCTGCGACGGCCGAGCAGGTTCGCCGCCCAGACGACCGGCATCCCGTCGGGCAGCGTCAGCGTCGCGCCGCGCAGCGCCGCCATCAGCAGCGGGTCGTTTTGCGCGGTCACCAGCGACATCGCGGGCGCGGCGCAGATCCAACCGCGCTCCCGGCGCGCGACCATTGCGTCGATCACGTCCAGCGCGCGCGCGTAGTCGACGAGCGCGATCGGCACCCCGAGCACATCGCGGCGCCGCACGCCCGCCGCCGCGCCGGCGCGTGGGGGAACCGTCTCGGCGGAAGGCGTCCGACTCACGCGCGAGAAGATACGCCCATGAGCGATGCGCGCCGGCTCGCGACCGGTTCTCTCGCGCAGCAGGCGGCGCAGGTGACGGGGCTCGTGGCGATGTTCGCCGTGATCACGGTGCTGGCGCGGCGGCTGTCGCTGGCCGAGCTCGGCGTCTACGGGCTGCTGAACGCGCTCGCCGGCTACCTGCTGATCGTCCAGAACGCCGCGGCCGGGGCGGCGGTGCGGACGATGGCGGCGGCGGCCGACGCGCGCGCCGGGTCGGCGGCGTTCTCGACGGCGGCGCTGCTCTACGTCGTCGCCGGGGCGCTGAGCGGGCTGCTGCTCGCCGTCGTCGGGATCGGGCTGGCCGAGGCGCTCGACCTCCCCGACGAGGTCCGCCGCCAGGCGCGTCTCGGCGCCCTCGCGATCGGGCTCGTCACCCTCGCCGGCTGGCCGCTGACCGTCTACCGCGACGCGCTGCGGGCGCGTGGCCGGTTCGTGCTCGCAGCCGGAACCGAGATCGTCGCGCTGCTCGCCTACGTCGCGCTCGTGCTCGGCCTCGCGCTCGCCGACGCCCCGCTGTGGAGCATCGTCGGCGCGGGCGCGGCGATCCCGCTGCTCGCCGGCCTCGGCTGCGCGCTCGCGGCGTGGGCGGCGCGGCTGCCGTGGCGGCTGCGGCCGCGGTCGGCCAGCCGCGCGGTCGGCCGCGAGATGCTCGGGCTAGCCGGCTACATCTCGCTCAGCGAGGCGGCCAGCGCCGCCGTCTACGCGCTGAGCAGGCTGATCCTCGGCGTGTTCAAGTCGGCCGCCGCGGTCGGGCTGTACGAGGGCCCGGTGCGCGCGCACAACCTGATCCGCGCGCTCAACGCGGCGGTCACGGTGACCGTCCTGCCGACCGCCGCGGGCTACCAGGCGTCCGGGGACGACCGCCGTCAGCGCGAGCTGCTCGTGCGCGGCTCGCGCTACACGCTGGCGCTGATCGTCCCGATCGCGGTGACCGGGATGGCGCTCGCCGGGCCGATCCTCGACGTCTGGCTCGGCTCGGCCTTCCGCGAGGCAGGATCGGCGATGGCGATCCTGATGAGCCACTGGGTGTTCAACGGCATGAGCGGCGTCGCCGCGGCGATGCTGGTCGCGGTCGGGGCGGCGCGCGACCTCGCGCGCTGGGCGGTCGCGGTGGCGGCGGCGAGCGTGCTGCTCGCGCTCGCGCTGACGCCGCCGCTAGGCCTCGACGGCGTCGCGCTGGCGACGGCGATCCCGTACGTCGCGCTCTTCCCGTACCTGATCCGGATCACGCTGCGGGCCGTTCCCGTCGCCCCGGCCGAGCTGCTGCGGCGGGCGTTCGCGCCGGCCTGGGCGCTCGGCGCGCTGCTCGCGGCGACGCTGGTCGCCGCGCGGCTGACGCTCGACCCGCAGAGCGCGCTCGCCGTCGGTGCGCTCGCGCTCGGAGGGCTGCTCGCCTACTGGGCCGCCTTCTTCCTCGTCTGGCTCGACCGCGGCGAGCGCGAGCTGGTTCGCGCCATCCTGACCCGGCCGCCGCGGCGCTAGCCTGCTCAGACTGTGGCCGACGGCGTGACAGGAAAGCGGGTGATGCTCACCGGGGGCTCGGGGTTCCTCGGCGCGCAGGTGCGCGAGCGCTTGATCGCCGCCGGAGCGGCGGAGGTCTTCGTGCCGCGGCGCGCGGACTACGACCTGACCGACGCCGCCGCCGTCGCGCGCGCCTACGAGGACGGCCGTCCGGAGACGGTCGTCCACCTGGCCGCCGAGGTCGGCGGGATCGGCGCCAACCGCGACAACCCCGGCCGCTTCTTCTACGCCAACATGGCGATGGGGCTGCACCTGATCGAGGAGGCGCGCCACCGCGGCGCCGAGAAGTTCGTCCAGGTCGGCACCGTCTGCTCGTACCCGAAGCACACGCCGGTGCCGTTCGTCGAGGACGACCTCTGGAACGGCTTCCCCGAGGAGACCAACGCTCCGTACGGGATCGCGAAGAAGGCGCTGCTCGTGATGCTTCAGGCCTACCGCCAGCAGTACGGCCTGCAGAGCGCCTACCTGATGCCGGTCAACCTCTACGGCCCCGGCGACGACTTCGACCTCGAGTCCAGCCACGTCATCCCGGCGCTGATCCGCAAGTGCGAGGAGGCGCGTGTAGCCGGCCGCGGCGAGGTCGTCTGCTGGGGCACCGGCAGTGCGTCGCGCGAGTTCCTCTACGTCGACGACTGCGCCGAGGCGATCGTCGCGGCGGCGCGCCGCCACGACGGTCCCGACCCGATCAACATCGGCGCGGCGCGCGAGATCACGATCCGCGAGCTGACCGAGACGATCGCACGGCTGACCGGCTTCGAGGGAGAGCTGGTCTGGGACACCAGCAAGCCCGACGGGCAGCCGCGCCGGAGCCTGGACACGAGCCGTGCCCGCGAGCTGCTCGGCTTCACCGCCTCGACCGACTTCGAGGACGGGCTGCGACGGACGATCGAGTGGTACCGCGAGCACGTCGCGGCGGCGGCGTCCGCGCCCTCGTGAGCCGGTGCGAACGCTTCGCCGCCGGTCCGGCTGCCGAGTCGGTCATGCTGCCCGTGTGGAAAGTATGAGCGCGACGCCCGCGATCGCAGGCGAGGTCAGTCCGTCGTGCCGCGTCGATCCGTTCGCCGTCGTCGGCGACGGGGCGCGGATCGGGGAGGAGTGCGTCCTGCACTCCCACTCCGTGGTGGGCCCCGGCGCGACGCTCGGCGCCCGCGTCGAAGTGTTCCCGGGCGCTGTCGTAGGTCGCGAGCCGAAGGGCGCCGGCGCGACCGCGCGCGCCCCGTCGTTTGCGCGTGAACTGGTCGTCGGCGACGACTGCTCGATCGGCGTTGGGGCGGCCATCTACTACGACGTCCAGATCGGGCCGGGGACGCTGGTCGGCGACGGCGCGTCGATCCGGGAGGGGGCCCGCATCGGCGCCCGCTGCATCGTGTCACGCTGCGTGACGCTCAACTACGAGGTCACGATCGGTGATGACGTGAAAATCATGGACAACACTCATGTCACCGGTCGCACGACGATCGGCGATGGGGCGTTCGTCTCGACGATGGTCGCGATGGCCAATGACAACACGCCGACCGAGGAGCTGAGTGGGGACACTCGGTTGGCCGGACCGACGATCCAGCCTGGCGCGGTGATCGGCGCCGGGGCGATTCTGCTGCCCGGCATCGTGGTCGGCGCCGAGGCCGTCGTGGGGGCCGGCGCGGTGGTGACCCGGGACGTCGAGGCCGGCACGACGGTGATGGGCATACCCGCTCGGGCGCGCTAGCGCGCGGCCGTCGCGTACCAGCGCGCCACCGCGTGCGCGGACGCGTCGACGGTCAGCTCCGGAGCGCGGCGCGCGAACCATGCGGCGGTGCGCTCGCGCAGCTCGGCTCCGCCGGCGTGGCATGCGACGATCGCGGTCGCCAGCGCTCGCGGCTCGGTCGCGGGCGCCACGAAGCCGTTTACGTCCTCCTCGATCAGCTCCGCGGCGGCGTTGTCGGCGCCGGCGACGACGACGCTGGGCGTGCCGAGCGCCGCGGCCTCGATCACCACCATCCCGTAACCCTCGCGCGACGACGGCAGCAGCATGCAGGTGGCGCGCGCGAAGGCCTCCGACACGTCCTCGCCGCTCACGAAGCCGGGCGCCTCGACCACGTCCTCGACGCCCGCTGCGGCGATCGCCGCGAGGACCCGCTCGCGCTCGGGGCCGTCGCCGAGCACGAGGCCGCGCAGTCCCGGCACCTGCTTCCGTGCGGCGGCCACCGCGGCCGGCACCACCTCGGCGCGCTTCTCCGGGATGTGACGGCCGGCGAAGACGACCAGCGGTGCCCGCTCGCCGCCCGCCGCTGCGGGTTCGAGCGGTCCGCGGTAGAGGCCGGCGAGCCGCAGCGCCGGCCGGCGCAGGCCCTCGCCGAGCAGCCGCTCGGCGTGCACTCGCGAGAACACGAACGCCTGCGGCGTCAGCCGCGCGCAGAGCCGCTGCACGAGCCAGCCGATCCGGCCGCCGATCCGGCCGAGGTAGCCGCGCCAATAGTCGAGCGTCCAGACCTCGAACCAGTCGACGCCGATCCGGGCGGGAGTCCCGGCGAGCGCCAGCCGCGCGGCGAGCAGCGAGAAGTAGGGGAACGAGCAGAGGTGGACGGCGTCGTAACTGCGGCGGTTGCGCAGCAGGTGCCTGAGCACGCCGAGCCCGAAGCGCAGCGGCGGCCCGATCGTCCGCCGGCCGTCCGCGGTGTAGAGCGGTCCGCCCGGCGACACGGGGATCACGCGGACGCCGGGCAGCTGCGGCGAGTCCCCGTCGTCCCACTGCTTGCGCGTGAGGTAGGTGACGGCGTGCCCGTCCGCCGCCAGCTGGAGCGCCAGCTCGCGGTACCAGCGCTCGGCGCCGCCGACGGTGTGCGGGAACAGGCAGTCGTAGACGACGCAGACGCGCATGGCCGGTACCCTAAGCGGCGCAGGGTGAGCACGATCGAGACCACTCCTCGCCCCGCAGGGGGCGACTCGCAGTCGGGCCGCGCGTCGGTGTCGGTGGTCATCCCGTGCCTCAACGAGGCCGAGAACATCGAGACGTGCGTCGAGCGCGCGCTGGCTGTGCTTGCCGAGCACGACATCCCGGGCGAGGTCGTCGTCGCCGACAACGCGTCGGAGGATGGCAGCCCGGAGCTGGCCGCCAAGGCCGGCGCGCGAGTGATCCACGAGCCGCGGCGCGGCTACGGCAGCGCCTACCTCGCCGGCCTCGCCGCCGCCACCGGCGACTACGTCGTGATGCTCGACGCCGACCTGACCTACGACTTCGAGGACATCCCGGCGTTCGTCGCCAAGCTCGACGAGGGCGCGCAGATGGTGATCGGCGACCGGATGGACAACATCCACCCGGGCGCGATGCCGTGGCTGCACCGCTACGTCGGCAACCCGGTGCTGACCGGGATCCTCAACACCTTCTTCCGCACCGGCGTCAAGGACGCCCACTGCGGCATGCGGGCGCTGCGCCGCGACGTGCTGCCGACGCTCGACCTGCGCACGACCGGGATGGAGTTCGCCTCGGAGATGGTGATCCGCGCCTCCAAGCGCGACCTCGACATCCGCCAGATCCCGATCGAGTACCACCCGCGCGGCGGCGAGTCGAAGCTCTCGAGCTTCCGCGACGGCTGGCGCCACCTGCGCTTCCTGCTCGTCCACAGCCCGACCTGGCTGTTCGTGATCCCGGGGACGGCGATGGCCGCGCTCGGCACGCTGGTCGCGCTCACGGTGCTCGCCGACATCAACCTCTTCGGCCGCGAGTGGGACGTCCACGCGCTGATCGCCGGCGCGCTGCTGATGATCGTCGGGACCCAGGTGCTCGCGCTCGGGCTCTGCGCGCACGCCTACGGGACCTACTTCATGGGCGACCAGGACCCCTGGTTCGACCGCATGCGCCGCCGTTTCCGGCTCGAGCACGGGCTGCTGCTCGGCGGCGGGATCCTGCTCGGCGGCTTCGCCATCGCGGCGGTGATCGCCGTCACCTGGATCGACCGCGGCTTCGGCGAGCTGTCCGAGACCCGCCTGGCGGTGATGGCCGCGACGCTGATGATCGTCGGCATCCAGATCGTCTTCTCGTCGTTCCTGCTGTCGATCCTGGGGTTGCGGCGCCAGGACTCTGCCCGCGCCGCGGGCTAGCCGACGCCCGCCAGCTTGCACGTCGGTCTCAACCTCGTCTACCTCGTGCCTGGGGAAACCGGGGGCATGGAGGTCTACGCACGCGAGCTGATCCCGCGATTGGCCGCGGTCGAGGGACTGCGGCTGACCGCCTTCGTCAACCGCGAGGCCGCCGCGGGCGAGCCGGGGCCATGGCATGCGATTCCGCACGAGACCGTGCCGGTCGACGCGCGCAGTCGCTTCCAGTGGGTCTGGGGCGAGCAGCGGCATCTGCCGCGGATGGCCGCTCGCGCCGGCTGCGACCTCGTCCACAGCCTTGCGTCGACCGCGCCGGTGTGGGGCCGCTTCAAGCGCGTCACGACAGTCCACGACCTCAACTACAAGATGGTGCCCGAGGCCCACTTCGGGTTGCTGCGCCTCGGGATGGGGGTGCTCGTGCCAGCGGCCGCGCGGCGGTCGCAGCGGGTGATCGTCGACGCCGCGTCGACCGCCGTCGACGTCGAGCGCCACCTGGGCGTTCCGCGCGCAAAGATCGACGTGGTCCCGCTCGGAGTCGGCCAGCAGCCGGCGGTCGCACCGACACCGGAGCCCGAGCTGCGGGCCAAGCTGGACCTCGGCGACCGGCCGATCCTGCTGACCGCATCGGCCAAGCGGCCGCACAAGAACCTGATGCGGCTGCTCGAGGCGCACGCGAAGATCGGCGCGGCCGAGCGGCCTATGCTCGTGCTGCCCGGCTACAGCACCCCGCACGAGGCCGACCTGATCGGGCGCGCCGCCTACCTCGGGACCAGCGACCAGGTCCGGTTCCCCGACTGGGTCGACCAGGCCGACCTCGAGGGTCTCTACGCTGCCGCCACCGCGTTCGTGTTCCCATCGCTCTACGAGGGCTTCGGGCTGCCGGTTCTCGAGGCGATGCGGCGTGGCGTGCCGGTCGCCTGCTCAAACCGCTCGTCGCTGCCGGAGGTCGCGGGCGATGCCGCGCTGACCTTCGATCCCGAGGACGGCGCGGCGATCGGCGCGGCGATCGTCCGCCTCCTGAAGGACGAGCCGCTGCGGGCGCGGCTGCGCAGGGACGGCCCGGCACAGGCGGGCCGCTTCGACTGGGAGGCGACGGCGTCGGCCACGCTGGCCGTCTACGAGCGAGCGCTGGCGGGCTAGCGCTCGGCCGGTGTCGCGACCGCGCGCAGCAGCTCGTGCGCGTGTGGATGACGACCGCGCAGGCCGCCGGCGCGCAGCGCGGCCTTCGCTCGTGCCGCGAGGTGCCTGGGGGCGAGGCGACGCCGCGGCGGCAGGTACGGCGTGATCGGCACGGTCTCGATCACCGCGATCGCGAAACCGGCCCGCTCCAGCGCCAGGCGCAGCGTCTCGGGAGCGAACTGGTTGACGTGGACGTCGGGCTCCAGCGAGCCCCACGCCGTGCCGTCGGTCCGCGCCGCCACGCCGCCCGCGTTCGGCACCTCGATCGCCAGCACGCCGGACGGGCGCAGCGCCGCGCGGATGCGGCGCAGCTCGCGCGTCGGGTGGGGGATGTGCTCCAGCACGTGCCACATCGTCACGACGTCGAGCGAGCGCTCGGGCAGGTCGAGGTCCTCGATCGTGCCCGTCGCGACGTCGGTCCCCAGCAGCTCGCGCGCGACACGGGCGAAGCCCGGGGTCGGCTCGACGCCGCGCGCGCGAAAGCCGGCGCGCGCCGCGGCGGCCGTGAAGTTGCCGGCCGAGGCGCCGACGTCGAGCAGGTCGCCACCTTGGGCGTGGCCGCGTAGGAAGCGCAGCCTGACCGCGGCGTCGCTGTCGCGTGCGCGCATGTACTCGGGGCTGGTGTAGATCTCTCCATGGGTCCCCTCGTAGGCGGAGTCCTCGTAGATCGCGCGGGCGGTCTCGGAGAGGTCCGGTCGAAAGACGAAGCCGCAGCGCTCACAGGACCGGAACGGCAGCGGCGCGAGCGCGGCACAGGGGCTGGTCGGCGCGTCGCAGAGCCAGCACGTCGGGGCCGCCGTCATCGGGCGAGCCTATCGGCGCGGAGGCCGCGATCGGGCGGCGGGCGGACCGTGCGCCGGATGCGGTCCGTAGCATCGCGCTGTGTCGCTGATCGAGTCAGCTCCGGCCGCCGACCGTCCCGGTGCTGAGGACATCGTCGGCACGGCGGAGGCCGGACCGGCCGCTCTGCGCGGCGGCCTGCTGCGGACCGGCGGCTTCGTCCTCGGGCTGCTGCTCGGACTCGCCTCGGCGCCGCTGATCGTTCGCCACCTCGGCGATGCCGGGTTCGGGCGCTACTCCGCAGTGCTGGCGGTCGTCGCGATCGTCGCCGGCCTGACCGAGGGGGGCGTCAACACCGTTGCGCTGCGCGAGCTCGCGGCGATCACCGACCGGGCTGAGCGCGACCGGGCGATGCGCGACCTGCTCGGGCTGCGGCTGCTGCTGAGCTGCGGCGGCATCCTGCTCGCCGTCGGCTTCGTGGTCGTGGCGGGCTACGGCGTGAGCCTGACCGAGGGGGCGCTCCTGGCCGGGCTCGGCATGCTGTTCGCGGTCACCCAGTCGTTGCTCGCCACGGTGCTTCAGAGCAGGCTGCGCTTCGGCTGGATGACGTTGATCGAGCTGATCCGCCAGGTGCTGATCACTGGTCTGATCGTCGCGCTCGTGCTGCTCGACGCCGGGGTGGTGTCGTTCCTCGCGGCGTCGATCCCGGGCGGGATCGTGGCGCTGGCGATGACGGTGGCGCTGGTCAAGGACGAGACCACCCTGCGGCCGTCGTTCAACCCGCGCCATTGGGGCGCGCTGCTGCGCGAGACCGTGATCTTCGCGCTCGCGGTCGCGGTCAACACGCTCTATCTGCGTGTGACGCTGGTGATCATGACGCTGCTCGCGACCGCCGAGCAGACCGGCTACTTCGCGATCTCGTTCCGCGTGATGGAGGTGCTGGTGACCGTCCCGCTGCTGCTGATCGGATCGGCGTTCCCGATCGTCGCTCGCGCCGCGCGCTCGGACAAGGAGCGCTTCGCGTTCGCCGCGGGGAGGATGTTCGAGCTGAGCGTCTACGTAGGCGCGCTGGGCGCCCTCTGCCTGATGCTGCTGGCGCCGTTCGCGGTCGAGGTCCTGACCGGCAGCTCCGAGCATCCGTCGGTCGTCGTGCTGCAGATCCAGAGCCTGGCGATCGCCCCCAGTTTCGTCGCCGTGGCGGCGACCTACATGCTGCTCGGCATGCGTCGGCATCGCGAGACGCTGTTCGCCAACTGCCTGTCGCTCGCGCTCGCGGTGATCCTCGCGATCGTCCTGATCCCGCCATTCGAGGCCGACGGTGCCGCCGCCGCCGCTGTCATCGCCGAGCTCGCGCTCGCGATCTCGTCGACCTGGCTGCTCGTGCGCGCGAACGGTCCCGGGATGCCCTACTCGAGCCTGGCGGTGGCGTTGGTCGCGGCAGCGTGCGGGTATTCCGCGGGGGCGTTCGCCGACTTCCACCCGCTCGTCGACTCGGCGATCGCCGGCATGGTCTTCCTGGTCGTGCTGCGTGTGCTCGGCCGCTTCCCGCCGGAGGTGCGCGACATCCTGCGCGGGCTGCGCTCGAGCGGGGCGCCGGTCGGCTAGGTTGTCGCCGTTGCGCGCCCTGCGACTGCTGATCGTCTGCCCGGACCGGCTCGGCGAGCGGATGTCCGGGATGGGCATCCGCTACAGCGAGATCGCCCGTGCGCTCGCCGCCGGCGGGGTCGAGGTGACGCTCGCCGGCCGCGAGCTGGACGGCGGGGCGATTCCCGGGGTTCGGCGCACGACGTGGTCGGCGGATCGTCTCGGGTCGCTTCGGCAGCTGCTGCGCTCGGCCGACGCGGTCCTGGCTCCGCCGCTGGCGCCGCATGTGCTGGGAGCGGTCCGTCGCAGCGGCGCGCCGCTGGCGATCGACCTCTACGACCCCGAGAGCCTCGAGGTGCTGGAGCGCTTCCGGCTATCCAGCGCTCCCGTGCGCGCCCTGCACGCGACCACTGCGACCGATCGGCTCGTCGACGCCCTGCGCAGCGGCCACTTCTTCGTCTGCGCGAGTGAGCGGCAGCGCGACCTCTGGCTCGGCGCGATGCTCGCGCTCGGCCTGCTCACCCCAGCGGTCTACGACCGCGACCCGACGCTGCGGTCGGTGCTCGACGTCGTGCCGTTCGGCGTGCCGGACGAGCCGCCACCGCGCCCCGCCGGCGACCCGATTCGCGCCACCTTCCCAGAGGTCGAGCGCGGCGACCGAATCCTGCTCTGGAACGGTGGACTCTGGAGCTGGCTCGACGCGCCGCTGGCGATCCGCGCGCTCGCGCGCGTGCGGGCGCACGGCGTCCCGGCGCGGCTCGTGTTCATGGGCGCCAGCAGCGCAGGCGGCGCCGGCGAGGCGCTGGCGGCCGCTCGCGCGACTGTGCTCGACGAGGGACTCCCGGAGTCGGCTGTCTTGTTCAACGACACGTGGGTCGACTACGCGGCGCGCGGCGACTGGCTCGCCTCCGCAGACGCGGCGATCTCGACGCACCGCGACCACCTCGAGACGCGCTTCGCGTTTCGCACGCGCCTGCTCGACTGCTTCTGGGCACGGCTGCCGCCGGTCGTCAGCTCCGGCGACACGCTTGCCGACGAGATCGCCGCCGAGGACCTCGGCGCGGTCGCCGCGCCAGGCGACCTGGACACGCTGGCGTCAGGAATCGAGCGAGTGCTCGCCAACGGAAGGCCGTACTACGAGCCGGCTCTGCGCCTGGCCGCGGAGCGCCATGCCTGGTCGCGGGCGGTGGCGCCGCTGCGCGGCTTCCTCGCCGCGGCCGACCAGCGCCCGCCGCGGCTGGCTCGCCGCAACCCGCTCGACGTCTCGCCGCTGCGTGGCGGTCGGCGCGCGCTGCAGCGGGTCACGCGCGCCGTGCGGGCGCTTCGCGGCTGATCCGCTCGAGGACCTCGACAGTGACGTCCGCGGTGCGGTCCCACGAGAACTGCGCCGCCCGCCGCGGGCCGGCGGTGCTGAGCTCCTCCCGCCGGGGTGGGTCGCGCAGCAACTGCTCCAGCGCCGCCGCGATTGCGGCGGTGTCGGTCGGGTCGCAGTAGGCCGCCGCATCTCCTCCGACCTCCGGCAAGCTCGACCGCGACGACGTCAGGACCGGCGCGCCGGCGGCCATCGCCTCCAGCACGGGCAGGCCGAAGCCCTCGCCGAGCGACGGGTAGACGAACAGGTTGCAGTGCCGGTAGAGCGCTCCGAGCTCGGCGTCCGGCACGAAGCCGGTCAGGACCGCCCGATCGCCGAGCGCGCGCAGCGACGCCATCGTCTCGCCGGCGTCCCAGCCGAGGCGGCCCGTGACGACCAGCGGGTGGGCGTCCTGGAGCGCCCGCGGAAGGCGCTCGTAGGCCGCGACGAGCCGCGGCAGGTTCTTGCGCGGCTCGAGCGTCCCGACCGCCAGGATGAAGCCCCCTTCGGGCACGCCGCGCGGCAGTTCGCGCGCTTCGTCTCCAAGCGTCGGAGCGGTGCCAAGCGGTGCGACGGTCGTCTTGCCGGCGGCGGTGGGAAACCGTTCGACGAGGTCGTCCGCGGTGGCCTGCGAGATCGCTATCAGCGCCGCCGACCGGCGTGCCGCCAGCGGCAGCGTGAGCCGCTCGATTAGACCGGAGCGGCGCTGCGGGCGCAACGCTGGATCGAAAGCGACCAGGTCGAAGACGACGGCGGCGGACGGGACGCGCAGGAACCACGTCGTCAGGTACGAGTTCGTCGACAGGAACGCGCCGCACTCGCGGTTCGCCGCCAGTGCGGTCCGTACGTGCCAGATCGGGTCACGCCCGGAGACCTCGCGCCAGCGGAACCGCTCGTCGAGCGGCTCCTCCCAGCGCCGGCGCGCATAGAGGACATAGCGCCGATCGTCGTCGCGCTTCGCGAGCGCGCGGACCAGCTCGCGCACGAACCGCCCGCCGCCGGCACCCTCCTCGGTCGCGGCGCGGGCGTCGATGCCGATCGCCGATCTCGTCATCGCGCGTGCCAGCGTCGCTGCAGCCGGCGCGGAGCGAGATGGAAGAGGACGTGGCGCAGGTTGCGCAGCGGCACTCCGGCCGCGCAGAGAACGGCCAGGAGCAGCCGTCGCGGCCGCCCCAGCGGAGCGTAGACCGGCGATCGCCAGCCGACGTCCGCGAGCACCTCGCCTCCGATGGCAAGGTGCGGGATCCGCGCGAGCGCGCGCGGCAGCCCGGCTACCGCGACGTTGCGCGCCGTGGTCTCGCTCGTCCCGCCGAGCGCGCGGTGGATCAGGACCTCGTCGACGAGGGCGATCTTGCCGAGGAACGCGAGCTCCGCCACGTGCAGCCAGTCGAAGCCGAGCACGTTGCGCAGCGGCGACAACGCGTCGAAGGCGTCGCGGCGGATCAGGGCGTAGAGCCAGGTGTTGCCGTGGTCGCCGTCGACGGCTGCGAAGTAGTCGCGCACGCGCCGGCTCGGGTGGGCGGCGGTCAGCGGCCTCAGTTCCGCTCGGACCGGGTGGGCGACGCTGCCGACGTAGTCGACGCCCCCCAGCGCTGCGACGTGGTCGGGCGACCGCAGCAGCGCCGCCAGCGCCAGCTCGACACAGCGCGGGTCGAGCCAGTCGTCGTCGGCGAGCAGCATCACGTAGTCGCCTCTGGCGAGCCGCCGGGCGCGCTCCATGTTCGCGACCATGCCGGCGTTGGCGGCGTGGCGCACGACACGCAGACGCTCGTCGCCGGCCGCGAGCTCCTGCAGGACCTCGGCGCTGCCGTCCGTCGACCCGTCGTCGCTGACGACGACCTCGAGGTTCGCGTGGGTCTGCGCCAGCGCCGACCGCACAGCGCGTGCGATCGTCGCTCGCCGGTTGAAGGTCGGGATCGCGACGCTTACGAGCGGCGACACGGTCGGCCGGCCCACCTAGGCGCGGTCGGTCGTGAAGGGGCTGCCCGCCACCGCGCCGCGGTCGAGCAGTGCGCTGTTGTCGACCGCCTCCCCGGGCCGCGGTCGCTCGGCCAGGACGTAGATGTCGTGCGGCCAGCGCGCCGTCGCGCGTATCAGGCGCAGGCCGACGTGATCGAGGACGCGCAGGGCCGACGGCAGCGTGAAGACGTGGTGATGCACCGCTCGGACGCGCGCGTTGTCGAGCACGCGCTGACGCAGCGTCTCGGGATCGCGCGCGGGCGGGTCGCGTGCGATGTCGTGCAGCCGCAGCACCTCGTCGGCGTGCGTCATGTCGTCCTCGCCGGTACCCGCACGCAGGTCGTCGATCATGTGCTCGAGCGTCGTTGTCGGACGGCGATGATCGGCGCAGCCCTCCTTGTGCGGCACGACGATCAGGAACGCGCCTCCGGGGCGCAGCACGCGGATCCACTCCTCGAGCGCCCGCAGCGGGTTCGCGATGTGCTCGAGCACGTGCGACGAGAGGATCGCGTCATAGCTCTCGGAGGGCAGGTGGTCGAGCCCGGTCCCGTCGCGCAGCCAGAGGCGGCCGCTCAGCCCGGGCTCGCCGGTCTCGTAGGCGCCCTCCTCAAGCTCGCCGTGCCAGAGCGCGTGAGCGTGCGGAACCTGGACCCCGTCGAGCTCGGCCAGCTGTGGATAGACGGGCAGCATGCCGTCGCCGCGGAACACGGCGCTCGGACCGCCGATCTCGAGCCCGCGTGCGCCCGCGAGCGGCGATGTCCACTCCGGGCCGAACTGGCTGTAGTGCCCTGCCGCCCGCCAGCGGAGCTCCCGGAGCTTCATTGCCACGCTCATGCCGCGGGCCTCTCGATCGAACTCAGCCGGCCTGCTTCTGCGGCACGCCGCTGGCGAGCAGCTCGAGGTCGGCGTCGACCATCAGCCGGACCAGCTCCTCGAACGTCGTGCGCGGCTCCCAGCCGAGCTTCTGCTTCGCCTTCGCGGGGTTGCCGATCAGGTGCTCGACCTCAGCCGGGCGCAGGAACTTCGGGTCGATGCGAACGTGGTCGGCCGGATCGAGGCCGACCTGGTCGAACGCGACGTCGACCAGCTCGCGCACGCTGTGCGTCTCGTTGGTCGCGATCACGAAGTCCTCGGGCTCGTCTTGCTGCAGCATCAGCCACATCGCCTCGACGTAGTCCTTGGCGTAGCCCCAGTCGCGCTCGGCGTCGAGGTTGCCGAGCGCCAGCTCGGTCTGCAGGCCGAGCTTGATCGCGGCGGCGGCGTGGGTGACCTTGCGCGTCACGAACTCCAGCCCGCGACGCGGCGACTCGTGGTTGAAGAGGATCCCGGAGCAGGCGAAGAGGTCGTAGCTCTCGCGGTAGTTGACGGTGATGAAGTGGCCGTAGACCTTTGCCACGCCGTAGGGACTGCGGGGGTAGAACGGAGTCGTCTCGACCTGCGGGACCTCGAGCACCTGGCCGAACATCTCCGACGACGACGCCTGGTAGAAGCGCGCCTCGGGAGCGACCTCGCGCATCGCCTCGAGCATCCGTGTCGCGCCGACGCCGCTGAACTCCGACGTCAGCACGGGCTGGTTCCAGGACGCCGCGACGAACGACATCGCGGCCAGGTTGTAGATCTCGTCCGGCTCGCAGGCGCGCATCACGTCGACCAGCGAGCGCTGGTCGAGCAGGTCGCCGGTGTGCAGCGTCAGGTCGTCGCGGCAGCCCTGCAGCCGCTGGAAGGTCTCGGTCGAGGAGCGGCGGACCATGCCGTGGACCTCGTAGCCCTTCTCGAGCAGGAGCTCGGCGAGATACGAGCCGTCCTGGCCGGTGATGCCTGTGATCAGTGCGCGCTTGGTAGTCATGAAGGCGCGGAGGATAGTCGTCGGTCCACCGCATTGGGTCATCCGCCTCCGATAGCGTGACGCGCTCGTGGAGCTCGCCGTCGCGACAGTGCTGTTCCCGCTGCTGCTGGCGCTCCTCGCGCTCGGTGGCGGCCTGCTCATCGACCGGATCGTCGGCGACGTCCTGCCTGGGATCCTGCTGCCGGTCGTGGGGCTGGCTGCGCTGGTCGTGGTCGCGGAGCTGTGCACGTACGGCGAGGCGACGGCGTCGTGGGTCCCGTATGCCTTCGTCCTGGTCGGAGTTGGCGGCCTGATCGCCGGTCGCAGCCGGCTGCGGGCGGCATGACCGGACTGGTGGCTGGTCGGCGCGAGCGTCGCCGTCTACGTGATGGTCTGCGCGCCGGTCCTGCTGCACGGCGACGTCACGCTCGCGGGCTACCTGCTCGACACCACGGTTGCCTTCCACCTCGCCGGCTCGGACTACCTGCTCGAGCACGCACGCAACTTCGCCCGGCTGCCCGAGTCGAGCTTCCGCACGACGATGGAGAACTACTTCGGGCTTAGCTATCCCGGCGGCGGGCAGACCCTGCTCGGCGGCGGGAGCCGTCTCGTCGGCACCCCGGCGATCTGGTTGTACCAGCCGCTCATGGCCCTGCTGCTGGCTTTCTGCGCGGCGCCGCTCTACTACCTTGCGCGCACGGCGTCGATGGGACGCCCAGCGGCGGCGGTGGCCGCGGTCGTCGCCTCCGCGCCGGCGCTCGTCTACGCCTATGCGCAGATGGGAGCGATCAAGGAGCTGGCGGTGCTCCCGTTCGTGCTGCTGCTCGGTCCCGTGCTCCTGCTGATGCCGCGCTGGCTCGAGCGCGGACCGCGGGGCGCCGTCCTGCCGGCCCTCGTCGGCGCGGCCGGCGTTGGCGCCATCGGCCTCGCATTCCTCCCGTGGCTCGGCATGACGCTGCTCGTCGCCGGCCTGCTGCTCGTCATCGGGTCGCGGTCGCGGCGGGTCGATCTGCGCTCGCTCGGCGTCTGGCTGGCGGCCTTCGCGGTCGCGCTCGTGGTGTTCGCACTGCCGACTTTCGGCGCTCTCGGGGACTCGCTCACGCTCGCGAAGTCGCTGTCGACGAGCAACGCCGTCGCTGTCAGCGATCCGGGCAACCTCGTTCGCCCGCTGCAGCGCGCACAGCTGGCTGGGATCTGGATCGGCGGATCTCACCGTGTGGACCCCGCCCAGCACTTCGCCCTGACCTATGCGCTGATCGGCATCATGTTCGCCGCTGCGGCGCTGGGAATCGCGTCGTTGGTGCGTCGGCGCAGCTGGGCGCTCGCCGGCTTCGTCGTCGTCATGGCCACCGTCTGGGTGGCCCTGACCCTGCGCGGGACGGCCTGGACCGACGCGAAGCTGCTCGTGATCACCTCTCCGATCGTCGTCCTGCTGGCCGCCCTGGGGGCGGACAGCCTGCGACGATCGGGAAGGCGCATAGAGGCCGTCGCGCTCGCTGTCCCGCTCGTGCTCGGGGTCCTGTGGTCGAATGCGCTCGCCTACCACGAGACGAACCTCGCTCCGACCGAGCGCCTCGAGGAGCTGCTCTCGATCGGGGAGGAGCGCGCGGCGCAGGGTCCGACGCTTGTCCCCGACTTCGACGAGTTCGCTCTCTACGCGCTCGCCGACATGGCGCCCGCGGGTCCCGGGTTCTCATCGAGGCCGGTGTCGCTCGCGACGCTGCGCGACGGCTCGGTGACGGGCTATGGGCACAGCTATGACCTCGATTCCCTCGACCCCGAGGCGGTCCAGGGCTACGCGACGATCGTCGCGCGGCGCCGTCCCGACGCCAGCCGCCCCCCGGCGAATTTCCGCCTCGCCGAGCGGGGTGACTACTACGACGTATGGCGGCGCGTTCGCGACTTGGAGGTGACCGCGCACGTGCCGGCGGGGGAGGGCCTTCAGGCCGCGGGCTTCGTGCCCTGCGAGCGGCTTGCGGCGCTCGGCCGCCGGGCGCGTGCCAGCGACGCATCGCTCTGGTACTCGCCTCGGCCCCTGGTCTCGGCTTTCGAGGGCCAGTCGATCCGCCGCCGCCCAGCGGGATGGGGCGAGACCGTCGACGGGATCGGACTCGCGACGCCCGGGATCGCCCACAAGCGGTTCTCGGTGCTGGCGAGCGGCGTCTACGACGTCTGGTTCAAGGGCGACTTCGCGCGGCGGCTCGACGTGACGATCGATGGGCGCCGGATCGGGAGCATCGCGGGCCAGAGCGGCAACGAGGGCAACTACGCGCGACCGCTGCGGGCCCGGCTGACAGCGGGGCTTCACATGCTCACGCTCGAGCGGCCGGGTGGCTCGCTGAAACCTGGCGATGCCGCGCCGACCGTGCTGCGGGCGGTCGTGTTCGCGCCCGCCGACGCCGGTGTCCCGGTGGCCCGCCAGATCGGACCGGACGGATGGCGACGGCTCTGCGACCGTCCGGTGGACTGGGTCGAGGTCGCGAGGCGCCGCTAGCGCGCCTGCGAGTGTCGACCAGCGCTCGCCGCGCCGTCCGGCATTGCAGCTCGTCGCAGCGCCTCGCGCAGCCCGGCCTCGACCTGCTTCGCGGCTGTGTCCCAGGAGGCGTCGGCAACGAACTCGATGCCGGCGCTCGACTTGGCTCGCCAGTGGCGCTCGTCGTCGAGCAGCGCCTCGAGCGCGTCGGCCAGCGCGATCGGGTCGGCGTCGGCGAGCACCACGGGCCCGTCGGCTCCGAAGACGGTTTGCGAGCTGCCCCCCGCGAGGTCGACGCACGGCAAGCCGCAGGCCAGCATCTCCTGCGGGATCAGCGAGTAGTTGGTCAGCGAGAGGCAGAGTCCCGCGGTGGCCTCGGCATAGGCGGCCGCCAGGCGCGCCGGGGCGGCGACGCCGAGCGAGATGGTCTGGAACGACGTCTTCAGCGGCCGCTCCTGCCCGAAGGCGATCACGCGCGTGTCGGGACGGCGTGCGCACAGCTCCTCGAGCGCCAGCAGGCCGAGCGGAACCGCGCGGCGGGCGGTCGCCGCGCGCGCGTAGAAGATGATCGTGTCGCGGCGCCGCTCGACGTGGTCCTGCGGCCGGTAGACGTCGTGGTCGACGCCGAGGTGGAAGTAGGCACCCTCGCAGCCGTGCTGCTCAGCGAGCAGGTCGCGCAGCCAGCGGCTCGCGCAGATCGGATAGAGGCCGAGGTCGTAGGTCTGCTCGGCCCAGATCCGCTCCGCGGAGGTCGCGAAGAACTCCGGCTCGTGGTCCTGGACGAGATACGCCCGGGCGCCGCAGCCGGGCAGCATCGCAACCGGATGTGCGGTGTCCCAGCCGGTCGCGACTGCGACGTCGGCCCCGTGCCAGGCATCGAAGCCGGCGAAGACGGGCGCCGAGATCGGCGTGAACCACTCGACGATGTCGCGGCGGGTCACGGCTGGGCGGTCGATGTGGCCGTTGCCGCCCGGATCGACGATCCACACGGTGCACGTGTGGCCCATCCGCTCGAGCCGGGCGATCAGGCCGAAGATCGTCGAGTGCCCGCCGCTGCCGCGCCGAAAGGGCGGGACGACGAAGGCGAGATGCAGGCGCGCCCGCTCGTGGGCGGTCGAATTGCGCGGCGCGAGTGGCACGGCTCCCTCCTTCGCGTAGCGCAGCACGTCGGCGTAGCGCGCCGGCACGGGGGCGACAGGCGCGCGGCTGCGCGCGTCGGCTGTCGCGCGGTCTGGGGGCCCGTCGCCGCGCCGGTTCGCCCGCGCGACCGAGGCCCGGCCCTCCAGCGACAAACGGCGTTCGACCCCTGCCGGCAGCCGGCCGGGACGCGTGGCTGCGGCCGCCGCCGCCTTGCGGCTGCCGTGGTGCAGCAGCGAGCGTGCCGTCCAGACGGCGCGGCGTGACTGCGGCCAATCGCGCTCCGCCATCCAGCGGCGGTCGGCCGCGACGCCGCCGCGCACGTCCGCGAGCACCCTGCCGGGCTTCAGCGGCTCGACGTGTCCGGCGGTCTCGCGCAGGCCGCGGTACTCGTCGAAGTAGCGGCGGGCGAACTCGAGCGGCCCGTAGTCGTGGGCGTGCCGCACCGCGGCACCTGGGTGGAAGACCTTGACCCAGCCGGCATCGAGCATCGCGCGCCCGAAGGCCTGGTCCTCCGCGTAGGCGAGGTCCTCGAAGCGGATCTCCTCCCAGCAGCGGCGGGCGTAGGACGCGTTGACGTTCGACAGGAACGCCAGGTCGCCGGCGCGCTGCAGCGTCGGCTTGCCGTCGGGAGACATCGACGCGAAGAACTCGTCGAGCTCACGCGCGATCATCGGACTGGTGTCCGGCCAGGGCAGGTGCGGACCGTAGACCGCGCCGACCTCGGGATCGAGCTCGTATGCGGCGAGGTGGGCCGCCAGCCATCCCGGCTCGGGCACCGCGTCCTGGGTGAGGAAGCAGACGACGTCGCCGGTCGCGAGCTCCATGGCGAGGTTGCGCGTGCGACCGTGCCCGAACTCCTCAGGGGCGATCTCGTGCACCGTCGCGCCGCCCGCGCGCGCCAGCTCGACGGAGCCATCGCGCGAGCCGGAGTCGATCGCCAGCAGCTCGACCCCCTCGCCCTGCCGGCGCACGGCGGCGAGCAGCCGCTCGAGGTGGCGTGCCCCGTCCTTGACGGGTATCACCACGGAGACGCTCGTCGACATCTGGGCGCGCCTCGCTAGCGCCGCTCGAGCACGTACAGGTCCTGGTTGTCCTCGACGCGCCCGGGGGCGAAGCCGACGACGCGCCAGTCCCGCACGGTCGCCCAGAGCAGCCACTCCGGAGTCAGGAAGGCGGTTCCCCAGCCGGAGTTGTCGACGCCGTGGTCGCCGCCCTCGCCGAACTCGTTCTTGAACCAGAAGCCGCGGTCGTAGAGCGCGGCGTGAACTTCCTGCAGCTGGGACGTCTGGCGTAGGCCGTGTCCCTCGTCGTGGGCGATCGTCTGGTAGCCGTGGGTTGTCAGCAGCAGCCGCCCGCCCGGCCGGATCAGCCGGCGCATCTCCGCCAGCCAGGCGACGGCGTCGGGCTCGTCGAAGTGCGACCAGATCGAGATCGCGAACGCTGCGTCGAGCTCGCCGTCGCCGTAGGGCAGCGGCGGTCGCTCCGGGCTGTGGACGAAGTCGATCGCGGGCAGGTTCTCGCTCGCCCAGGTCACCGCGCCCTCGATCGGGTCGCAGCCGCGCCACTCGCAGCCCGGGTAGGCAGCCGCCAGCGCGCGAACCACCCGGCCCGACGAGCAGCCGAAGTCGAGGCAGCGCATGCCGTCCTCGAGCGTCATGCCGGCCGTCTCGAGCCCGTCGGCGACCAGGTCGGCGTAGTAGAGCGATCCGGCGATCGCCATGCTGCCGCGCGCCATCGCATGCACGTCCTCGGGCGGCATGTCGCCGCTGAGGCCGGTTCGCTCGACGACCGCGGGTATCCCATGGTGCGCGCCGAAGCCGATCAGCAGCCGCAGCTGGTTCATCGGGTCGGCGCTGTCGACGATCGCGTTCTCGTTGACGTTGCAGCTCGACCGGATCGCATCGACGTCCGTCTCGCTGAGCCGGTCGAAGACGAGCTTCGTGGCCGGCGCCGACTCCAGTCGCTTGGGCGTCAGCGAACGCTCGAAGAGCTTCGGCGCTGACTCCGCCGGGACGGCCTGCTCGCGCTCGGCGGCCATCTCCCGGCGCGCCTTGACGAGCTTCGCCTTGCCCTGACGGCGCGCCTTGATCGCCGCGCGCCGCACACCGCGCAGCGCCCGCACGGCGGCGCGCAGCTCGCTGGCGCCGGGGCGGCGCATCCACTCGTTGAGGTCGACCCCCCAGCGGTCGAGCCAGTAGCTGCGGTCCTGAGCCTCGGCGAGCGCGGCATGCGCCCGCGCCACCTCCTCGACGTGCTCGCGCTCGATCGCCGCGAGCTCGTCGTCGCTCGGCTGGCCGTTCGCCTGTGCCGCGTCGCGCTGCGTCGTGCGTGCCACGTCAGAGATTCTCCGCGATTCGCGGTGCCTCGCGCGTGAAGAGCCACAGACCGAGGCAGAACACGACCACGACGAGGCCGGCCGGGATCAGCAGGCGCGCGTCGACGCCGGCCATCTCGGCGGCCGTCGGCGCCGACGAGTCGAGCACCGCGTAGCGCATCTGGGTGAGGATCACGGCGATCGGGTTCGCGACCAGCGCCTCGCGCTGGATGTTGTCGGGCAGCATGCCGATCACGTAGAGGACCGGCGACGCGTAGAAGGTGATCTGCAGGACGACGTCCCAGATCGGCTGGATGTCGCGGAAGCGGACGTAGAGAACGGAGAGCAGCATCGCGAAGCCGATCGCAAGCAGCGTCAACGCAAGCAGGAGGAGCGGGAACTGGAGCCAGGTGAGCCGCGGCTCGACGCCTGAGGCGAGCGCGAAGACCAGCACCGCGATCAGGTTCAGCGCGAGGTTGAAGAGCGCGCTCAGCGAGACCGACACCGGAATCGCGATCCGCGGGAAGTGCATCTTGCGCAGCAGGTTCTCGCGCCCGATCAGGCACTGCACGCCGCCCGCTGTCGTCTCGGAGAAGTAGGTGAAGAGGACGATCGAGGTCAGCAGGTAGACCGGGTAGTGCTCGACCGTCTCGCCGATCGAGAAGACCTTGGTGAAGACGAAGTAGAGGACGCCGAACAGCATCAGCGGCCGCATTAGCGTCCAGAGGTAGCCGAGCACCGAGCCGAAGTAGCGCAGCTTGAAGTCCGTCACGGCGAGCATCCAGGTCAGGCTGAGCGCCCGCCGCAGGTCGCCTCCGAGCGCCGACGGTCCGCGCGTCTGCACCGCCTCGGCGACGCTCACGAGCGCTCGACCTCGACCTCGGTCGGCAGATCGGCGACGCCACCGGTCACACGGTTGGTGTCGACGAGCAGCGTGAGCGCGTCGATGCGCTGGTCGAGCGCGATCCTTCCGTCGCTGGTCATGACGGCGGGCGTGAGCGTGTACGTGCTGTGCGCGAGCCAGTTCGGGAACCGGAACCGGATCGTCGCGCGCTGACCGGCTTGGAACGAACCCGTCGGTCCGTCGAGGTCGCTGCGAGCGACGTAGATCGTGTGGCGAACGTCGTTGCGGAAGGCGATCGTGAAGACGGGGTCCTCGACGGGATCGCTGAACTCGATCTCCATGCAGGCAGCGCAGGGCTCGCCACGTCCGGCGGTGAAGGTGTCGCGCGCCGTCTCCGCGGCGGATCCGTCTGCTGTCTCGCACCAGGCGCGCGCGATTCGCGCTCGGGGGAGTCCCGTGCCGCCGCCCGCACCGTCCTCGCCGACGACGCCGAAGTTGATCTCCGCGTACTTGGCCGCGATCCCGTCCGGCTCGCCGATTGCGACCGGGTTGCCGCGCTCGAGCAGCATCGCCCGGTCGCAGAAGCGCCGCACGGAGTCCATGTCGTGAGTGACGAAGACGATCGTCCGCCCCTCGGCCTTCAGCCGGTCGAACTGGTCGAAGCACTTCTGCTGGAACGACGCGTCGCCGACCGCGAGCACCTCGTCGACGAGCAGGACGTCGGCGTCGACCTGGATCGCGACCGCGAAGCCGAGCCGCACGCTCATCCCCGACGAGTAGTTCTTCAGCTTGAGGTCGACGAACTCCTCGAGCTCGGCGAAGGCGATGATCTCGTCGAAGCGGTCGAGCGCCTGCTTGCGCGTCAGCCCGAGCATGATCGCGTTGATCACGACGTTGTCACGCGCCGAGAGCTCGGGATGGAAGCCGACGCCCAGCTCGATGAAGGGCGACAGGCGACCACGCACGTCGATCCGCCCGCTGTCGACCCCGTAGATCCCGGCGAGGCACTTCAACAGCGTGCTCTTGCCGCTGCCGTTGCGACCGACGATGCCGAAGAACTCGCCCTGTGCGATCTCGAAGCTGACGTCCTCTAGCGCGTGCAACTCGCTGAACGTGCGCGAGCGGCGCGGGTGCAGCACGCGCTGCTTGAGCGTCGAGTACTGCTCGTGGGGGAGCCGGAAGCTCTTCGAGACGGAGCCGACGGAGACGGCCGGAGGCTCAGTCGCCGCGCTCAGCATGCCTGAGGCCGCCGGCTGTTGGACGGTGGCGGACAAGTGCGCGAACGGTACCAGCGGCATCCGCGCGGCAGGCCCGACTCAGTACGATCGCGTCAATGGAGCAGGCGGTACATCCCGAGCGCTTCGACCCTCGGGACCAGCAGGGCACGCTGATCGACACTGAGCACCGCGGCCGCTACTGGTGGGCCGCGCAGGCAGTCCGCGACAAGGACGTCTTGGACGCCGGCTGCGGGACCGGCTACGGGATGGCGCTTCTTGCGAGCGGCGGGGCGGCCAGCGTGTCGGGCGTCGACATTGATCCCGATGCGGTGGCTGAGGCAGGCGAACGGTTTGGCGATCCCAGCGCCGTGACCCGTGGCGACCTGCTCGACCTGCCGTTCGGCGACGCGTCCTTCGATGTCGTTGTCTGCTTCGAGGCGATCGAGCACGTGGCCGACGGGGCGCGAACGCTCGGCGAGCTTCACCGCGTACTGCGGCCGGGCGGCGTGCTGCTCGTCTCGTCACCGAATCCGGACGTCTACCCGTCCGGCAACGAGCACCACGTCCACGAGTACCGGCCCGACGAGCTCGCCGCGGCAGTCGGCGAGCTGTTTGCCAACGTCGACGCGTATCGCCAGCACCCGTGGCTGGCGACGCGGATCGAGCGCGCGAACGGTCACGGCGGACCCGACGGGGATATCTCCGCGCACGTAAGAGCCACGACGGCACTCGACGGCGGCGGCGAGACGTACGGCATCGTCGCGGCCAGCGATGCTCCGCTGCCCCCGCTCGAGAGCGTGGTCGCGCTCGGGGACGCGTTCGAGGTCAGTTGGTGGGCCGATCACGTCCAGAGCGTTGAAGCCGAGGCACACCGCAGCGTCGCGCGCGCGACTGCCGCTGAGCAGTCGGCCACGGAGCGGCTTCAGGACACGAGCCGCGCCCTGCTGGACGCCGAGCAGGCGCTCGCGCAGATCCCGCTCATGCAGAGCCGGGTGCAGGAGCAGCTCGAGGAGAACCGGCAGCTGCTTTCGCGACTGAATGCCCTCGAGGGCTCGCTGACCTGGCGCATGACCGAGCCGGTGCGGCGAATCAAGCGCCGCCTCAGCCGCGGCTTGAGGTAGCGGTCAGGCCGGCGCGAGCGCCGGCGACAGCTCGAACGAGACCCGTGCGCGGCGACACTCTGCACGGCTGCGAATCCGCTGCAAGCGGCCGTCGACGGTGTCGACGAAGTAGGTCGGGCCGTACGGCGACGACAGCGGCTGGGCACCCGGCGAGCTCGGGACCAGGTAGGCCGGCCCGCCGGCGACGATTCGCTCGCGCTCGCAGTCGAAGGTCGTTCCCGGATGCCCGACGTAGCTGGTGATCGTCGGGTCGTCGTACATAAGCTGAACGCTGCCGGTCATGTCCCACGTGTTGCCGAACACCGGAATGCCCGGCGCGATCTCGACGGGCTGACCGAAGGTCCAGATCACGCTGTGCGGTGGAGGGTCGGGCAGCAGTGTCTCCACGGTTTGCAGAACGCGCTCACCCTCCGAGTACGCGCGCATGTATGCCTCGGCCTCCCTGTCGATGCTCTCCAGCCAACTGGCGGCGACTATGGCGCAGGCGACCAGCGCAAGCGCAGATGCCCCGAGTCGCCGTTGGCGCTGACCGCGGAACGCGATCGTGGCGGCGAGCATCGCCAAGCCGTAGAGGACGAGCACCCACCCGATGCTGGGAACGGCGTTGATGCGGTTCGCGATCCCGGGTCGGAGCGGCGTGTAGTAGTCCATCGCGGGCACAAACATCGCGTAGCCGAGCGCGACGATCGCCAGTCCGGCCAGGACGGTCAAGAGCCAGCGACGCAGATCGGCGCGGGCTGGATCGGACGACGGGAGCTGGCGTGCCAGGAGCACCGCGATCGCCGGGATCAGCGCTATCAGAGCCAGGGCGTACCAGCGGTCGGTCCCGAAGGGCAGCACCACCGAGGTGAGCAGCGTCTGCGCCTCATCCCAGAAGACGGTCGCGTGGCGCCACATCCCGTCGAAGGTCTGGGCCTCCCACGAGGACGACTCCGAGCGAGTGACCAGGGCCGCGAGCGGGACGAGCACCACGACGTCGACGAGCCAGCGCGCCCCTGCTGCACGCCATGGCACGCACAGCCGGTACACCAGCACGGACGCCAGCATCGCCGAGAGCGCCACCTCGTAGAGCAGCAGGCTGGCGGCGAACACAGCCAGCGACAGCCCGTGCAGCGCGATGCGCCGAGCGCCGTCGCGGCGGAAGGCCCGGAGCGCCAGCAGGAAGCCGAGCAGCGCCAGCGAGATCGTCAGAGCGCTCATCGGCGCCGTCCAGAGCCTGATCGAGCTCGCGGCCGGGAAGATCAGCACCAGCACCGCAATTGCTCCCGCGTCCTGCCAACTGAACCGCAGCTCACGCAGCAGTAGGTACAGGACCAGCGACATCACCACGCTCATCGCCCCCTGCCAGGTCAGCCAAAGCCCCATGTGCGGCCCGAACACGGCGTTCTGAACCGCGACGTAGACGCCCTGCAACGGTCGCGGGCTCACGTTCGGCTGACTCAGCAGGTGTCCCAGGCGGCCGAGGAAGTCGTCCTGCGGCGCGAACTCGTACAGCGTTCGCGCCGCCCAAGCGTCCGACAGAAAGCCGCCGTGGATCGCGTGCGGCCCGTAGACGACCGTGGCGATCAGCCCGAGCAGCAGCGCGACGATCGCCGTCTGGGCGACCGGCAGGTGCTTCGAGTCGCCAGCGCGGGCGCGAAGGCGCGCCAGCGGCGGTGCGACGGGCCGAGAAGCGGCCGTGTGGGGGCGCGATGGGGGGGTGCGCGTCGGCAAACGGGTGAGTGTAGTGGCGGCCATCGATATCGTGCCCGCCTCGATGTACCTGCGAACGCCCGCCGTCGCGGCCTTCGGCGTGGCCTTTGCCGCCGCGTTGACGATCGCCCTGCTCCATGGCGAGAAGCCGTTCTACTACGACGCCGGGCACTACTGGGAGCTTGGAGACAGCTTCGTCGTCGACGGCGACTTCTCGCTGCTGAACTTCGACAGCCCGCTGCGCGGCTACCTCCTGGCGCTGATCTACCACGGCCTAGCCGGAGTCGCGGACGGGCTGACCTGGAGCCCGTCGTCGGTCGTGAAGATCTTCAACGCCGCGATCGTCGCGGCGATCTCGACCGTTCTGGCGCCCAGCCTCGCCCGCCTCGCATGGCCGGAGCTGACTTGGGGGTTCTGGCGCCGGCTCGGGCTGGCCGCGCTGGTGCTCGTCTTCTGGCGCTCGTACATGAGCTTTCCGCTCAGCGACTTCCCCGCCCTAGCTGCCGTGATGCTCGCGCTGGTCGCGGTGGGGCGCGCCGAGGCGCCCGGCTGGATGCTTGTAGCGGGAGCCTCGAGCGCGGCGGCGATCAACATGCGGCCGGCGTACATCCTCGTAGTCCCGGCCGTTGTCGGGCTCCTCGCGATTGCCTGGTGGAAGGCGCGCGCCGCGCCACGTCGTTCAACCGCCCGGGGGTTGCTCGGCGTGGCCGCGCTGCTCGTCGGATTTGCGGCGATCTCGTTGCCCCAGTCGCTGGCGACCGACCGCCATCACGACAGCTCGAGCTTCGTGCCCGGTGCCGTCGCCGACCTGTCGAGCCTCCAGTTCACCGCCGGGCTGACACTGCAGCGCTACGAGACCTTCGTCGGCAGCGACCGTCCGGGCGGCCGGATGATGTACTTCGATCCGACCGGCCAGCGGATCCTTCAGAGCCGCGACGACGCCGTCGTCGACGACGCCGGGGAGTACGCCCGCATCGTCGTCAGCCATCCGATCATATGGCGGGCCTCTTCGCGCGGCATGTCATAAACGGTTTCGATCAGCGCTACGAGACTCCATACATTGAGCAGGTCGACACAGGCTCCCAGCGCTGGATGCGCGTGCTCGGCTTCCTGCTCGTCTTCCTCGCATTGGCTCGCGTGGCCTGGCCGGCGGCGCGACGCAGCCTCGGACCATCCCGGTGGCGCTACCCGGTCGGCCTGCTCCTGTGCGGCGCGGCGTCCCTGCCGTCCGCGGTCGAGACGCGCTTCCTGCTCCCGGCGTACGTGCTCGCCTACCTGCTCGCCCTCGCCCCCGGCTGGCCAAACCCGCTCGCGCCGCGCGCCACCGCTCGTCAGCGGTCTGTCACGGTGGCTGGCCTGGCGGTTGCGTTCGCTCTGTATATGGCGGTAGTCCTCCACGTCGTCGGAAGCACTACGGAGCAACTGCGCTTCGTATGACGCTGACGTCCGTGAGGGCTCGATACGGTCTGGAGCCACGAATGCGCGACTGGCTCCAGCGAAACGTCCTGCGCCCGCCTCGCGACCACCGGGAGGAGATGCTGCGTTTCGTCGTGGTCGGCGGCTGCGGGTATGTGTTGGCGATGGCGCTCTATGCCGGCGAGATCGCGCTCGGGGTGTCGGCCTACGCCGCCGTGCCACCCGTCTTCGTCGCGAACGGCCTGTT
This sequence comes from Thermoleophilaceae bacterium, assembly GCA_036259395.1. Lineage (GTDB taxonomy): Bacteria > Actinomycetota > Thermoleophilia > Solirubrobacterales > Thermoleophilaceae > JAAYBF01. Next base: position 11,507 of record DATABV010000015.1, on the reverse strand, counting down.
CAACTTCACTCTCAACCGCCATTGGTCGTTCCCGCGCAGCGGCCGGGCCGTCCACCGGGAGCTGGGTCGCTTCACCGTCGTGGCGGCGGCGTCTCTGATCGTGAACTACGTGGCGCTGTATCTGCTGCACGGAGTCGGCGGGCTGGCGGCGGTGCCCGCTCAGGCCCTCGCCGTCGTCATCGCCACTCCCGTTGGTTTCCTCGGCAGCAAGTTCTTCTCGTTCGCGCAATCGGGGGCCGAGACGGCTCGATGAGCACGGTCCGTCCGGACACGATCCTCGCGAACGACTTCGCGGCTCAGTGGGATGAGGTTCGCGAGGACGCGCTTGCGGCGATCGATCGGGTCGGCAGCAGCGGTTGGCTCGTGCTGGGTGCCGAGGTCGAGGCGTTCGAGCGCGAGCTGGGCGCCTGGTGGGGCGTCGAGCACGCGGTCGGGGTGGCGAGCGGACTCGATGCGATCGAGATAGCCCTGCGTTGCCTTGGGATCGGTCCGGGCGACCGGGTGCTGACCACGCCGTTGACGGCGTTCGCGACCACCTTGGCGATCATGAGAGCCGGCGCCGTGCCGATCTGGTCGGACGTCGACGAGTCGGGATCGATGGACCTCGCGGCGGCCGACGAGGTGCTGGCGGCCGATCCGTCGATCCGGGCTGTCGTGCCCGTCCATCTCTATGGGCACCCGCTCGATCCGGCCGCGCTGCGCGCCATGGCCGAGCGTCACGCGGTCGTCGTGGTCGAGGATTGCGCGCAGAGCGCGGGCGCGGCCCGTGCCGGAGCGCCCACCGGGCGCGCCGGCGTGGCAGCGGCCACGAGCCTCTACCCGACCAAGAACCTGGGTGCGATGGGCGACGGCGGCGTCCTGCTGACCGACGACGCCGAGCTCGCAGAGCGGGCGCGGCGCTTGCGCAACTACGGCCAGTCCGAGCGCTACCGCCACGTCGAGCCCGGCTTGAACAGCAGGCTCGACGAGCTGCACGCCGCGGTCCTGCGCTCGGCGCTGCTGCCCCGCCTCGACGGCTGGCTGCGTCGCCGAGCCGAGGTCGCCGAGCGCTACGTCGAGGCGTTGCAGGACTCGCCTGTCCTGAGCGCGGTGCGTCCCACCGGCGGAACATCGGCGAACCACCTGTTCCCGGTCGAGGTGATCGAGGGCGAGGCCGAGCGGCATGCGGAGGCGCTCGAGGCCGCCGGCGTGTCGGTCGGGCGCCACTATCCGGTCCTCTGCCCCGACCAACCCGCCTGCGCGGGAACCGGATCGACGGCCACAGCGCTTCCCACGGCACGCCGTCTGGCCGAGCGCGAGCTGTCGCTGCCGCTGCATCCCCACCTCGCCGACGCGGACGTCGAGCGCGTGATCGATGCCTGCGGGAGCCTGGCCGCGTGAGTGCTCCGGCGAACTCGCTGGTCGTGCCGATCTATCGCAACGCCGCAATGATCGACGCGCTCGTGACGGCCGTCGGTGACATCGCCGAGCAGGTGGTGGACGGCTTCGAGGCCGTGTTCGTCATCGACGGCAGCCCCGACGACTCGCGTGAGCGGCTACTCGCGGCGCTCGACGCCGCGCCGTTCAGGTGGCGCCTCGTGTCGCACGCGCGAAACTTCGGGTCGTTCGCCGCCCTGCGTACCGGCATGGCGATCGCCGACGGCCGGTACATCGCGGTGATGGCGGCCGACCTGCAGGAGCCGCCGGAGCTGGTGATCGAGTTCTTCAGGCGGCTGGCCAGCGGGGAGGTGGACATCGTCGCCGGCGAGCGCGCCAGCCGGGACGATCGCGGCGACGGCGCCTCGAGCCTCTACTGGCGCCTGTACCGGCGCTTCGTGATGGCGGACATACCGCCGGACGGGGTCGACGTGTTCGCCTGCACGGCACAGGTTCGCGACGTCCTGACCTCGCTCGAGGACCAGAACACCTCGCTCGTCGCGCAGCTGTTCTGGGTCGGCTTTCGGCGCGAGCTGATCCCCTATCACCGGCGCCCCCGCCCCGGCAAGAGCGGCTGGACGCTGCGCAAGAAGCTGCGTTACCTCTCCGACAGCGTGTTCGCCTTCACCGATCTGCCCGTTCGCATGCTGTGGGCGGCTGGCCTGGTCGGGCTGGCGCTCGGGACGGTGATAGCGGCGCTGGTGGCAGTGCTGCGACTGACGGGTGCGATCGACGTGCCCGGCTATGCGCCGACGATCCTGGTCGTGATCTTCTTCGCCGGCCTCAACTGTCTCGGGCTCGGCATCATCGGCTCCTACGTGTATCGCGCATACGAGGCGGTCAAGGGCCGGCCCGGGGCGATCGTCTCGGAGGTCGTCGACCCTTCGGTCAGCTCGCGGTGATCTGCCGGAACTCGCCGTAGTCGCGGATGTACTCGTCCGAGTCGTACTCCTCGGATGCCAGCACCAGCAGGACGGCGTCGCGCGAGTAGGCGTACTGGATCGCCCAGACCTTCGGGGGTATGTGCAGTGCGCGATCGAGCCGGTCGAGCTTGTACTCCGCGCGCGCCCGCCCATCGTCCACCACGACCGAGATAGTGCCGCGCACGCAGATCAGGACCTGCTCCAACCGGCGGTGTGCGTGCTCGCCGCGCACCTCGGCGGTCGGTACGTCGTATACGAAGAAGATGCGCTTCGGGACGAACGGAAGCTGGGCGCCCACCTCCCCGACCGAGAGGCTCCCGCGCAGGTCCGTCACCGAGTGCAGGCTGATCAGCCGGACCCCACCCACATCTGCTCCCGGCTCAGGCGAAGCGCTCCCAGGGTCGGCATCCTCGAATGGGGCGCGATCGGCGCCCGCGTAGCCGCGGATGCGAGCCGGGTTCCCAGTCACGATGGCGAACGGCGGCACGTCCCTGGTCACCACGGCGCCGGCGCCGACCATCGCGCCCGTACCGACGGTCACGCCGCCGAGGATCGTGGCTCCGGCCCCGATCGAGCAGCCATCGCGCAGGGTGGTGGTCAGGAAGCGATCAGGGTGTTGCTTGCTGCGCGGAAATCGGTCGTTGACGAACGAGACGTTCGGCCCGATGAACACGTCGTCCTCGACGCGCGCCCCGTCCCATAGCTGCACGCCGCTCTTGACCGTCACGCGATCGCCGAGGACTACGTCGTTCTCGATGAACACGTGGTCGCAGACGTTTGCGTCGCGTCCGATTCGCGCTCCCTCGAGGATGTGGGCGAAGGCCCAGACGCGGCTGCCCTCTCCGAGGCTCGAGGTATCGACGATCGCCTGCTCGTGCACGAAGGTCACGACGGCAATCTATGCCAGCGCCGGATACTTGCGCAGCAGCGTCGCCCAGGCGGCCGAGCTGTCGATGTTGGTGAGCGAGATCATCGAGTGCCCGCTGACCCGGTAGCGCGCCACGAAGTCTGGGACCCGAACGCCGCGGAGCCCGTTGCTCGCTATCGCGCACCAGAGGGCGAAATCCTCCCAGCCGTAGAGTGCCGGCTCGGTCGAATACCCACCGACGGCCTCCAGCGTCGACCGCCGGATCATCGACATCGCGTCGATGTAGTTGCCATAGCGCAGACGGTCGGGGTCCCAGTCGAGCCAGTTCATCACGCCGACGGGCCCGCTTGTGCTGAAGGCCTCGATGATGCCGTACGCGAACGCGGCCTCGCGATCGTCGTCGAGCGCCTGCGCCAGTCGCCCGATCCCCTCGGGCAGCACGGCGTTGTCGGCGTCGAGGACGAACAGTAGGTCGGCGCGCGCGTGCGCGAGCGCCAGGTTCCGTGCGGCGGGCAGCCCGCCGTTGCGGCCACGTCGCACCAGCGTGACGGGCAGCCAGGGCACTTCGGCGCAGGCTGTACGGATCGCGTCGACGGAGTCGTCGGTGGACGCGTCGTCGACCGCGACGACCTCGATCTCGCGCAGGTCGCTGAGCGCGACGCTGTGCAGCGCCTGGCCGACGTAGTCCGCGTAGTTGTGGACGGTCAGCAGCACGCTGACGCGCACGTCGTCGACGTCGGGACCGAGCCGCTCGACCACGTCCTCGGCTGGCTGCTCGCCGTCCCCGCTCGCCAGCTTCTCGATTCGCCGCTCCAGATTGCGCGTGTGGACGACGAGGTGCTTCAGGGCCATCCGCACCGGCAGCTGATCGCCGACCTCCGTTGCGAACGCCGCCCAGTCGGGCTGGCGCGGCGGCGGCGGCTTCGGCATCGGAACGCCGGGCACCGACGCGACGCCCGAGGTTCGCAGCGGTCCGCGCGCGGCGCGCTCCGCCGCCGCCAGCAGCGCATCGACGGCCGTCGACATCGGCATCCGCTCGCGCAGCAGCTCGTAGGCCGCCTGGCGCGTGGCCCGTTGCAGGTCGGTATCACTCAGCAGCCCCTCGAGCGCCTCTGGCAGCGTGTCGTAGCTCGCCGAGATGTAGTGCTCACCGGGGACGAAGGGCTCCACGCCGAGCGAGTGCTCGCTGAGCACCACGCAGCCGTTGAGCGCCGCTCCGACGATCCGGTGCCACTCCATGTAGCCGAGGGGTGTCCGATGGACGTTGAGGATCGCCTTGGTGTCGGCGAGCAACCGCCACTTGCGGTCGTGCGACAGGAACGAACCGCTGCCGGCGATGTGCGGCTGCACCGACTCGACCATGTTGATGGCGGCGCGCCGCCCGCGGAGGACGGGGGCGCAACGTGCGAGCGCTCCCGCCCGGCGATCGGTGTGACTGCCGAGGAACGCGAGGTCGATCGATCGCTCGCCCGTCTCGCGGCCATGCCAGGCGTCCCAGCTCGGGACGTAACCGAGCGGCGCGTGCTCGACCGCGATGCCGCGCCGCTCGAGCTCGCGCGCGCCGAGCGCGTTGATGTCGACAACCCCTCCAGCGCGGGCTGCTACGTCCGTGGCAAGCTCGAACCACTGGGTTCCGGGCTGCTCGGTGCAGAGCGCGACCGAGCGACCGAGCTGGACGGGCGTGGGATGAGCGGGCTCCTGCACGAGTGGGTGGTACTCGTGCGGGACGTAGAGGCAGACCAGGTCTTCGGCGGCCGGCGGGAAGCAGTCGACGGACTGCTCGACCACAGCTCCGTGGTCGCGCAGGGCGTCGCCGAATGCCTCGAGGATCTCGGCGAAGAAGACGTTCTGACCGCTCGCGGAGACGATGCAGATGCGGGGCAGGCCGGGCATCGCGGGCAGACTAGTCCGGCGGCAGGTCGCTTGCCGCGCTGTCGGGGTGCGCGCCGCGGCTGGCCACGCGCTCGCGCCACCAGTCGAGGGTGGCGGCGTCGGCGTCGACGTAGTAGGTGCCGACGACGCGATCGACGAAGTCCCAACGTACGCCAGCCTCGAGCAGGCGGCGGGCGAGGTTCCAGTCGCCCGGCTCGTCGAGCAGGTGCGCGTTGGCGTCGTAGAGAGCGTCGGCGAGGCCGGCGTGGTAGATCGCGGCCTGGAAACCGAAGTCGCCCTGGCGCGGCGGCCAGGCTCCGAACCACGTCTCGCCCGCGTCGGCGACGAGCGCGCGAAACGCGCCGTACACGACCTCGGCGCGGGTCCGCCGCGCCTGCTCCAGCAGCAGCTCCAGATGGTCCGCCGTCCACTCGTCGTCATGGTCCAGCGGCGCGATCCAGGCGCCGCGCGCACGCCCCACCGCCTCGTTGAAAGGGAAGCTGCCCGCTACATGCCAACGGGCGCGCTGCTCCTCGGGATAGGGCCCAGGTCGGGGGCGCTGAAAGCAGCGGACGCGCGGATCGCCAAGCGCCGCAATGCGCGCCGCCGTCTCGGGCTCTTGGCCGTCGCAGACGACGATCGCCTCCCAGTGCTCGTAGGACTGCGCGAGCACGCTGGCGAGCGTCCGGTCGAACAGCAGGTCCCCGCCGCGATAGGTGCCGATCCGGACGCTGACCAGTGGGCCGGCGGCGTATGCGTCCTGCCACTCGGGCGACCGACGCCGCTCGAACAGCCGCCGGGCGAGCGCCGGTGTGTCGTCGTACGCGCGCGCGGCGAGCTCGCGGACGGCGGCCAGCTCGCTCGCCAGCTCCTCGAGCCGGCGCGCGAGCGCATCCAGCTGCCCCTCGGGATCGGTCATGCCGGCGCAGCCTAGCCTCGATCCGCTCGCCGCGACCGCGGCGGGACAGCCCTGGGGCGTGGGTGCGACGACTAGTCTGCGGCCGTGCAGTTCGCCGACCTCGTCGACTTCTACGGCCTGCCGGCGCGCGACCGCGGACAGGAGCGCCCGCGGCTTGTGCAGCCGAGCCGCGCCGCCGCCGCCCTCGGGAGAGCGCGCGGCCGCCTGCGCCGCGGCCGCCGCCAGCGCCTAGCCTTCCTTGACGCCACCTTCCCCTGGCAGCGGAGCGGGTTTCGTTACCACGAGGCGGCGGCGATCCACGACCTCCTGCCGGACACGCTGTTCTTCTCGATGTGGGAGATGACCGATCCGTTCCCGGCGCCAGTGCATCCGCTGGCCGAGCTGCCCACGATCGCTCCAGGCGCCGGGATCACCGACGCCTATGGGGTCTTCCAGATATTCCTCGAGGGACTCTGCGGGATGGAACCGACGACCGACGAGGAGGCTGGCCATCCCTTCCGGCCGTTCGACATGTCCGCCGTCTTCGAGCGGTCGGGGATACGGCTCCATGGCAGCGTGTACCCGGGCGGCGGCTTCACGCCGACCCCACACGGGCTGGCCCGCGTACGCGAGCTCGCCGCGCGGCTCGACACGACGTTCTCGTACGTGCGCGAGGTGCTCGATACGGTCCCAGGCGTCACCGAGGTGGACCAGGCGTTCACCGAGACGCGGTTCTACGTGGTCAGCTCCGAGCGTTGGGAGCGGCCGCGTCCGCTGACCTGCCTCTTCGCCGCCGACGCGCCGCCGCGCAAAGGGCTCGACGTGGCGCTCGAGGCCTTCCGCGACCTGGAGCCCGAGGCGTTCCACCTTCACGTCGTCGGCCCCCACGAGCAGCGGCGCGACGAGCTGCCGCCCGGCCTTGCGACCTTCCACGGCTGGCTATCGCCGGCCGAGCTGCGCGAGCTGCACCGCGAGGTCCATGTCTTCCTCTCACCGGTGAAGGCCGAGGCGGCGGGCCCGCCAGGCAGCTACCAGGGCGTCACCGACGGCTTTCCGACCCAGGCGGCCGCTGACGCGATGAGCAGCGGCTGCCTGCTCGTGTCGGCCAATCCCGCGGCCGACCACCGCGTGCTCGAGCCGGAGGTCCACTACCTCGAGCGTGTAGCGCGGCCCGCCGCGGTCCGCGCGACGCTCGAGCGTCTCGCCGCCGATCCGGCATGGGCGCGGCGAGTCGCCAGCGCCGGCAGTGAGCGGCTGCGATCGCGGATGGACGTTCGTCACGGCGCCGCGCAGAAGCTCGCCGCGATGGGCTTCTCGAGCGACATAGCGGCGGTGCGCTGACCGTGCGTGCCGTCGTCTACGGGTCGCGGTCCGACGGCCACGCTGGCGTCGTCGTCGAGTTGTTCGGCGCTGACAGCGGCCTCGAGCTGGTCGGTCTTCTCGACGACCGGCCGGAGAACCGCGGCAACCGCGTCGCGGGGCTCGAGGTCATCGGGGATCGCGGTGCGCTCGGGCGGCTGGTTGGGGAGGGCGTCGAGGCGGTCGTGTTGGGCTTCGGCGTGGCGCGCGGGCGCGCGAAGGTGGTCGAGGCCGTCGAGGCCGCCGGCCTCGCGCTCCCTGTGCTGATCCATCCGAGCGCGCACGTGACGGCGAGCGCGACGCTCGCCGCTGGCTGCCAGGTGCTCCCGAACGCGACCGTCGGCGCGGGAGCTTCGCTCGGCCGCGGCGTCCTAATCAACAGCGGGGCGATCGTCGAGCACGACGCGCGACTCGCCGACGCCGTCGTGATCGATCCCGGCGCGGTACTCGCGGGGCGCGTGACGGTCGAGTGCGAGTCGGAGGTCGGCTCGGGAGCGGTGATCCGCCCCGACGTCTGCGTCGGCGGAGGCGCTGTCGTCGGCGCCGGCGCGGCGGTCGTCTCCGACGTGGCCGCCGGCTCGACAGTGGTCGGCGTCCCGGCGCGCCCACTGCGCCGCGCTCAGCCGGCCGGCTGAGCGGCCCGCCCGCGGATCGCGGTCGCGATCCGGACGGCCTCCGAGCTCGTGAGGTCGTTGGCCATCGGCAGGCAGAGCAGCCGCTGCGCGAGCCGCTCGGTGACCGACAGCCCTCCGCTGGCGTGCGGCAGCTCGCGATACGCGGGCATGTGGTGCAGCGGCTCGTAGTAGACGCGTGTCTCGATCCTCGCCGCACAACGCTCCTGCGCCTCGCCGCGTGCCCGCGCGTCGGCGAACGCGACCGGTACGAACTGCCACGCCGAGCGTTCGCTCTCGGCCTGCCAGGAGACGTCCGCGCCGGCCCGCTCGCGCACCTCCGCAGCCGCTCCGCGCCGTGCTGCGAGGATCGAGTCGAGCTCGTCGAGGACGGCGAGGGCGGTCGCCGCATGCAGCTCGCTCATCTTGCCGTTGAGCCCGCGCGGGTCGACGACCGACCGGTCGCGGTCGAGGCCGAAGTTCACCGTGCGCTCGATACGCTCGATCAGCCGTGCGTCGTGCGAGAAGACCGCGCCGCCCTCGCCGATCGCGAACGGCTTGGTGGCATGGAAGGAGACGACCTCGACATCACCCTGCGCGCCGATCGGCACACCGTCGGCGGCGATCGCGCCGAACCCGGCCGCCGAGTCGATGACCAACGGGACCCCGGCTGCACGGCATGCCTGCTCCCAGCGCTGGCGCGTAGCCGGCGGCGGTGGCGTGCCGAAGGAGGAGACCACTAGCGCGAGGGCGGCCGTCGCGCCGGCGGCGTGCAGCTCCTCCTCCAGCTGCGCGCAGTCCATGTGCCAGCCGGCGGAATCGACGTCGAGCAGCAACGGATCGAGCCCTGTCCAGATCGCCGCCTGCACCGTGGCCGCGAAGGTGAACGATGGCAGTAGCGCCTTTGAGTGAGGTGGGGCGTCCCCGGCGACGGCCGCGACCGCTGCCATCAGGCCGACCGTCCCGCTGGCGACGGGCACGCAGTAGGCACCGACGCGCTCGGACAGGCGGTCGCGCAGCAGCTTCCAGCACGGTCCGCCGTTCGAGAACCAGCGCTCCTCGCGGGCGAGCGAGAGGTACCGCTCGATCGCGTCGCCGCTCGGCAGGGATGGTCGCTGGAAACGGAGCGGAGACGACGCGCTTTCGCCGGCCGCGGTCGGTCCGGGGATCCTCATGCGAGCGAGAGCGTAGACGCCACCGACGATATGTACAGTGGCGGCGTGGCCTCCGCCGACACCGCCGACGCCCGTCCGGGGCGGTTGCTGCCAGACACGCTGCGCGATGAGATGAGCCGCCTCAACGGCGAGATCCGCGTCGACGAGGGCGGGGGCGCAAGCGCGCTCAAGGTGCTCGCGATCGCCGACGCGATCGTCGCCAACCGCCTGCGCCACGTCGTCGAGATCGGCGTCTACCGCGGGCGTCTGCTGCTCCCGCTCGGCATTTTGATGCGCGCGCTAGACGGCGAGGCGATCGGCGTTGACCCGTACTCGGCCGCGGCGGCGGTCCAGTCGGATTCGCACGGCCGCTCGATCGACCTCGCCTCGTGGGCGCAGCAGGTGGACTGGCAGGGGATACACGACGACGTTCAGGCGCGAATCGCGACGCTCGGCATCGACTGCCACTGCCGGATCGTGCGCAAGCGCTCCGAGGATGCCGCGGACGACTTTGCGCCCGCGAGCATCGACCTGCTCCATGTCGACGGCAACCATGACCGCGCCGCGGTCGAGCGCGACGTCGCGCTGTTCCTGCCGAAGGTTCGGCCGGGCGGCTTCGTGGTGATGGACGATGCCGCATGGCCCTCGGTGCGGCCGACGTGCGAGCGGCTGGCTGACGAGCACGAGCTCGTGCTCCAGCTCTTCGACGGCACCGGCATGCTCGACGGCGTCGGTGGCAACGACTTCGCGCTGTTCCGTCTCACCGGCGCCTGATCGCCACTAACCTCGGGCGCTGTGCGTCGCCTGCTCCCGATCCTCGCCTGCCTCGGCCTCGTCCTAGGCGGCGCGGCGCCCGCCACCGCCGCCAACTCGCGCGACGGCTGGGGCCTCTTCGTCGCCGACGACGACTGGGACTTCGCTAACCCCGGCGCGCTGCCCGCCCTGGGCGGCGACTTCGCGAAGCTAGGGCCGAGGGTCTTTCGGCTGCAGACGATCTGGAACACCGTCGACCGTCCCGAGTGGATGACCCGCACGCAGGCGATGATCGCCGAGGCTCGCCTCCAGGGCGCACAGCAGGTGATCCTCACGCTGCGTTCCAACAACCCGGCCAACGTCGGCCCCGAGGGCTATTTCCCTACCGCCGACGAGTACCGCGCCAAGGTCGAGCCGCTCGTCCAGCAGCTAGCCCCGGTCGTTGACGTCTGGGGCCCCGCCAACGAGCCGAACATCGCCTGGCGGCCGAAGGAGGACCCGGCGGGCCAGGCGCCGCTGCCCGCGCTCACGCTCGCCGGCTACTACCTCGCCTTCCAGGAGGTCGTCCGTCGCCACGACCCCAGCGCGCTGATCACCTCACCCGACTTCCTCGACGCCGGGTCGCTCGCCTCCTTCACCGAGTATGTGACCACCTACTCGACGGCGGCCGGCGGGGGCTGGGGCGACGTCGTCGCCCTCCACCCCTACGGCGACGTCAAGCGCGCGGTCGAGCCGACCGCGCCGGCGACGTTCACCGACGCGTTCGCGGCGCTCGTACCGCCCGACAAGGACATCTGGGTGACCGAGGTCGGCGCCCACCACGAGGGCGATTCCGCCGCGCAGGCGGCGCGCGTGGAATGGATCGCCGAGGTGCTCGCCAACCACCCGCGCGTCAAGCGCGTCGCCTACTACAACATGCGCGGCGGCGGTCCCGACTGGGACACCGGCCTGCTCGACGGCGACTTCAGCCGCCGGCCGGCCTGGTACGCCTGGTGCGCCGCCACCCACGGCGACGACCCGCGCCATCCCGACTGCGCGCCCGTGCTGCCCCCTGGCGGCGACGGGCCCGGCTGCATCGCCTACTTCATCGAGTACATGGTGCTCGAGACGCACGACTGGTCCGGCGTGCGCTGCGTCTAGCCGTCATCGGTCGACTGGGCGGGCTTGGAGTCACGCCGCCGGCTCAGCGTCCGCCGCCGCTGCAGCGGCATTGCGAACCAGAGCGTCGCGAACCCCAGCGCCACGGCGCCCGTCGTCGCGACCGCCTCGACGGTGTCGAAGACGAAGTCGGTCACGAGGACCGTCACGCCGGTCATCGCGAGCGCGACGAGCGTCAGCCCGGCGATCGCCAGCCGGTTGGAGAGCTTGACGAGGTGCTCCTTGTCGCCGTGGCGGAACTCGAGCCGGTGGTGCATCGTCGGCGCGATCAGTAGCGCCGACGCAAAGGCGGTGCAGATCAGCGTGGCGAGATAGACGTCGCGCTGGAAGGGCGTGGCGTCGTCGAAGCGGCTGTTGAACGGGACGATAAGCAGGAACGCGAACAGGACCTGGACCCCCGGCAGTGCGACCCGCAGCTCTCCGAGCAGCTCGGAGAGGTTGCGGTCGGTGCGCTCGAGCGGGGTCTCGTCGCGGCCCGGGGAGGGGGGTGGGGCC
>DATABV010000014.1:0-7452 GCA_036259395.1 Thermoleophilaceae bacterium | reverse complement strand
GCCGGTGAAGCTGACCTCTCCGCCACGCTTCAGGGTGTCCTCGATGACCGTCAGGACCGCGTCGACGGCGGTCCCGGCGTCACCCTTGGAGAGGCCGGACTCCGCGGCCACCTGATCGACGAACTCTGACTTCGTCACCTTTGTTTCCTCCTTTGGAGGGACTGGAACAGTGCGGCGAACCTAACAATGGGCGCGGACGACCGGCTCCGAGAACCGCTCTGGAAACGGGTTTCGCGCTAGCTGTTCCCGGAATTTGCGGATTTCGCCAGGGTGACGATCTGGTCGGCGAGGTCGATCAGGTCGTCCTGTCCCTTCGCGCCCGGCGGCAGCAGGCACGGGTCTCCAGGGGCTCTGTAGAGCAGGACGCGGGGCTCTCGTTCGCGCTGGCGACGGCGCATCGCGCCGGCCACGCCCTCCGCCACGGCGGTCGCGCGAGCGACCGCTCCCTTCGGTCGCTCCCTCACGCCGGCGCCAGCTCCATGAGCGCGTGGCGAAGGTCGTAGAGGACGAGCGCCGGCAGCGCCGTCCGCCGTGTGACGCAGGCCAGCACGTGGCGGCTGTCGCGCACCGCGAATACCGCGCCGCCGATCGTCTGGACCTCGATCTGCGCGACCGGATCGGGCGAGACCGAGTCGGCGCGCTCGACGAGCTGCCGCGCGAGGTCCGCCAGCTCGCGCGCCTGCTCGCGCTCGATGCCACTGACTTCGACCAGCCCGCCGGCCGCATCGAGCACGACGGCCGCAATGACGTCCGTCGAGCTGTCGGCCAGTCGCGCGGCGACCATCGCAGTCACAATAGCCGCGTGCCGCTGCCCCGAATCTCGTGGATGGTCACCGTCGCCGTCTGCCTGGTCGCCGCGATCCTGCTCCTGATCAGCGGCTACTCCGGCTACGCCGCCGTCCTCGTCGCCATCGGCGCCGCCGCCGCGGTCAACCTGCTCTAACGCCGCAGAGCGGCGAGAGCCGAGCAGGGCAAGGAAGCAGGCCTCGACGTGTGCGCCAGCACACGAGAGGCCGATGACGCCGCCATGCGACGGCTATCGCCGCTCTGGCTCGAGGTGGATGAGGACGTCGGCGCGATCGAGCCGCTCGCGGATCTCCTCCTGGAGCTCGTGCGAGACGGCGTGGGCGCGGTCGAGCGTGGTGCCCTCGTGGAACTGGACGTGGAGGTCGATGTAGCGCCTGCTGCCGGCCCGGCGCGCGCGCAGCTTGTGGTAGCCGGCGATCTCGGGAGCGCGGTGCTCGACCTCGAGCGCCTCGCGGACGGCGGCGAGCTCGTGGTCGGGCAGCACCTCGTCCACGAGGACGCGCGAGGAGCGCATCAGGATCCGCATCCCGGCGACCACGATCGCGACGGCGACGACCAGCGCGGTCAGCGGATCGACCCACTCGAAGTCGGTCAGCTCGACGAGCAGCAGCCCAACGAGCACGCCGGCCGAGGTCAGCGCGTCGGTGCGCAGGTGGGCAGCGTCGCCCTCGAGCGCCGGCGACTCGGTGGCACGCGCCTGGCGGTAGAGGTAGGTCGACACGACCAGGTTGGCGACGACCGAGAAGCCGATCACCGCGATGCCGATGCCGAGCGACTCGACCGCCGGCGGGTCGAAGAGCCGCCGGACGGACTCGAAGACGATGATCCCCGCGCCGACGAGGATCAGCAGCCCCTCGATCACCGCGGCGAGGTTCTCGATCTTGTCGTGCCCGTACGGGTGGTCGGCGTCGGCCGGCACGCCCGCCTTGCGGACCGACACGAAGGCGACGATCGAAGCGATCAGGTCGACGCTCGAGTGGATCGCCTCGGTGATGATCGCGATCGACCCGGTGATCACCCCGGCGGCCAGCTTGAGCGCGATCAGCAGGGTGTTCGAGACGATCGACAGCGCCGCCGCGCGCGTCTTGCGGCCCGTCTGGGCGTCGTTCACCGCGCCGCGGCCCCGTCGATGAGGCTCAGCAGCTCGCGTGCGGCGCGACCGCGGTGGCTGATCGCGTCCTTCTCGGCCGGCGTCAACTCCGCCATCGTGCGGCCGTCGTCGTAGTCGTCCGGCAAGACCGCCGGGTCGTATCCGAAGCCTCCCTCGCCGCGCGGCGAGTGCGTCAGCCGCCCGTGGCAGCGCTGCTCGGCGACCAGCTCGCGACCGCCTGGCTCGACGAGCACGAGCGCGCAGACGTAGGCGACGCGCGTATCGCCGTCGGGCGGGACTTCGCGCAGGAGCTTCGCGAGGTTGTCCTCGTCGCTGGCGTCCTCGCCGGCGAAGCGGGCGGAGTAGATGCCCGGCGCGCCGCCGAGCGCCGCCGCTTCGATGCCGGAGTCGTCGGCGACCGCGGTCATGCCGGTCGCCGACGCGGCGGTACGCGCCTTGACGAGCGCGTTCTCGACGAACGTCGCGCCGGTCTCGGGCGGCAGCTCGACCGAGTCGGGCAGCGCGACCAGCTCGTGGGGCGTCAGCAGCAGGTTCAGCTCGCGCAGCTTGTGCGCGTTGCGCGATGCGAGCACTAGCCGCACGTCATCCTCGCTCAGGTCGCTGCGAGGGCTCCGTCGACTGCGGCGCGCTGGGCGGCACGCAGCTCCTCGATCCCGCCGGCGGCGAGCGCCAGCAGCGCGTCGAGTGAGGTGCGCGAGAGCGGTGTGCGCTCGCCGGTCGCCTGGACCTCGATCAGACCGCCCTCGCCGGTCATCACGACGTTCATGTCGACCTCGGCGGTCGAGTCCTCGGGGTAGTCGAGGTCGAGCAGCGGCTCGCCGGCGACGACGCCGCAGGAGACGGCCGCGATCGAGCCGGTCAGCGGCAGCGCCTTCAGCTTGCCGGCACTCACCAGCCGCGCCAGCGCCAGCTCGAGCGCTACGTAGCCGCCGGTGATCGACGCACAGCGCGTGCCGCCGTCGGCCTCGAGCACGTCACAGTCGATCCAGACCGTGCGCTCGCCAAGCGCCTCGAAGTCGATCACGCCGCGCAGCGAACGCCCGATCAGCCGCTGGATCTCGACGGTGCGGCCGTCGGGGCGGCCCTTCGAGACGTCGCGCTGCTTGCGGTCGCCCGTCGAGGCGGGCAGCATCCCGTACTCGGCCGTCACCCAGCCCTTGCCCTGGCCCTTCATCCAGCGCGGCACCGACTCGTCGACCGAGGCGGTGCAGATCACGCGCGTGCCGCCCGCCTCGATCAGCGCCGAGCCGGTCGCCGACCGCACGAAGCCCGGCTCGATCCGGATCGGCCGCAGCTCGTCGGCGGCGCGGCCGCCCACCCTCATGCCGCCACCTCCGCCGGTGAGGCCACGTCGACGTGGCCGACTGCCGCTATCGGGAGCTGCAGGAAGCGGGTGCCGAGGCGCCGGAACTCTGCGACGTCGCCGGTGGCGAGGAAGCGGTAGTCGCCACGGCGGTCGCGCGGCGCGGCGCTGCCGGCGGCGTCGAGCTCGTGCTCGACCTCCTCGACGATCGCCTCGCCCGAGGTGACGATCTCGACGCCGCGTCCGAGGCAGCGCTGGATCGCCGGCCTGACGAGCGGGTAGTGGGTGCAGCCGAGGATCACGGTGTCGACGCCGGCCGCGCGCAACGGCTCGCAGGCACGCTCGACGGTGGCGACGGTGCGCTCGTCGATCTCGCCGCCCTCCTGGATGATCGGCGCGAGCTCGGCGCTTGGGACTGCGTGAAGCGTCGCCCGGCCGTCCGAGGCGGCGGCCAGCGCGCGCTCGTAGGCGCCGCTGGCGACCGTGGCCGGCGTCGCCAGCAGGCCGACGCGACCATTGCGCGTGGTAGCGGCTGCGAGGCGCGCCTCCGGCGAGACGACGCTCACGACCGGGACCCGCCCGGCGAGCTCGTCGCGGAGGCCCGGAAGCGCCGCCGAGGTCGCCGAGTTGCAGGCCACGACGATCAGCTTCGCCCCCTCGTCGAGCAGGATCCCGGCCAGCTCGCGCGCGAAGGCGCGCAGCTCCTCGGGCGCCCTGGTGCCGTACGGGAAGCGCGCCGTGTCACCGAGGTAGAGGAAGTCCTCGTGCGGCAGCGACACGAGGCACTCGTGGAGGACGGTCAGGCCGCCGACGCCGGAGTCGAACACGGCTACTGGCAGATCGCGCTTCGGCACAGCTGCATGCTCGCATGCGGGTCGGCGGCGTGACCGTCCGCCGCTCAGAACTCGACCTTGCGCACCGCGTCCTTGATCTTGCCGAGGATCACGTCGCCCAGCTCCTTGCCCTCGTCGGTCTCGAAGTTGCTCATCGCGGCGACGACGCCGGCCATGATCAGGGCGACGAGCAGGATCAGCGCGACGTACTCGACCGTGCCCTGACCGGCCTGCTGGCGCAGGCGGCCGGACATGGCGATCAGGTGGGCGTGGACCAGTCCGAGCTGGCGATACATGAGTCGACCTCCGTGGATCGGTTGAGGGACGGTCACCCTCGCCCGACGCGACGCGCGGTTCGAGGCGCTTCAGTGACAGCTATGTGACGGGGCGCTGCGATCATGCGGCGCGTGTGCGGCATCGGCGCCCTCCTCGACCCTGCCGGCTCGGCGCCTCCTGACGCCGCGCGGCGGATGGCCGCGGCGCTGCGTCACCGCGGCCCCGACGGCGAGGCGATCGAGACGCACGGGCCGGCGACGCTGGTCCACCGCCGGCTCGCGATCGTCGACGTCGCGGGCGGCGACCAGCCGCTGCGCTCCGAGGACGGCGCGATCTCGCTTGTCGCGAACGGCGAGATCTACAACCACGAGGCGCTGCGCGCGGGGCTCGAGGCGCGCGGCCACCGCTTCGCCACCCGCTCGGACTGCGAGGTGATCGTGCACCTCTACGAGGAGCACGGCGACGACTGCGTGCGCCATCTCAACGGCATCTTCGGATTCGCGATCTGGGACGACCGCCAGCGCCGCCTGCTGGTCGCGCGCGACCCGCTCGGCGTCAAGCCGGTCTACTGGCACTGCGCGGGCCGCCGGGTTGCGGTCGCCTCCGAGGTCGGCGCGCTGCTCGCCGCCGGGCTAGTCGAGCCGCGCGTCGACCGGGTCGCGCTCGACCACTACCTCGCCTGCCGCTTCGTGCCCGCCCCGCGAACGCTGTTCGAGGGCGTGTCGAAGCTGCCCGCCGCGTCGACGCTCGTCGCCACCGGCGACGCGCCGCCGCGCGTCGCGAGCTATCGCGCCGCGCCGGGCACGCCGCTGGCCGACCTCGATGGCGACGAGCTCGAGAGCGAGCTCGCGAAGCGCTTCGGCGACGCCGTCGAGCGCCAGATGATGTCCGACGTCCCGTACGGCGCCTTCCTCTCCGGCGGCGTGGACTCGGCGGCGATCGTGGCGGCGATGGCCCAGCGCTCCGGCACGCCGCCCCAGACCTTCACGATCGGCTTCCCGGGCTATGGCGACGCGCTCGACGAGCGCGGCTACGCCGCCGAGACCGCCCGCGCGGTCGGCACCGACCACCACGCGATCGCGACCGAGCGCGGCGACTACCTCGACGAGCTGGCGACCGCCGTCCGGCGGCTCGAGGAGCCCTGCGGGATCCCCTCCGCTCCGGCGCTGATGCAGCTCTCCCGCTTCGCCGGCGAGTCGATCAAGGTCGCGCTCTCAGGACAGGGCGCCGACGAGCCCCACGGTGGCTACGGCCGTCACCAGGCGGCGCTCGCCCTCGGCGCCGCTCGCCGCCTCGGCCCGCTCGCCGCCCCGATCCGCGCCGCCGCCGCGCTGATGCCCGGCCGCGAGCGCGTACGCCGCGCCGCCCGGCTGCTCGGCGACATGCCCGACGCCGACCGGCTGGTCCGCCTGGTCGAGATCACCGGCGAGGGCCTGCGCTCCGAGCTCGTCGGCGGCGCCGGCGAGCAGGCTGCGCTGGAGCGCAGCGCACTCGCCTCGGACGTCCTCGGCGACGTCCCAGACCGCCCGCTGGTCGAGCGCGCGCTCTACCTCGACACCCACATGTTCCTGCCGGACAGCCTGCTGATCTGCGGCGACAAGATGTCGATGACCGCGAGCCTCGAGCTGCGCGTGCCGTTCCTCGACGTCGAGCTGCTGCGCTTCGTCGAGCGCATCCCGGCGAAGAAGCGCGTCCGTCCCCGCTCCGGCAAGCACCTCCACCGCAAGGCGATGACGAGAACGCTGCCGCCCGGTCTCGGCCACCGCCCCCGACACGGCTTCGCCAGCCCCTACGACCACTGGCTGCGCGAGTCCGTCGGCACCGAGGTCGAGCAGCGCTACGGCGCCGGCGGACCGCTCGCCGAGCTGATCGACCCCGCCACCGTCACCCGCCTCGTCGCCGAGCACCGCGCCGAGCGCGCCGACCACAAGGCGATCCTCTTCTGCCTGCTCGAGCTCTCCCAATGGCACCGCACCTTCATCCAGGATGTCGCCCCCGCCGAGCAGGTCACCGGCTCATGACTGAGTCCAGCCAGCCAGACCCCAGCGGGGGGCCCGGGGGGCGCGAGCCCCCCGACCGAATCCTCTATGTCCACAGCCGCAAGGCGAGCTTCGTCGCGATCGATCGCGAGATCCTCGCCGAGCGCTACGAGATCGACGACCTCTACCAGCCGGGCCGCCTGCCGAACCCCGTGCGCGTCGTCACCGGCGTCCTCCGAGCCGACCTCGTCTTCTGCTGGTTCGCCTCCTGGCACAGCTTCTTCCCGATCACCCTCGCCTGGCTCCTGCGCAAGCCGTCGGTCCAGATCATCGGCGGCTTCGACACCGCCAACGTGCCCGACATCCAGTACGGCCACCAGCGCGGCGGCCTCCGCCGCTGGGCCTCCCGCTGGATCATGCGCCGCGCCACCCAACTCGTCACCAACTCCGAGTACAGCCGCAGCGAGATCGCCGCCAACACGCCCTTCCGTCCCGAGGACGTGACGGTCGTCCACCACGGCGTCCCCGACCCCTTCGGCCCCCTCGACACCAACACCCCGCGCGACCGGCTCGCCCTCAACGTCGGTGCCGTCGATGCCGGCACGCTCGTCCAGAAGGGCCAGATCCCCTTCGTCGAAGCCGCCAGCAAGCTCCCCGACGTCCGCTTCGTCCTCGCCGGCAAGTGGCTCGACGACTCCGTCGACCAGCTCCGGCAGATCGCCGGCCCAAACGTCGAGCTCACCGGATGGCTCTCCGACGCCGACCTCCACGGCCTCTACCGCCGCGCCTCCGTCTACGTCCAAGCCTCCCGCCACGAGGGCTTCGGCCTCGCAGTCGCCGAGGCGATGCTCGCCGGCTGCATCCCCGTCGTCATGGACGTCACCGCAATGCCCGAGGTCGTCGGCGACGCCGGCATCCTCATCTCCTCTCAATCCCCCGACGCCGTTGCCGCCGGCATCCAAGAAGCCCTCCAACGCGGCCCCGACGGAGCCCGCCGCGCGCGCGAGCGAATCACCACCGAGTTCCCGCTGCAAATCCGCCGCGACGGCATCCTCACCGTCGTCGCCGAGACGCTCCACTCCCGCTAGCCCGCCAACCCCTCCATCATCGCCACCCCCGACTCCGCCAGCGCCTCCAAGTCAT
>DATABV010000013.1:0-5989 GCA_036259395.1 Thermoleophilaceae bacterium | reverse complement strand
AGGTCGCGGAAGCGGATGTCCCCTAGCGTCGGGTCGTCGGAGGCGGGCAGGAAGCCGGTTGGTCCGATCGAGCCGGCGACGAAGCGGTCCTCGCCGACCGCCTTGCGGGCGATCTCGGCGGCGCGCCGGTTGATCTCGACGGTGTGCTCGGCCAGCCCCCACTCCTCGAGCTTCAGCCTGCTCGCCTGGAAGGTGTCGGTCTCGACGACCTCCGCCCCGGCCTCGACCATCGAGCGGTGGACGCCCTCGATCACGTCCGGGCGGTTGAGCACGAGCGCCTCGTGGCACTTGCCCTGAAGCCCGCCGTAGTCCGCCTGGGTCAGGTCGAACTGCTCGAGCGTGGCGCCCATGCCGCCGTCGAAGACGACGACGCGTTCACGGACGGCTTGGAGGTAGTCGCGATCGGCCATGGCTCGCCAGGCTATCGAACCCCGGCCAACCTTGACACGGCTGTGTGAAGGTTCGCCGGTCCTCAGGCGGCGCGGCGGTACAGGCGCGTGGTCAACGGCGCGAAGACCGCGGTCAGCCCGGCCGCGACGGCCAATACGAGCAGGACCTCGCCGCCGTCGGCGTTGCCGTCCATCAGCCCGCGCGCCGCCGTGATCAGGTGGCTGATCGGATTGACGTCGACGACGGTTTGCAGCCATCCCGGCAGCGTCTCCTCCTCGACGAACGCGTTGCTGACGAACGTGAGCGGGAACAGCAGCATGAAGCCGGTGTTCATCACCGCGTTCGGGGCGCGCATCACCAGGCCGAGCGTCGTGAACGCCCACGAGAGACCGAACGCGAAGACGACGACCAGCGCGAGCGCCGCCACCACCCCACCCGGCCCCGCCTCGGGCCGGTAGCCGAGGATCAGGCCGAGCACGATGATCACCGTGCCAGCGACCAGGTAGCGGACGGCGTCGCCGAGCAGCGCTCCTACGAGCGGCGCCGGGCGCCAGACGGGCAGCGAGCGGAAGCGGTCGACGACGCCCTTGGTCATGTCGGTGTTGAGCGTCACGCCCGAGTAGACGGTGGTGAACAGCACCGACATCACGAGGATCCCCGGCAGGATGAACTGCAGGTAGTCGCCGGTCGAGCCAGCGATCGCGCCGCCGAAGAGGTAGGTGAACATCAGGACGAACATCACCGGCGTGATCGTCACGTCGAGCAGCTGCTCGGGGACGTGCTTGATCTTGAGCATCCCGCGCCAGCCGAAGGTCAGAGATGCGGCGAGCCGCCCGGGCCGCGGCGGACGCTCGCTGGCGGCGAGGACGGCGCGCAGGGCGGCGGCGTCGGGCATCGCCTCCGCGGCGCCCGTCGAGGTCACGTCGGTCGAGCTCATGCCGCCTCCTTCGCGGTCGGGTCGGTCGCGCCGGAGTCCTCGGCGGGGTGGCCGGTCAGCGCCATGAAGACCTCGTCGAGGCTCGGCTGCCCGAGCGAGAAGTCGGCGATCCCGATCCCCATCCGCGCCAGCTCCGCGACCGCCTCGGCGGCCCGGGCGGCGTCGGCCACGGGAACCGAGAGCGCCGCGGGATCGGGCTCGAGCTGGACGGCCGCTCCGACCGCGTGCGCGACAAGCCGCTCGGCGTCGTGACGGCGCTCGGGGTCGAGCAGCCGGATGTGCAGCGCGCCGGAGCCGACCGAGGCCTTCAGCTGGGCCGGCGTCCCCTCGGCGATCACCTTGCCGCGGTCGATCACCGCGATGCCGTCGGCTAGCTGGTCGGCCTCGTCGAGGTACTGCGTGCAGAGCAGCACCGTCGTGCCGTCGGCGACGAGCGCGCGAACGATCTCCCAGACCTGGCTGCGCGAGCGCGGGTCGAGCCCGGTCGTCGGCTCGTCGAGGAAGATCAGCTCCGGCGTCACGACGATGCTCGCCGCGATGTCGAGGCGGCGCCGCATCCCGCCGGAGTAGTTCTTGACCTGCCGGTCGGCGGCGTCGCCGAGCTCGAACGCGGCGAGCAGGTCGGCGGCGCGCGCCTTCGCCTGCTGTCGCTTGAAGCCGAGCAGCCGTCCGATCAGCAGCAGGTTATCGTGACCGGTCAGGTCCTCGTCGACCGAGGCGAGCTGCCCGGTGAGGCTGACCAGCGAGCGCACGGCGTCGGCCTCGGTCACGACGTCGTGGCCCATGACGCGCGCCTCACCGGCGTCCGGCCGCAGCAGCGTCGCGAGCATCCGGATCGTCGTCGTCTTGCCGGCCCCGTTCGGCCCGAGGATGCCGTAGACGCTGCCGCGGCGCACCGCGAGATCGACTCCGTCGACAGCGCGCGTCGTGCGGAAGTCCTTCACGAGGCCGCTGGCCTCGATCGCAAGGCTCGATTGGGACGTCAAGACCGCTCCTTCGATCGCTCCCCCGGCACGTTAGGCGAACGCGGCCGGGTCAGCGTATCGGCGGCCGCAGCGTAAGGCCGCGGCTCGCCCGCAGCGACTCGCCGGCGTTGCCGCGCGCGGTTGCCGTCACGCGCAGGAGGAAGCGCCCGTTGCGTCGCAGGATCCGCAGCTGCCTCTTCGAGAGCCTCACCTTGACCGCCACGCGCCCGGTCGCCGGCGCGCTGAACGTCTTCGCAGCCAGCGACAGGTGCGTCCGGCGCGCAATTCTCACCTTCCTGCGCGTCCTGAAGGCGATCCGGCCGGCCAGCGACGGCGTGGCCCTGAACGTGTAGCGGAAGACGCCTCGCCTGGAGACGCGCAACGCCGCTTTCGCACCCGCGAGGCTCAGGCTCGACGCCAGCGGCGGCGACAGCGGCGAGTGCGGCACGGGGCGAGGAGCGGGCGGGGGCGGCGCCGGACCTGGGAGCGGCGATGGATCAGGCTGCACCGGATCCGGCTGAGTGGGACTCGGCAGCGTCGGATCGGGCTGGGTGGGGACAGGCTGCGTCGGGTCGGGCGGTGCCCCGGTGTCGTTGGAGGGTGGCTGCTCGCCGAGGCCGACAGCGATCGCACCATCCGCGTCGGCGGTACGACCGGAGACCGTCGTGCCGGACAGCGAGTCGAGCGGAGCGCCTCCCTCCTCGATCGCCTGCACGACCGCGGTGTCGGCGAGGCCTGGCACGGCCGCGCGGACGAGCGCCGCGACACCGGCGACGTGTGGCGCGGCCATCGAGGTCCCCTGGAAGCGAACGTAGTTGCCGGTCGGGGGCGCGGCGTTCGAGTAGCTGCTGTCCCGGCATAGCACGCGCCACTGGTCGAGGTAGACGCCGTCGCGCTCCTCCAGGTAGTCGGAGAGCAGCGTGAAGCGCGGCGTCACTGAAGCCGAGCCGTCGGCGTGGGAGATCGAGAAGCCCTCGTCGAAGAAAGAGCCGCCGGACGAGCCGGTGACGAACGGGTCGACGTTCGGGTCGGGAGTCCCGGTCCCGGCGAAGAAGAGGTCGTAGCCGTCCTCGAGCTCGTAGCGGAGGTGGAAGGCCATGCGGCAGCCGTATCGTCCGGCGAGGCTGAGCGGGGTCGCCTTGGCGAGGACCGAGGCCGCGTAGAAGCCGTGGTCGACCGCCTGCCCGTAGTTGCCGCTCGGGCTGTCGGCGGCGGAAGGGTTGCCGTCGGTGTTCGGAGTCGCGACGGTCCCCCAGGCGACACCACCGTTGGCGGTGCCGGTCGTCAGGTCTGCGAACGAGGCGAAGCCGTCGGAGTGGACCGCGGCGTAGTCGGTCTCGGCGCTCAGGATCCGCGTGCCGGGCGCGCCGACGTCGACGGTCGTCGCGCCGTAGTTGGAGAAGTCGGCGAGCTCGCCGGCCTCGTTCACAGCAGCGACGCAGATGACGTTGGGATGGGGAAGGTTGCAGGGCACGGTCCCATTGGCGTCGTTGTCGTTTGACTCGTTGCCGGCGGCTGCGACGACCACCGCGTCGAGCGAGTCGGCGATCGCGATGCCGCTCGACATCAGCGGGTCGCTGTCGGCGTCCCCGCCGAGGCTGAGGTTGATCACGTCGGCGCCGTTCTGGGCGGCGAACGCGATGCCGGCGCCGATGTCGGCGCTCGAGCCGCTGCCGTTCCCGTCGAGCACGCGGATGGCCATGATCTGCGCGTCCGGCGCGACGCCGGCGATCCCGAGTCCGTTGCCGTCGACGGCCGCCACGGTGCCGGCCACGTGGGTTCCGTGGAACTCGTAGTCGTCGGGATCGCTGTCGTCGTCGACGAA
Organism: Thermoleophilaceae bacterium; assembly: GCA_036259395.1. Lineage (GTDB taxonomy): Bacteria > Actinomycetota > Thermoleophilia > Solirubrobacterales > Thermoleophilaceae > JAAYBF01. The sequence goes on along the minus strand of DATABV010000013.1, from coordinate 1,872 downwards.
GTCGTGGCCGTGTATCCCGCCCGGGCCCGTCCAGAGGTTTCCCTGCAGGTCGGGATGGTCGATCGCGACGCCGGTGTCGACGACCGCAACGACCTGTCCACCGCCGCGGTTGGACTCCCAGGCCTCGAGCGCATCGACGCCCGGCGCCGGCAGGGCCGTGCTGCCAAGGCCCCACAGGTCGCCGAAGAAGGTGTCGTTCGGCACCGGGGCCGCGAGCGCTCGGTAGCGGTAGTTCGGCTGGGCGAAGGCGACGTCCGGCTGACGCTCGAGCCGCTCGACCGCGGCGGCCACGTCGCCATCGACCTCGAGCAGCTGGGCGCGTGGGACCGCGAGCGAGCGCTCGAGCTCGGCGTCGGCCGCCCGCCGGGCGCTCAGGCGCTCAGCTGCGGTCGTCCCGCTCTCGAAGCGAACGATCGCCTCCCCGGGCACGAAGGCGGGCTGCGCGACCCGCTCGCCGGTCCGGGGCACGAGCGGAGCCGAGGCCGCAGGGCGCAGCGGCTCGGCCAGCGTCGCCGCGGGGGCCACCAGCCACAGCGCAAGGAAGAGGAGTATCGGTTTGAGAGGCGATCGCATCAGGTCATCCCCCCTGTCGGATCATGCCCGCTGACAGCAGCCGCTGCGAACGATCCACCGAATGCATCGGCTCAGGAGCCGAACCTCTGAAGTCCGAGGCCTCAGGCCTCGACGCCGCCGCGCACGGCGCGCAGCTCGACCGGAGTCGCGTGCAGCGCGCGCATGCGGAGGTCGCGCCACGTCATGCCCTCGCGCAACAGGGCCGGGGCACCCATCGCGAAGGCGGTCGCGATCTCGACGGCTTGCAGGATGATCCCGTAGGCAAGCGCATCGGTCTTGCCGACGCCGTAGGCGGATAGGACGGCCACGCAGGCGGCCTGGAAGACGCCGAGGTTCGACGGCGTGACCGGCAGCGCCGCCGTGACGTTGACGGCGAACAGGACCGCCGCCGCGGCGCCGATGCCGGCCTGACCGTCGAGGCCGAGGGCGACCAGCAGGACGTAGCAGGCGAGCCACTGCACGCCCCACGCGAGCAGCTGCATCGCCGTCGACCAGGCGCCGAGGCGCGGCCGGCGGAAGACCTCGAGGCCGCGGCGGACCTGCACCATCGCCGAGCGGGCGACGGCCAGCGCCTGCTGCACGCGCGCGAAGCGCGAGGGCTTGCCGCGGCGCAGCAGGGCCGGCGCGCCGACGACGAGGGCGAGCAGGACCAGCGGCGCGATCGTCGCGATCACGAGCGCGTCCTCACCGCCGCGGAAGACGCCGACGGTCGCGAACATCACCGAACCGAGCACGATCAACGCGAGAATGTTGAGGAGCGTCTGGGAGACGATCGAGCCGAGCACGACGGGGAAGCGGTCGCGGACGCGGCCGATCCGCCGCGACATGATCAAGGCGCGTGAGGGCTCGCCGAGGCGGGCGGGCAGGGTCGCGGACATCAGCACCCCGATCATCGTGGCGCGCGTGACGTCGCGACGGCGCACGCGGACGCCCGGCAGCGCCGCGGAGAGGATCGCGTGCCACGCCTCCGCGCGCACCAGCATCGACGCGCACATCAGGGCGAACGCGGCGAGCACCCAGACGGGCGTCGCCGCGAGCAGCGCGCGGCCGATCGCGTCGATCCCGATCCGCTCGAGCGCCAGCGCCGCGAGGCCCACGCCGGCCGCGGCGCCGCCGATCGCTGCCGCGCGGCGGACCTTCTGCCAGCGGCTGCGACGCTCCGCCTGCGGGAGCTCCGGCTCGATCGACGCGATCCGCCGCGGGGGCGGCGCCGGGATGCCTGAGGCGGGCGCCAGCCCCAACCGCGCCCCGACGGCGGCGGCGCGCGTCGCCGGAGCGGGCATCGCACGGGCATCCTCG
>DATABV010000012.1:0-27943 GCA_036259395.1 Thermoleophilaceae bacterium | reverse complement strand
AGGCGCACGCCGAGGCGCTGCGCTCGGTCGCACTGCTGCGCTACTTCGCCGGCGAGACCGCGCAGCCGCTCGGCGAGGTCTACCCGAGCGGCGTCGCCGACCGCCACCTCTACACCGAGCGCGTCCCGCTCGGCGTCGTCGGCGTGATCACGCCGTGGAACTTCCCGCTCGCGATCCCGGTCTGGAAGATCGCCCCGGCGCTGGCGTTCGGCAACGCGGTCGTCTGGAAGCCGTCGCAGCTGACCCCGCGCTGCGCGGTCAACCTCGTCGAGCTGCTGCACGAGGCCGGGCTGCCGGCCGGCGTGCTGAACCTCGTCACGGGCGGACGCTCGCCGGTCGGCGAGGCGCTCGTGTCGGCGCCGCAGCTCGACGGGATCTCGTTCACCGGGTCGACCGCGGTCGGCCGGGCGATCCAGCGCGACGTCGTCGAGCGCGGCGTCAAGGTCCAGCTCGAGCTCGGCGGCAAGAACCCGGTGATCGTCATGGACGACGCCGACGTCGACCTCGCGGTGCGCGAGACGGTCCGCGGCGCGATGCTCTCGACCGGCCAGAAGTGCACAGCTACCAGCCGCGCGATCGTCGTCGGCGACCCGGGCCGGTTCACCGAGGCGCTGCTGCCCGCCGTGTCGGCGCTGCGCGTCGGCGACCCGTCGGCGCCGGACACCGACGTCGGCCCGCTGGCGTCGCAGGGCCAGTACGAGACCGTGCTCTCCTACCTCGACGTCGCGCGCGAGGAGGGCCACGAGCTCGCCGCGGGCGGCGAGCCGATCGACCTCGACGGCGGCTACTTCGTCGCACCGACCGTCTACACCGGCGTCGGCCAGGACTCGCGGATCGCGCGCGAGGAGGTCTTCGGGCCGGTCCTCGGCGTGATCCCGGCGAGCTCGATCGAGGACGCCGTGCGGATCGCCAACGACGTCGACTACGGCCTCTCGGCATCGATCTTCACGCGCGACGTCGGCCGAGCGTTCGAGTTCGCGCGCGAGGTCGAGGCCGGCGTCGTGCACGTCAACTCCGAGACCGCCGGCAGCGAGCCGCAGGTCCCGTTCGGCGGCATGAAGGACTCGAGCTCGCACTCGCGCGAGCAGGGCAAGGCCGCGCGCGACTTCTACACCGATCTCAAGACCGTCTACCTCGACATGCCGGCGCCGCGATGAGCCGCAACGTCGCTGAGGCGGTCGTCGACGAGCTCGTTGACGCCGGGGTGGAGGTCGTCTTCGGCCTGCCGGGCGTCCACAACCTGGCGCTGTTCGCCGCGCTCGACGCGTCGCCGATCCGCACGATCGTCGTCCGCCACGAGGCGGCCGCCGCCTACGCAGCCGACGCGGTCGGGCGCCTGACCGGGCGGCCGGGCGTCTGCGTGACGACGTCGGGCCCGGGCGCCGCGAACGCGATCACCGCGATGGGGGAGGCGCAGGCGTCGCGCTCGCCGCTGCTGCACATCACGACGACCGTGGCCCGGCGCCATCTCGACCCAGAGCGGTCGCGCGGCGTCCTGCACGAGCACCCGCGCCAGCGCGACCTGTTCGTGCCGGTGTCGAAGGTTGCGCTGCATGCGTACAGCGGCGCCGGCGCGGCGAGGGATATCCGCGACGCGCTGAGGGCCGCCGAGGCCGCGCCGCGGGCGCCGGCCTATGTCGAGCTGCCGACTGACCTGCTCGATGACGAGGCGGGACCGGCGGGCGTTTCGGGAGACGGGTCGAGGCGCGCGAGCGGCCTGTCGGCGAACGGACTCGATCGTGCCGACCCGCCAGAGCCGGCCTCGTCCGAGCTCCGCGCCCTGGCCGACCGGCTCGCCGCCGCCGAGCGCCCGGCGATCTGGGTCGGCTCCGGCGCCGCGGCCTGCGGCGCCGCGATCGTCGCCCTCGCCGAGCGCCTGGACGCGCCCGTCGTGCTCACCCACAGCGCGAAGCGCCGCTGGAACGCGGCTCCGCATCCGCTCGTCCCCGCCTACCCGCCGCACGAGCCGCCGATCGGCGAGCTGCTCGGCGAGTGCGACACGCTGCTCGTGCTCGGCAGCGACCTCGACGGCATGATGACCCAGGAGTTCCGCCTCCCGCTCGAACCGATCCTGCGCGTCGACGTCGATCCCCAGCGCGCCGCCGGCGACGACCGCTACGCCAGCGCGCAGGCCGTCGTCGCCGACGCCGCCGAGGTAGTGCCCGCGCTGCTCGACCTCGTCCCCGAGCGCCCCGGCGGCTGGGGCCCCGAGGCCGTCGTCGCCGCCGACGTCGCCGCCCGCCAGGCGCTCGCGGACGACCCCGGCGCCTCCGGCGGGCTCGCCTACCTCTCCGCGCTCGATGCCGCGCTTGGCGACCGCGACGCCGCCCTCGTCTGCGACATGGCCGTCAGCGCCTACTGGACCGGCGGCTACCTCCCGCTGCGGCCCGGCAGGCGCATCCTCTACCCGCTCGGCTGGGGCACGCTCGGCTTCGCCCTGCCCGCTTCGATCGGCGCCGCGACCGCGCACTCCGGCCGCACGCTCGCGATCTGCGGCGACGGTGGCGTCCTCTTCGCAATCGGCGAGCTCGCCACCCTCGCCCAGGAGCGCCTCGACGTGACCGTCGTCGTCCACAACGACGCCTGCTACGGGATGCTCCGCTATGACGAGGAGCGCCACTTCGGCCGCACCTTCGCCGTGGACCTCCAGGCCCCCGACTTCGCCGCCCTCGCCCGCTCCTTCGGCGTCCCCGCCTGGAACGCCGACCTAGCCGCCCCCGACGACCTCCAGAGCGCCCTTACCGCCGCCCTCGCCACCGACGGCCCCTCGCTCGTCGAGGTCACAGGCGAGCTCTCCCCACCACGCGTCACCTCCGCCCGCTGGCCGCTCGTCCACGCCGCCGCCTAGCCCCACCCCGACCGAATCCGCGAGCTAGACTCGCATCCCCCGCCGACGTAGCTCAGCTGGTAGAGCACTTCACTCGTAATGAAGGGGTCCCCGGTTCGAATCCGGGCGTCGGCTCTCGGAAAGCCCTGGAAATCAGCACGTTTCCGCTGATCGGCTTTCCGCTCGTCGGGCCGCGTGTCCCGAATATGTCCCGAAACGCTGCTAGCTTTGGGCTCTAGAAAGCCAATCGGGCTGCCTGGGAGGTCCCCAATGCAGAGCCAACTCAGCCGGCCGGTCAGCGGCCACGTATTCCGAGTCGAGCGCCAGCGCGGGCCGGTCTGGTACGCCAAGTACCGGCTGCCCGATGGTCGCCAGGTGCAGAAGAAGCTCGGACCGGCGTGGACGAAGCGGGGCCGACCCTCAGACGGCTACTTCACCAAGCAGACCGCGCAAGCACAGCTAGACCAGATCATCGACGAGATCCGGCGCGGCCAGCACGCCGGCATGGTCCGAACTGGCGCGACCTTTCAGCAGGCAGCCGACGAGTACCTGCGCTACATCGAGGAGGACCGCGCTCGCAAGCCCTCCACGGTCGCCGGCTACCGCGCCCTCGTCCGCGCTCAGCTACTTCCAGCCTTCGGCAAGCTGCCCGTCGAGTCGATCACGACTCCGATGGTCGAGTCCTGGATAGCCGGGCTCGAGGTCGCCCCAGCCACCCGTACCAAGGCCTACGTGCTGATGGGCGGGATCATGAAGCGAGCGCGCAAGGTCTACGGCCTCCCGTTCAACCCCGTCACCGACGTGGAGAAGCCGCCAGCGCCAACGGCCAGCGGCGACATCGAGGTCTTCTCGCCAGAGGAGGTCATGGCGCTGGTCGACGCGGCAGCATCTGAGCAGGACGCCGCGATCTACCTCACCGCCGCCTTCAGCGGACTTCGTCGCGGCGAGCTGATCGCACTTCGCTGGCGAGACATCGACATTGAGGGTTCCACCATCCGCGTACGTGCCAGCTACTCCGACGGCGCGCTCGCCACTCCCAAGTCCGGCAAGGTCCGCTCGGTCCCGATGGCACCCAACGTCGCCGAGACGCTGGCCAATCTCCGTCAGCGCCCGCTGTGGACGGCTGAGGACGATTTCGTCTTCGTCGGCCGCACCGGGAGCTTCCTCGACGGTCGCGCCCTACGCCGCCGCTACCAAGACGCCCTCGATCGCGCCGGCCTCCGTCGCCTCCGCTTCCACGACCTCCGCCACACCTTCGGCACCCGCGTGATCGCCAAGGCCGACATCCGTCGCGTCCAGGAGTGGATGGGCCACGCCGACGTGAAGACCACCATGCGCTACCTCCACTACGCCCCGCGCAAGGACGACGCCGCGCTGGTCGCGAGCGCCTTCGACGCTTAGCTGCGCGTCAGCGTTCGTGCTTCTCAGCGAGCTTCGCCAGCTCGGGCATCGATACGTCGAGTGCCTTGGCGATCGCCTTGACGGTTCCCCACGCGGGGTTGGAGCGTCCGCGCTCGATGACCGAGAGGGTGCCGGTGGTGACGCCGGCGAGGTGGGCTAGATCCTCTTGGCTGATGCCGCGCTTGGTACGTAGCTGGCGGATCGCCTCACCGAGGGCGGGCTGGGGGTTGATCGGGCGTCCCATCGTCAACTACAGCCTGTCAACTGCTCGCCGTGCAGTCCATGTAGTTGACATCTAGTAGTCCACCGTTAGTATCGAAGCAACTACAAAGTGGCCCCGGCGACGCGTGAACGTCCCGGGGCCTGGCACAGGAGGTACTAGCTCCCATGCAGGATCAGCGTATCCAGACAGTGGCCGACGAGGAGGCGCAGACAGACCAGGCGGTCCTCGGGTTGTTGCTGACGGACTCTGCGGCGATCTGGTCGGTCGAGGAGATGGCCAGCGAGATCGGCAACCCCATACACGTGACCGACTCCATCAATCGCCTCGCCGCGATCGGTCTCGTCCACCGGCTCGACGGCTTCTTGTTCGCCACCCGCGCAGCGGCGAAGGCGACCGAGTTGGCGCTCGCCTAGAACAGCCGGCCTCTCCGCTGGGCGAACACCCAGCTCTCCAGGTCAGCGCGCAGGAACCGGATGTGGCGGCCGACTTTGACGTGGGGGAGTCGGCCGTCGCGCACGGCCTCGTAGATCCAGCTCCGCCGCACCGACAGCAACGCCGCCGCTGCGTCGGAATCAAGCAGCGGCTCGGACAGGAACGAAGCTGTAGCGGCGGGATCGGTGGGGGAGATATCGGGCGGACTCATGGGCTTGAAGGAGGAGACGCAATGCGCCCCGATCTCTGGCATCGCCGTGCTCCGTTGAGCGAGCGCCGCCGGGGTGGCGGGCGACCCACCGCCAACTCCTCACTCGACTACTGCTCGCCTTCCTCGTCCCGCCAGCGATCCGACCCACGCCCCCGACGCGACCGCCCCCTCTACGTGCTGACTCGCCTAGATACGCGCCGCCCCACGACCTCGCCGCCTCCAACCGCCCTCTTCTCCGACCACCGCCCAGCGGACCACACACCTGCACCTAGGGGTGCGCGGCCACTCCTGCGACGGTTCCGGCAGCCTTCTGGACGCCCCACGAGCCAGCCGGTACCGTGTTCCCGATGGCCGCATCAATCGACTTCACGATTGCCTTCGAGCCGCCCGACGAGGACGGCTGGATCGTCGCCCGCGTCCTCGAGGTTCCCGGCGCGATGAGCCAGGGCCGGACGCGCGACGAGGCCCGCGAGAACGCCCTCGACGCTCTCAGCACGGTCCTCACGCCTGACGAGGAGCTAGCGGGCGGAGCCCCGCAAGCCGATCGCGAGCATCTGCGTTTCACCGCCGCCGCGTGAAGCGGCGCGATCTCGAACGCCATCTACGCTCGCACGGCTGTCGAGAGATCGGCGGGACCAAGCATGCGAAGTGGCGCGGCCTGCAGGACCAGGTTTCGGCCGTTCCGCGACACAAGGAGATCGGCCCGAGCTTGGTTCGATCGATCTGCGTCCAACTAGGTGTACCCGCGCCGCCCAATCCGCGCTGAGTGCGGCTCCGCTGTAGCCCGAGCCGAGGCGCTCGCCGGGCACATTTGCGTACGTCCGTGTTCTTAGGTGTCCGTGCGCGAGCTTAGGATCGCTCTCCTATGGCCTTACCGTCTGCCTACCTAATGACCGCCCGGAATGTTGAGCCGCTGTTCAACGCACTCCGCAATGCCAAGGCACCGCCGAAGTTCACTCAGCGGTTCCTGGAGGAGTTGGATTTCAAGAGCACAAACGATCGGCTGTATATCAACGTGTTCAAGGCGATCGGCTTGCTTTCTGAGGACGGAAGTCCAACGGCTCGTTACTTCGAGTTCATGGATCAGACGCAATCACGCCGAGTTCTCGCAGAGGCACTAGAGGAGGCCTATGCGGATCTTTTCCAGGTCCGGCGGGACGCCCAGAACATGGAGCGGCAGGAGCTGCGAGGCAAGATCAAGACGCTGACTCAAGGTCAGGTCAGCGACAACGTCGTAGACAAGATGGCCATGACCTTCCTTGCGCTCGCCGAGCAAGCAGATTTCGATGCCCCGAGGCCAAACCAAACGGAGGCGACTGAGGAGGCTGAGATTTCTGCGCCAGACGACCAACGTGACGTCCCGCCTATCGATCTTGGAGGGTCGAGTGCTGGCGCGATCAAGCTCGGCGGGTTTGTCTACAACGTGGAGCTCCACCTCCCAGACTCGCGTGATCCGGCCGTGTACGAGGCCTTGTTCCGGGCGCTGAAGACTCACCTACTCTCTTGACCGGTCAGCCAAGCCTCTACGACTTCGCCTTCCGTGGCCTCATGGCAGAGCAGGCGCTCGACCACGGAGGGCGCCCGAAGGCGGCTCTCCCGTTTCTGGACGAGGAGGTTGCCGAGAAGGTCTCATTGGACCTACTGGACGATCATTTTGTCGCCCAGGCTCGGAGGATGGCCACGGTATACACGGCGATCGCGGCCTTCGAGAACACCGTGCGGGATCTGGTGCGGCGGGTCCTAGTTGAGCAGGAGGGAGCCGAGTGGTGGGACACCTGCGTGTCCAACAACATCCAGGGCAAGGCTAAGCGCCGACAGGAGGACGAGGCCAAGCACCGGTTTCACACTCAGCGAGGCGACGATCCCGTTAGCTTCATCGACTTCGGGGACTTGCTGAATGTGATGCGGGCAAACGAGGAGGCCTTTGCGCCATTTTGGCCGTCGCCGGAGTGGGCAAAGAGCATCTTTGATGCGGTTGAGCGATCCCGAAACGTCATCATGCATAGTGGCTTCCTCGGCGTGGAGGATGTAGAGCGAGTCGGGATGATGGTTCGCGATTGGGTTCGTCAGGTCGGAGCCTAGAGTCGCCTGGTGCTGGTGACAGCGTGTCCCGAACCATGTCCCCAACTCGGCAAATCTGACCCGAGCGAGCCTGACCGAGCTGGCCTTACCCAAGCCAAATCGACCCAGCTCGACGCCTTCTCAACGCTCTCGTAATGAAGGGGTCCCCGGTTCGAATCCGGGCGTCGGCTCTCGCTGCCGTTGCGGTAGCGGCGAGGTTCGTTTCGATCTGCTCGATCGCTGCGGCGTCGTCAGCGTGATTGCTCCCTTGCCCTCGCCCTCCGGATCAGCAAGGGCACGAAACAAGCAGTGGGATCCTTACCGCCGGGAAGATCGCGGGCGGCGGCGCTACCGGGAGGGGGACCATGGGCAGGTGCTGGACCCTACCGGTCCGGTGTTGAGATCCCGGCGTCGAGCAATTCGGTTGCCACGCCTCGGCGCATCTGCCACACTTCGATCGATATGGCACGTCGAGCTAGAGCAGTCCCTTTGCGCATCGGACCTCAGGGCCGGGTGGTAATCCCTGCGGAGATGAGGCGGACGTTGGAGATTCAGCCAGGGGAGACGCTGATGGCACATGTGGAGGAAGATCGGCTAGTGATCGAGCGGCGGGAGCAGATCCTCGAGCGGCTGCGCGGCGAGTTGCGCGGAACGACTCCCGCCGGGACGAGCATGGTCAACGAGTTGATCGCTGAGCGGCGCGCCGAGGCGCGCCGCGAGGCTGCCGAGCATGGCTGACGGGCCCGGAGCGGTTCTCGATGCCTCCGCGGTGATCGCCCTGCTCTGGGAGGAGTCGGGGTCCGACGCTGTCGAGGGGTTGCTTGGCGCCGCTGTCATCTCAGCCGTCAACTGGTCCGAGGTGCTCCAGCGCTACAACGCGCTCGGGTTGGATCTCACAGGCAGGCGAGACAGCCTCGAGGCGCTTGGGGTCTCCATCGAGGACTTCAGTGGCGACGACGCTGAGATTGCGGCAAGCATGTGGGCATCGACGCGCACGGCAGGCCTGTCGCTCGCCGACAGGGCGTGCCTGTCTCTAGCGCGACGACTTGGTCTTCCCGTGCATACGGCTGATCGGGCCTGGGGGACCGTCGAGGTGGGTGTCGAAGTCGTCTTGATTCGCTGAGGCGATCAAGGGCTAGCCGAGGCCGAGGAAGCGGGTCAGGTTCGTCTCGACCCGTTCTATTGACGCAGCGTCCTGAGGGGAGATCGTGCCGTCGCCCTCCGGATCTGCAATCGCGCGCAGTAGTGGAATCAGTTGCGAGGCGGAGAGGGTCGCGCTCGACGGTTGGCTCGATGAATCGTGGACCATCGGTCGAGACTAGGCAGCCGGATCGACGGATGGATGTGTACTGCCATAGTGAGTTCATGGCCTTGGTCAAAGAGGAACACTTGCCGGTCGAGTCGGGACGCAAGACAGCAGCTGCTCGAGCGCTGCCCTGGATCGCCCACGCGGCTTCCGCTGGGATGATCTTGGGGAAGTCTCGCCGACGAGGTGCGCTCAGGCCCCGAACCAGCGCGCACGGCGCGTCGCGCCGAAGTCGGCCTTCTCGGCGGCCTGCTCGCGCGAGGGATCGTGACGCTGCGCCGCCGGCGCATCGCCCCGTAGGAAGTTGATCTCGACCTTGCCGACGAGTCCGTCGCCGAACTCGGCGTAGCAGACCCCCGACGCCTCGTAGGGCGGCGGCGGCTCCGCGCCGGAGACCTTCGCCGCGATGTCGTCGGCGACGACCAGCGCGGCGGACTCGGCGAAGATCCCGGCCTTCGGAACGGTCCGAGGGCCGGTGCAGACGTCGCCGAGGGCGTAGACCTGTGGGAAGCGCGTCCGGAGGTTGGCCTGGTCGACGGGGACCCAGCCATCTACCGCCAGCCCCGAGGCGGGGAGCGGGTCCGGCGCGCGGTGTACGGGGATGCCGACGAACAGGTCATAGGGGAGCGTCTTGCCGGTCGCCAGCCGTGCCACTCCCGCGGCTGGGTCGAGACTGGTGACGAGGTGCTGGGGAAGCTCCTCGATCCCTCGCGTCGCCAGGCCGTCGCGGAACATCTGCGACACCTCGCCGGTCACCGGCACCGGGCGCTGCATCGGAAACGCGATCGCCATCTCCACCGCGTCGCGGATCCCCTGTTCGGAGAAGTGCTCGTCCAGCAGGAACGTTCCCTCGAACGGCGCGGGCGGGCACTTGAACGGCTGCCCGAGGACCGACACGAGGACGCGCCCGCCGTCGAAGTCGGCCAGCGCGTCGCGCAGGCGCTCGGCGCCCGTGAGGGTGTAGTACTCGTGACCGCCCTCCTCGAAGCCCGGGGTGGCCGCCATGTCGTAGTCAGCGCCCATCGCAACGACGAGGAAGTCGGCCTCGTAGGTGCCCACGTCCGTCGCCACGCGCCGGGCCTCCGGGTCGATGGCGGTCACCGTCTCCTGACGGAACTCGACCCCGTCCTTCGCGATGTCGCCATACGGCAGCCGGACCGCGTCGGCCCCCTCGCGGCCCAGCATCACGTCGAGCTTGGAGAACCCGAAGTAGAACGAGTCGTTGCGGTCGAGCAGCGTCACGTCGACGGCGTCCGCGACCGTCTCGGACAGCCGCGTCGCCAGCTCGAGCCCGCCGAAGCCAGCGCCGAGGACCAGCACCCTCCGCTTCATGGCTGCTCTGGCGACGGCACGGCATCGGAGTCTAGGACTGCGTGGGCTTGACCGGGAGCCGCTCTGAAGCGCTGAAGCAGGTATGCGTACGCTCGCGCCATGGCCACGACAGTGCCAATCCTGACCACAGTCGGCCACTCGACCCACGAGCCCGACCGGTTGGTGGAGCTCCTGCGCGGCGCGAGCGTGGAGGCGATCGCCGACGTGCGGCGCTTTCCCGGCTCGCGCAGGATGCCGTGGTTTGCCGCCGAGGCGATGCGCGAGTGGCTCGCCGACGCGGGGATCGGCTACGAGCACCTTCCCGAGCTCGGCGGGCGGCGTAAGCCGGTCCCGGACTCCCCCAACGGCGGCTGGGAGGTGCGTCAGTTCCAGGGGTACGCCGACCACATGGAGAGCGCCGAGTTCGAGGCGGGCCTCGACCGGCTGCTCGCGCTCGCGGACGAACGCAGCGTCGCCGCGATGTGCGCCGAGGCGCCCTGGTGGCGCTGCCACCGCCGTCTGCTCGCCGACGCGCTGCTCGTGCGCGGGCACGCCGTCGTCCACCTCATGCCCGACGGCCGCACGCAACGCCACGAGCTGACGCCGTTCGCCGTCGTCGACGGCACCTACCTCACCTATCCGCCGCTCCAGGACGAGCTCGCACTGGATTGACGCCGGCGTCTAACGCGCCACGACGTCGCGAGGCAACGACCCGCGGCCGTCGCCAAAGGCGGCAGAGCCATGCAGCCGGTCGTACGAGCGGCGCAGCAGCTCGACGTCCGCGGGAATGTCGGCGAGCGCGATCGCATGGTCTCGCACGGCGCGAGCCTGGCGGTCCAGTTCCTCGGAGCCCGCGGCACGCGCGCCGCCGACGTCGCGCAGCGCCGCCAGCAGCTCCAACAGCCTCACCGCGAACGACGGCTGCGCGGCACCGTCGCGCCGGACCTGGTCGAAGCCGAGCTTGATCAGCGCGTCCAGGCTCGGCGTCGTCGCGCGCAGGCGCGGCGTCCCGCTTGGCGCCAGTCGAAGCAGCGCCGGCTCTGGTTGCCGCGCCAGCCGCACCAAGCTGTCCGTCACCGAATCCATCGCGTTCTCGGCCGTCGTCGGGTCGTTGATCCCGGGGGACAGCCCCTTGAGCGCAACATCGGCGAGCTGGCGCAGCGGAAACGCGACGTCACCGTCGACGAGCCGCTCCTCGTTGAGCACGAACGCAGTCTCGACCCGCTCGGCCAGCTCGTCGAGGCTCTCCCGCGAGCACCAGACGACCGCCAGCAGCCCACCGGTCACGGTGAAGTCGCCGATTGCCTGCCGCTGCTCGACGAAGCCGTCGCAGTCGTCGGCCGTCGCCAGGACGTCGTCCGCCTTCACCGATGCCAGGTAGCCGGCCCGCGGCGCGCGGACCTCACGCGAGACCGACCGCTCGACGATCGCGCGCGCGTCGCGCTCGGCCGCCTCGGCGTCACCCGGCGCCTCTCCCACGTACTCCGGATACGGCGTGTGCACCGCCTCGTGACCCTCCGCCGCAATCCGCCGGATGACGGCCGACGCGTTCAGCGACCGCACCATGTGGTGCAGGAAGACCACAAACGTCGCGAGCGACAGGGCGGCAAGCACCATCGCAACAGTCACCGCCACCTCCGGGACCTCGTCGCTGCTGTCGTCGATCGAGCCGAGCACGAACAGGCTGAACGCGGCCGTCGCGAGGAAGAGGCCGAGGACCGCCTGGTTGAGCGGATGGCGCTGGAAGCTGCGCATGACGCGCGGGCTGAGCTGCTGTGACGCCAGCACCAGCGCGACGACGATCACCGAGAAGCTGATCCCGGCGACAGACACCGCGACCGTGGCGATCATCTGCAGGGTCGCCCGGGCTGTGTCGGCGCTGCCGCTGAACGACACGGCGTCGGGCAGGGTGATCGTGTCGTCCAGGACGGGCAGCGCCAGCGCGGCGCCGATCGCTACCGCTATCCCGAGCGCCGGCAGCGCCCAGAAGGTGTTGCGCACGCGCTCCAGCAACGGGCGTTCCTTTCGTCGGTTCAGCATGCGGTACCCACAATCCCGCTTGCTTCACACCGGCGTCCCGATCAGACGAGCTGCAGGAGCGCGGCATAGCCGGCCGCGCCGGCGACGAACGGGAGGAAGCGGCTCTCGCGGTCGCGCGGCAGCTCCTCCTTGAAGGTGTTCAGGATGATGCCTCCGGCGAGGAACGCGACGAGCAGCGCGACGCCGGCCTCGTCCAGCTCCGCCGACCGCCCGATCGCCCAGCCGACCAGGACCGCGGCAGCCAGCACCCACCGGCCGACATCCCGGTAGGCGTCCTTGTGGTGCTCGCGCAGGCCGTAGTCGTTGACGAGGAAGTGGACGGCGAGCGCGGCCGCGAGGGCGGCCAGCGAGTGCTCGCGCGTCGCGTCGAAGTCCGCCAAGACGTAGCCCACGATGACGTTGTAGACGGCGAAGCCGCCGATGCTGACGACGAACGCCGAGCGGTCGGTCGCGTCGATCCCCGAGGCCTCGCGCCGTCGCGCGCGCGAACTCGACGACGAGCGCTCGACCCCGTAGAAGGCGACGAGCCCGGCGAGCGTGAGCAGGTAGACGTGGCCCTCGAGGAACGGAAGCAGCGCGTTCGCCGGATGGTCGACCTCGCGCTGGCCGGCGCTCAGCTCGGGCAGGATCCTGACGACCACGTACGCCACCGACACGCCGCCGGCGAACGACAGCCAGCGGCTCCGCGGGACGCCCTCGAGGAAGCGCAGCTTCCCCGCGAGGACGTGCGTCGCCGCGAGGACGCAGACCGCGAGCAGCGTCATCGCCCAGGACGTCGCCCCGACGCGCTAGCCGCACGCAGGATCCGAATCACATCGGGCTCTTTCCGGGCTGACCACCGGCGTGCTGGGTACCTACCACGCATGGACGCCCACGCAGGCGAAGCCGACCGGCGAGAGGGCGGCCGCCGAACGAAGCGCGTCAGGCGCCGCTGCGCCGAGCTGCGCCACGGCGACGACGACGCCTTCGAGCGCTGGGCCGCCGGCGCGACCGAGCGGCTCGATCCCGCGATGGCGTGGCTGGGCGTGCTGTTCGCCCTCCTGGTCGGCTACGAGCTCGCGGTCGACCTCAGCCCCTCCGCGGCGCGAGCGCTCGAGATCGCCGGTTGGACGATCTGGGCGGTCTTCCTCGCCGAGTTCGCCGTGAAGCTGTGGCTCGCGCCGCGGCGCGCCCGCTTCCTGCGCCGAAACTGGATCCAGGCCGTTGCGCTCCTGGTGCCGACGCTCCGTCTCCTGCGCTTCCTGCGGCTCGTTCGCCTCGGTCGGGCGCTTCCCGGCGCCCGCGTCCTCTCGAGCTCGTATCGCAGCGTCGGCAGCGCACGGGCGCTGTTCGGCTCGCGGCTCGGCTACCTCGGCGCCATCGGCGTCGTCGTGACGGTCGCCGCGGCACAGCTCGCGTTCCTCTTCGAGCGCGACGTCAGCGAGCCGGCGTTCGACTCCTTCGGCGACGCCATCCTGTGGGCGTCCGCGGTCGTGCTCGCGCTCCAGGGCGATCCCGTCCCAGCGAGCACCGGCGGCCGGATCGTCATGCTCGCCGGCTTCGCCTTCGGCCTGGTCCTGATCGCGTCGCTGGCCGGGACGGTCGGCGCGTTCCTGATCGAGGGCAGGCGCGAGCGGCCAGGGGCCGACGACTCGCAATGAGCGGCGACGAGCTCCCAGGCCATCGGCCGACTCAGCCGAGGAAGCGCCCGGCGACGGCGCGGAAGAAGTCGCTGCGCGTGATGACGCCGCAGACCGTTCCGTGGTCGACCACGGGCACGACCAGCACGCGGTGGTGGAGGAAGGTCTCTGCGATCTGGAGGTCGGCGAAGTCCGGGCCGACGTCGACGTGCTCGGTGTTCATGTGCTTGGAGACCGCCTCGCCGCGGCAGGTCTCGTTGCGCTCGAGCGCGTCGTCGAGCGACTGGGTGACGAAGCCGGCGTACCTGAGCTGCTTGAGATACCCCGGGAAGACGGCGGTCATGAACTCGCGCTCGCCGTAGATGCCGGCGAAGCCGTCGTCGGGGTCGACGACCGGCAGGGCGGGCAGGTCGCCGGCGAGCAGCGTCCGGGTCGCCTGCTCGATCGTCTCGTCGGTGCGCAGGAGCGGCGCCTCGCGCTGGACGACGTCGCTGATCGCTCGCGGTGTCATGCGTACCTCACCATCACATACGCGGTTGCCAGGATCAAGGAGACCGCGGTCGCGCCGAGGCCGTACTTGAGGAAGTAGAGGAAGGAGATCGGACGGCCGGCGTTCGCCGCCATCCCGGAGGCGGCGACGTTCGCCGCCGCGGCGACGATCGTCGCGTTGCCGCCGAAGCACGCACCGAGGGCCAGCGCCCACCAGTAGGCGTCGTCAGTTGCGCCTCCGAGCGAGTCGACGACGGGGATCATCGCCGCCGTGAACGGGATGTTGTCGACGATTCCCGAGCCGATCGCCGATACCCAGACGATCCCGAGCAGCTCCGCGGTGCGGTTGCCGTCGGTCACCGACGCGATGCCGTCGGTGACCTCGTCGAGCGCGCCAGTCGCCTCGAGCGCGCCGACCATCACGAACAGGCCGATCAGGAAGAACAAGGTCGACCACTCGATTCCGCTGAGCGCCTCCTCGACCGACTGACGCGTGACCAGCAGCATCACGCTCGCGCCGGCGAGCGCGACGGTGGCGGGCTCGATGTGCAGCGCCTTGTGCGCGAAGAAGAGCAGGATCGTGACGACGAGGATCGGCACGGTGCGCTTCGCCTCGGCCGCGTCCTCGATCGAGCGGTCGGCGTCGAGCTCCATCATCCGCGCACGTGACTCGGGCGCGATCCGCAGCCTCGACCGGAAGACGAGGTACAGGCCCGGGATCACGACGGCGAGCGCCACGACCACGATCGGCGCCAGGTTCACTATGAACGCCCCGAACGACAGGCCGGTGTGACCGGCGATCAGGATGTTCGGCGGATCGCCGATCAGCGTGGCCGTGCCGCCGATGTTCGACGCGATGATCTCGATCACGATCAACGGCACGGGATCGACGTCGAGCGTGTCCGCGAGCAGGAACGTGATCGGCACGATCAATAGGACGGTCGTCACGTTGTCGAGGAACGCCGACAGCACGCCGGTCGTCACGGCCAGCGACACGACGACCGCCAGCGGCCTTCCCTTCGACAGCTGTCCCGCGCGAATCGCGACCCACGTGTAGACGCCGGTGGCCTCGGTCAGCTTGACCATCAGCATCATCCCGGCGAGCAGGCCGATCGTGTTCCAGTCGACCGCCTCGATCGCATGCTCCTGGTCGATCGTCTGGGTCAGCACGATCAGCGTCGCGCCGAGCAGCGCGACCTTCGTCCGGTCGACGCGCTCGGACGCGATCAGTGCCAACGCCGCGACGAAGATCGCGATCGCGAGCAGCATCAGCGAGCGCCTTGCGGGTCTGCCATGGGACGGAACGGCGGCACAGGAGCCTCCTCAGGGGTCGACGAGACGGTCGCCGACCAGTCTTCCCGGCACACCAGGCGGCCAGCCTACCGGCTCGCCTCGGTAAGGCGGCTACCAGCTAGCGGGCGCCCGGCGCGGCGTTCGCGCAAGCTCCGCTGCCGAGTAGTACGGCGGTGGAGCTCCGATGTCGGCGACCATCCGCTCGTAGAGGCGCTCGACCACCTCCGGGCGGCTGCTCGCGATGTCGACGCGCTCGTCCGGATCGGCGTGGAGGTCGTACAGCTGGGCGCCTGTGCGTTCGTTGTTGGTGACCATCGCCCAGTCGTCGTCCCGCACGTAGGAGTGGTTCGAGTAGCCGCCGTAGGTGAAGTCGCGCGGCTCGTCGGGAAGGCCACCATCGGCGATCGGGGAGAGGTCGGCGCCGGCGAACGCGGTCGACGGTCGCGCACCGGACAGAGACAGCAGCGTGGGCGCGAGGTCGTGCGTGTCGGCGAACCAGTCGCTGGCGACTCCTGCGCCGCGGCCGTCGGGGTCACGCACGATCAGCGGCACGCGCGTCAGCTCGGGCGTGAGCCTCCAGGCCGACTTGCCGACCCAGTCGCGCTCGCCGAGATGGAAACCGTGGTCGGAGACGAGCATCACGACGGTGTTGTTCGCGAGGCCGAGCCGGTCGAGCGTGTCGAGCAGCTTGCCGATCTGGTTGTCGACCATCGAGAGCGTCGCTCGGTAGGCGATTCGCACGCGCTGCAACTCGGTTGGCGTCAGTTCCTCGACCGGCGTATAGCCGACGTCGCCCATCGGTGGGAGCCCGTCGTCGCCAGGCTCGCGGTAGAGGTCGGCGTAGGACGATGGGGCAGCCCACGGCTCGTGCGGGTCGAACGCGTCGACCATCAGCAGGAACGGGCGCTTGGTGAGCATCCGCCGGGCGAGCCACCGAGCCGAGGCGAACACTCGGCCGGTCGCCGTCGAGCTCTCGTCGACGTCGCCACCGCGACCGCCGTTGGCCGCAAGATAGCGGCGCATGTCGTCGATGTGGCGCAGATCGTCCCAACGGCTGCGCGGTATCAGCCGACGCGCCTCTTCGATGCTGATGTCCGGCGGCGGGTCGCCGCGCGGCGTCTGGCCATGGACCGCGGCGAAGCGGTCGAAGCTGCGCCGGAACGGCCGGTAGGTGCTGGCGAAGCCGAGGAACGGGTTGTCGGTTACGCACGCGGTCCGGTAGCCACGGCGGCCGAGCTCGGTGACCAGCGTCGGCACCCCGGGCTCGATCGGCCGCCAGCCGGGCGTCGTGCCGAGGCCAGCCCACGGCTCCCAGTCGCGGAACGGGAACGCCCGCCTGCCGGTGAGGATCGACCGCCGGGTAGGAATCGTCGGCATCGCCTCTGGGAAGACGCGGCTGAAGCGCATCCCGCCCGCCGCGAGGGCGTCGATGTTCGGCGTGTGCATCGAGTCGTTGCCGTAGCAGCCGAGGTGGTCGGCGCGCAGCGTGTCGACGACGATCAGGACGATGTTCCGGCGGCCGTCGAGGTTGACCGCTAGGCCGTTCCAGCCGGCCGCGGCCGCGGCGGTAGCGGTCGCGCCGACGCCCGCGGCGCCGATCAGCTGGCGTCGTGTGAAGCGCGAGCCCGAGATGCCGCTAGTTCTAGCGACCGAGCTGGCGAGTGGTTTACTTCGGCGCTGCCCCGCCGCTCCGCCAGCTCCCTCTCCCGCCTCGAGGAGGTCGAATCGCATGTCCCAGCCGCTGCGGATCGCGCTCTGCGCGCCGACGATCGCCGCCGTGCTCGCCCCTGCCGCCGCCGCCCAGGTGACGGTCGGCGCGCCCCTGAACGTCCCCGCGAACGTCGCCGAGGGGTGCGAGAGCACAGTCCTGCCCCCGCTGCGGAACGTCATTCCGGTCCCGGCGACGTGCACCTACTGGGGAATGGACAGTGCAGGGTCCTGGACGTCGCAGACTCCGCGCGGCGGCTGGAGGATCGTCCGGGCGCGGGTCCGCACCGGTCCGCGGGTCGGCCCGATGGCGTTCACGGTCGTGCGCGCGATGCGGTCACAGGCCGGCACCGTGGACAACGGCGGGCCGGCCGGGATCATCTGCTGCACGACACCGTTCGAGAGCCAGGTCTTCACACCGCAGCCGAACACCGTCAATGAGGTGCCGGTGAACCTTCCGGTCGTCAACACGGTCGAGGTGATCGACGGCGAGCCGGTCGAGGTCGTCGACTATCTCGGCATCACGCTGTTGAGCCTCGGCAGCAGCCTGCCCTTGCACACCGCTCCGGGATCGTCGTCGATCGCCTCGTACATCGCGCCCGGGCTGCGTGCGAGTGGCCAAGCGTTGATGGGCGGCTCTCTGCCCAGCGCCGTCGTCCTCGTCAACGCCGACTACGTCGGCGAGGGCGCCGGCCAGCCGCGGACCCCGCTTCCGCCGAGCAACGCCTTCACGCTGCGTCCGGGAGTTCGGCTGCTCGCTGGCGGCGACGCAGCCCGCCTTGGGCTCCGCGTGCCGGGCGCGGGGCTGCTGCGAGCCAGCTCGCCGGCGCGGGCGGCGGTCGCGCGAGCGAACGGGGCCCGGAAGCGCAAGCGCGGCAAGGCGGAGCGGAGCGGGAAGCCCCTGCTGCGTCCGGCGACGCGACGCGTGCAGCGCGCCGGCAACGCAAGGATCTTGCTGCGGCTGACCCGTGCCGGCCGCAAGCTCCGAGCCAGCCGCGGTCGTCTCCGCATTCGGGTCCGCGTGACGTTCGCGCCGACGGGCGGCACGCCCGCGACCAGAACGCGCCGCGTCACTTTCGCGAAGCCGAAGCCGAAGCGGGACGGGAGCGGCTCAACAGCTCTCCGGCCTTGACGAACAGGTCGGGCGGCGCGACGTCGAGCTGGTTGGCGAGCGTCACGATGCACTCGACCGACGGGTTGCGCTGGCCGCGCTCGACGCCGCCGACGTAGTTGCGGTGGATGCCAGCGTCGAGCCCGAGCCGCTCCTGACTCATGCCGGCATCCTGGCGCGCCTCACGCAGCGCGTCGCCCAATGCGACGAGCCAGTCGGACGGGTCGGCCTGCACACGCCGAACCGTCCCAGCCCTACCGTGTTATGTATACAGCCTGATCGTGTGACTTTCTCGGGCGGCTGTCACCCCTGCAGCCGCGGCAGCAGCTCGCGCTCCGCGAAGCCGATGAACCCCTCCTGGTCCGGCCCGATCTGGTGCCAGTAGAGGTGGTCGAAGCCGGCGTCCAGGTACTGCTGCGCAGAGTCGAGGTACTGCTCCACATCCGGTCCGCACGGAAGCGGCCCGGTCACATCCTCCTCGCGCACGGTCTGGGCCGCCTGCTCGAAGTGGGCCGGCGTCGGCAGCTCCTGCGAGAGCTCGCCGCCGAGCCCGCTGTTCGACCACTGCTCGTGAGCGAGCTGGCGCGCCTCGGCCTCGTCCTCGCCCCAGCAGACGTGCAGCTGGGCGATCCGCGGCTTGCCCTCGCCGCCGCTCGCGGCGAAGGTGTCCGGGATCTCCGATTGCGGCGCCAGTGCGACCAATCCGTCGCCGATCTCGCCGGCCAGCTCGGCCGCCTTGGTCCCCGACGCCGCGACCATGATCGGCGGCGGCCTGTCGGGCAGCGTGTAGAGGCGCGCGTTCTCGACTGTGTAGTGCCGACCGTAGTGCTCGACCTGACGGCCGCTCCAGAGCGCGCGGATCACATCGACCGCCTCGGCGAGCTGCTCGCGGCGGACCGACGTCGGCGGCCAGTGGTCTCCGAGGATGTGCTCGTTGAGGTTCTCGCCGGTGCCGACGCCGAGCCAGAACCGCCCCTCGGCCAGCGCGGCCGTCGTAGCCGCAGCGTGCGCGACGATCGCGGGATGGATGCGGGTCGTCGGACAGGTGACGCCGGTCCCGAGCACCAGCCGCTCGGTCCGCTGCGCCAGCGCTCCGAGCACCGTCCAGACGAACGGCGAGTGGCCCTGGACGTCCAGCCACGGGTGGAAGTGATCCGAGATCAGCGCGAAGTCGAAGCCCGCCTCCTCCGCCCGGCGCCCGTATGACACGAGGTCGGCGGGGGTGTGCTCCTCGCTCGACAGCGCGTAGCCGATCTTCGCCATGCGGCTATCCCGTCTCCCTGATCGGCCGCGGCGGGTCGACGACGCGCACGCCGGCTCCCGCGAAGCTCTGGTCCGAGATCACGCCGAGCCCCTCGAGCAGCACGAAGAACGCGTCGGCGTAGGCGGAGCCGCGCGTCTGCTCGCGCAGCCGGCGCCAGTCGATCTGCTCGCGCAGCGCCCGCGCGGTCTGCAGCGGGGCCGTGTACTCGATTCGGTGCTCGCTCAGGGCGAGCAGCTTGGTGGCGAGCACGTCCTCGAGCGCCATCGTCGGCAGCGTCATGCCGAGCACCGGCAGGTCCTCGCCGCGGGCGATCACCTCGTCGACCTCGAGGCCCGACGGGCCGAAGATGAGGTCGACCAGGACCTCGCCGTCCCAGGCCTTGTAGAGCCAGCCCTCGACCGGTCGCTCGGTCCGCATCCCCGCCTCGCCCAGCGCGGTCAACGCCCGCTCGGCGTTCTCGTGGGTGAGCAGCAGGTCGAGGTCGTGGCTGGTCTCGGGCCCGCCGCGCGCCCAGCTCGCGAGGCTGCCCCCGAGCAGGAAGTCGACGCCCGCGCCGCGCAGCAGCGCGACGGTCCGCTTGAGCGTCTCCTGGATCGCCTCGAACTCCTTGCTCGCCATGGATGCCCCTTACCCGGGTATGGGGATTCCATGACCGCGACCACGCACGTCCTCGGGGCGGACCCCAAGGAGCGCGCGACGATCAGGGTCGCGGCCGCCGGCGACATCCACTGCGACGGCGCCAAGGCGGCCGCCGCACGCGAGGCCTTCGCGGCGCTCGACGGCGCCGCCGACCTCGTCCTGCTCGCGGGCGACCTCACCACGCACGGGGAGCCCGAGCAGGCCGCGGCGCTGGCCGACGCCTGCCGCGATCTCAGCGTCCCGGTCGCCGCCGTGCTCGGCAACCACGACCACCACGCCGGTCGCGCGCCGGAGCTTGCCGCCGTCCTCTCGGAGGCCGGGATCGACGTCCTCGACCGCAGGCACGCGATCTACGAGGTCGGCGGTGTCCAAGTCGGCGTGGCGGGCGCGAAGGGCTTCGTCGGCGGCCTCCACGGCCTCGGCCTGCCCGATTTCGGCGAGCCGTCGCTGCGCGCGATCTACGCCGAGACCGGGGCGGAGGCCGAGGCGCTCTCGCACGGCCTCGCCCAGATCGCGCTGTGCCCGTTCCGGATCGCGCTGCTGCACTACGCGCCGCTTTCCGACACGCTGCGCGGCGAGCCGACCGAGATCTGGACGTTCCTCGGCAGCGACCGTCTCGCGGCGCCGCTGCTCGAGCACCGTCCCGACCTCGTGTTGCACGGGCACGCCCATGCCGGCACGTTCGAGGCCTCGCTCAGCGGCGTCCCGGTGCACAACGTCTCGGTGCCGGTGATCGGCCGCGACTTCTGGATCTTCGAGCTGACCAGCGCCGACCGCGCGCCCGGCCCGTTGCACTGAGCGCGGCCGCGGCGTCGAGCGCGAGCGAACCTCAGTCGTCGAGGTTGTCGCGCTCCGGCGCGTCCGTCTGGATCGCCTCCGGGTCCT
Organism: Thermoleophilaceae bacterium; assembly: GCA_036259395.1. Lineage (GTDB taxonomy): Bacteria > Actinomycetota > Thermoleophilia > Solirubrobacterales > Thermoleophilaceae > JAAYBF01. Next base: position 7,124 of record DATABV010000012.1, on the reverse strand, counting down.
TCGACGGGTGCGGCTCGCTAGTGCTGGTGCTCCCGGTCGGAGCGTGCGCGTTCTCGCCGAACGGCTGTCCGTCGGGGTCCGGCGGGTCGCGTGGGTCCTCGCGCTGCTCGTAGGGATCGGGCCACTCCGTCGGGTCCGGCTCGCCGACGGGGTTGTTGAGCGTGTGGTGTGGATCGTCGTGGCGCGTCAGGTCGCCGGGATCCTCGCCAGGAGGCTCGGGAAAGCCGGTCGGCGGCTTGTCGCGGGCTCGCTGCTCTCGATCGTCGGTCATGTCCAAGCCGTACCCAGCGCCGATGGCGCGAAACGTTCGCCGCACGCCGCGAGCGTCGCCTCAGTCGAGGTGCTTCGCCACGAAGGTCAGGTCCTCGACCAGCGTCTGGTGCATCTCGCGCCGCGCCTCGTCGCTGCGCGCGCGCAGGACGGCCGACGGGTGCAGCGTCGCGGTCACCACCGGCGCCAGCTCCGACTCGACCAGCTGCCCGTGCTGGCGGGTGACGCGGAAGTCCCGTCCGAGCAGGCCCTGCGCCGCCGTCGCGCCGAGCGCGACGAGCGCCTGCGGCCGCAGCTGCTCGAGCTCGCGCTCCAGCCAGGGCAGGCAGGCCCCGACCTCGCTGTAGGTCGGCTTGTCGTGGATCCGCCGCTTGCCGCGCTCCTTGAACTTGAAGTGCTTGACCGCGTTGGTGACGTAGGCATCGTCACGGTCGATGCCCGCCTCCTCGAGCGCCCGGTCGAGCTCCTGGCCGGCCGGTCCGACGAACGGACGCCCCTCGACGTCCTCGCGATCGCCGGGCTGCTCGCCGACGAGCACCACGCGCGCATCGAGCGGACCCTCGCCGAGCACCGCCTGGGTCGCTCCGCGCCAGAGCGGGCAGCCGCGGCAGTCCTCGGCCGCCCGCGCCAGCTCGTCGATCGTCGCGCCCGGCTCGGGCAGGAACGGCGTCGCATCCATCGGCTCGGTCACCGTCACCGCGTCACCCCCAGGCCGGCGTCGCGGTCACTGCCGCCCTCCGACCCCGGTCAGCAGCTCCTTCACTCGCAGCGGGCCGCCGGCCTGCGCCTCGAGCGGCGGCGTGTCGTGGGCGGCGCCGTCGCGCAGGCCTTCGAGCAGCTCGAGCAGCGCCTCGTCGGAGCGCCGCCGCGGCGTCCAGCCGAGCTCGGTGCGCGCGCGGGTGGTGTCCATCGTCGGAACGCCGAACGCGAGGTCCAGCCACGTCGGCGCCGCCGGCTGGAGGCGCAGCCGCCATGACGCGTCGGCGAGCGCGCGCAGCGCCCCCGGGTGGATTGACACGGGCCGCGCGCCGAGCGCCTCGGCGAGCACCTCGCCGTCGAGCACCGGGTCGGCGGCCACGTTGAACGCTCCGCGCACGTCGCTTACGGCCGCCAGCCTGTAGGCCTCGCCGACGTCGCGCGCGTGGACGGCCTGGAAGACGAGCCGCTTCGCGCGCGGCACGATCGGGATCAGCGAGCGCCGCACGAGCGGGTTCGGCAGCAGCGGCCCGATGAAGAACCGGCGGATCTCGGCCGCCGCCTCGCGCTTGAAGATCAGTCCCGGCCGCAGCCGCACCACCCTGACGCCGGGCTGCTCGAGCTCGAAGCGGTCGAGCAGTCGCTCGGTCGCGGCCTTGTGGCGCGCGTAGTAAGAGCTCATTACGCCCTCGGTCGGCCAGCTCTCGTCGACCGGCGGATCCTTCGGCCCGGGCGAGTAGGCGCCCACCGAGGACGCGTATACGAGCGCCGGCACGCCCGCCGTCCCGACCGCATGGAAGACGCGTGCGCTGCCCTCGACGTTGACCGCCTGCAGCGTCTCGAGGTCGCGCGACGGCTGGATCAGCCAGGCGAGATGGATCACGCAGTCGGCGCCGCGGAAGATGTTGGTCAGGTCCGAGCTGACCACGTCGGCCTCGACCCACGTCGTCTTCGCCTGGGTCAGCGCCGGCTTGCGGCGGGCGACCCCGACGATCTCCTCGACCGCGGTGTCGGCCGCCAGCGCCTCGAGCACGCTGGTGCCGACGTTCCCGCTAGCTCCGACGACGACGATCCGCACGCCAGCGACCTACCCCGGGCCTACGCCGGCAAACCGCTCGCTCAGCTCGAAGGCGGCGCCGCCGACATGCGCGGCGCCTCGACCGCGCTGCCGAACGGCGGCTCGTCGAGGTGCGCGCAGACGTCGGCCGCCGACTCGTAGACGACCGCCGCGCCGGCCTCGAGCAGCTCCTCGCGCGAGAACCCGCCGGTCAGGACGCCGACCGTCGGCACGCCCGCCCGGGCCGCGGCACGACAGTCCCAGACGGAGTCGCCAACCAGCACGGCCTCGCGGCTTCCCGCCTTGTCGAGCGCCGCGCGCACGAGGTCGGGCTCGGGCTTGGTCGCCTCGACGTCGGCCGAGGTCGTCCAGTCGTCGACCAGCTCGCGGGCGTCGAGCATGTCGAGGTAGACCTCGACCTCGTCGGCCTTGGCGGAGCTCGCAAGCACCGTCGTGACGCCACGCGCGCGCAGCTCGACGAGCAGCCCGCGCGCGCCGGGGAGCAGACCGACCTCGCCGATCAGCTGCTTGTAGAGCTCGCCCTCGGTCTCGCGAACCGCGTCGCCGCAGCGCTGCTCGAACTCCTCGCCGACGAGCGCGGTGACGATCTGGTCGCCGCCCATCCCGATATGGCGATGGATCCGCCACGCCGGCACGGTCTCGCCGTGCTGGCGCAGCGCGCGCTGCCAGGCGAGCGCGTGGTGGTAGTTCGTGTCGACGAGCGTGCCGTCGATGTCGAGGATCACCGGGACCATCATCGAGCCGGCGTTCTACCCGTTCGCACGCCGCTCAATCCCGTACCATCGATCACGATGGCCAAGGCTCTCTACGCCCCGTTCGGGATCATCGCCGGCCTGCTCGGCGGCCTGGTCGCGAGCAGTGTCTTCAAGCAGATCTGGAAGCGGCTCGCCGGAGCGGACGACCCGCCGACCCCGCGCCAGAGCGAGTACTCCTGGAAGGAGATCCTCGGAGCAGCCGCGCTCCAGGGCGCGATCTTCTCGGTCGTCAAGGCGGTCATCAACCGCGGCGGCGCCAAGGGCTTCCAGAAGCTGACCGGGGCCTGGCCGGGCGACTGACGCACCGGCGCCAGCGCCAGCGCTGGTTTCGATCGCCGGGCGCGTGGTATCCCACGTCCATGGCTTCGACGGCTCGAGACCGGTCCGCCGACGCGCCCGACGGGCCGACAGAGCTCGACAGCGGCTCGAAGAAGGGCGTGCTCAAGCGCACGTTCAAGGAGTTCCAGGACGACAACCTGACCGACTGGGCCGCCGCGCTCACCTACTACGGCGTCCTCTCGATCTTCCCGGCGCTGCTCGCGCTCGTCTCGGTCATCGGACTGCTGGGCGAGTCGACGACGCAGTCGCTGATCGACAACGTCGAGGCGGCGGCGCCCGGCCCCGCACGCGACATCGCCGTCAGCGCAATCGAGAACCTCCAGAACAGCCAGGGCGCCGCAGGCATCCTCTTCATCGCCGGCCTCGCCGCCGCTCTGTGGTCGGCCTCCGGCTACGTAGCCGCCTTCATGCGGGCGTCGAACTCGATCTACGACATCGGCGAGGGGCGGCCGATCTACAAGACACTCCCCGTCCGCGTCGGCATCACCCTCGTCCTCGTCCTCCTGCTCGCGATCACCGCGATCGCGGTCGCCGTCACCGGTCCGCTCGCCGAGGAGGTCGGCAACCTGATCGGGCTCGGCGACACCGCCGTGACGGTCTGGGACATCGCCAAGTGGCCGGTCCTCTTCCTGATCGTCAGCTTCATGTTCGCCTTCCTCTACTGGGCGGCGCCGAACGTCAAGCAGCCCGGCTTCCGCTGGATCAGCCCGGGCGGCATGCTCGGCGTCGGCCTCTGGATCGTCGCCTCGGCGCTTTTCGCGCTCTACGTCGCGAACTTTGCCTCCTACAACGAGACCTACGGCTCGCTCGGCGGCGTGATCGCCTTCCTCGTCTGGCTCTGGATCTCCAACCTCGCGATCCTGATCGGCGCCGAGTTCAACGCCGAGCTCGAGCGCGGCCGACGGATCGAGTCCGGCGACGTCGGGCCCGGCGAGGAGCCGTTCGTCGAGCCCCGCGACACTAAGAAGCTGGACGACAAGTAGGCGCCTTCGGCCACCGGCCGGATAGCGTCCCCGCGCATGTCCGACGACGAGATCCTGCTTGAGCGCGACGGCGGCGTCGCGACGATCGTCCTCAACGCACCCGAGCGCCGCAACGCGCTGACCCGGGCGATGGCGCGCAGGTTGGTCGAGGTCTGCGAGGAGGTCGACGCCGACCCCGGAGTCGGCGCCGTCGTCGTCCGCGGCGAGGGCGGCTTCTTCTGCGCCGGCGGCGACCGCCAGACACTCGCCGACGCTGGCCGCGACCCCGCCACGCCCGACGCCTGGGTCGGCATCGGCGACGTCTACCGCTCCTTCCAACGCGTCGGCGAGCTGGAGCCGCCGACGGTCGCCGCGGTCCGCGGCGGCGCGGTCGGCGCCGGCATGAACCTCGCCTTCGCGACCGACGTCCGCGTCGTCGGCCGCGACGCCAAGCTGATCTCCGGCTTCCTGCCGATCGGCCTCCATCCCGGCGGCGGCCACGCCGCGCTGCTCGGACGCACCGGCGCCCGCGAGGCGGCCTCCGCCCTGACGCTCTTCGGCGAGCGGATCGACGGCGCCCGCGCCGCCGAGCTCGGCCTCGCCTGGGAGGCCGTCGACGACGCCGAGGTAGACGCGCGCGCCCAGGCGCTCGCCGCCGCCCCCGGCGCCGACCCCGACCTTGCCCGGCGGACGGCCCGCTCGCTGCGCACCGAGCTCGGTCCCCCGGCGGTTCCGTGGGCCGCCGCTCTCGAGCTCGAGCGCGCGTCCCAGATGTGGTCGATGCGCCGCAAGGACCTCGCCGGCGAGTGACCTACTTCACCGCCGTTCGCATCTACTCGATCCTCGAGCTCTGCCTCTTTGCCGCCCTGATGGCCGTCGCGATCGGCGGCGGCAGCGAGCACGCGAAGACGATCCTCGGCTGGTCCCATGGCGTTGGCTGGCTGATCCTCTGTGCGCTCGTCTTCTACGGCGCGACCCGCGGCGTCTTCACCTGGGTCACCCTCGCGCTCACCGTCTCCCCAGCCGGCCCGCTCGGCTCCACGGCAGGCATCGAGTTCCAGGCGCGCCGCGATCGGTCAAGCTGAGCGAGCGATGTTCCCGCTCAACCTGCCCAACGTCCTCACGCTGCTGCGCATCCTGCTCGTGCCGGTGCTCGTCGTCGCGCTCGGAACGGAGGCCCAGGGCGGCTCCGAGCTAGCGGCCGCGGTGTTCGTGCTCGCCTCGCTGACCGACGGCCTCGACGGCTACATCGCCCGCTCGCGCCAGTCGATCACGACGTTCGGCAAGGTGATGGACCCCGTCGCCGACAAGCTGCTGATCGCCGCCGCGCTGCTGACGCTGGTCAGCCTCGACCGCGTCGACGCGTGGGTGGCGATGATCGTCATCGCGCGCGAGTTCGCGGTCTCGGGGCTGCGCATCGCGGCCGGTCAGCAGGGCGTCGTGATCCCGGCGAGCGCCCTCGGGAAGGTCAAGACGATCGTCCAGTCGGCGGCGGTGCTCGCGCTGATCGCGGTCGCGGACCCGGACGTCCTGTGGGTCCAGCTGCTCGTCTACGCGATGGTCCTGACGACGATCGTCTCCGGCGCCGACTACTTCCTCAACTTCCGCCGCCGGATCGAGGAGCTGGCCCGCGAGCGCCATGCCCGCGCCGGCACCGTGGCCGACCGCTGACGCGACCGGCTCAGCCGGAGGCCAGCTCGGGGTGGTCGCCCATCGCGGCGAGCCGCTCGATCACCTCGTCGCGGGTCGCGCCGCGCGCCTCGAGCGCCCGGTCCATCGGCTCGCCGTAGACGTCGAGCAGGGCGAGCAGCAGGTCCGCGGTCCCGACCGCCTCGGCGTTGCGTTCGATCGCCCGGCGCTCGGCCTCGCGCACGGTCCGGTCGAGCGCGGCATCGCCGAGCGGCGGCGACGCAGACGGCTCGTCGCAAACCTTTCCAGCGCCGTCCGGGCCCTCGGCGGCGCGGCTCTCGAGCGGCGCCTCGCCGACGCCGAGCGCCTGCAGCGCGCAGCCGACCTGGCCGTGCAGCCGCAGCGCGCGCAGCCAGCGCTCGGCCTCGTCCTCGGCGCAGTGCGAGAACGCCATCGCCGTACCGGCCAGCGCCGTGACCAGCGCGGTGTCCTCGGACAGCGGGATGCGGTGGGCGATCGTCATGGAGCCTCGCTCACCTGTCGGCAGCCTCGCCCGGACGATCGAACCGCCGCGACGCGTCTGGCCGTATGGGGGAGGCTCAGTCGGCGAAGGCGGCGGGGCCCTCGAGCCACTCGCGCATGGTGACGTGGCGCTGCAGGTGGACCTCGTCGGTCAGCTCCTGCCGCAGCCTGCCGAGCAGCCCGTGGCGCTCGGCGACCACGCTGTGGCGGTGGATCGTCTCGAGGTTCTCCTGGCGCGCGAGCAGGAACGTGTCGCCGTCGAAGCCGGCGAACTCGTCAACGGCGGTCCGCACCATCTCGCGCACGCAGTCCTCCACGAAGCGGGGGTGCATGTGCGCGCGCTCGACGACCTCGACCTCATCGCTGCGCTTCATCAGCTCGTAGATCTCCGAGCTCATCGATCCCTCGACGATCCGCAGCAGGGTCCGCGCCTCGACGGTGTTGGTGCAGCCCTCGACGCAGCCGACGTAGAGCCGGCCGATGCCGCGCTGGTTGTGCGTCGCCACGGGAACCGCCGCCAGCACGCGCTCGATCTCGTCGTCGGTGAAGCCGTCGGCGAGCAGCCGCTCGCGCGAGCGGTCGGCGACCATCTCCTGGGCGCAGGGACATGCGGTCATGCCGTGCGCCTCAACGCCGATCAGCCGCCGCGTGCCGCGCTCGGACGCGACCGCAACGCCGAACACGGTGTAGATCTCCTGGGTGGCGGAGCCCGAGGCGGGCGTGTTCTGGCGCTCGGGATAGCGGGCGGCGATCTTCACCTCGGCGCGCAGCGCCTCCTGACGGTCGCGCACGCGCTCTGCGATGTGCTGGGCGAGCGTCTCGGCCTTGAACGCCTCGCCGAGCACGACCGCGTCGATCGCCTCGTTGACGACC
>DATABV010000011.1:0-2792 GCA_036259395.1 Thermoleophilaceae bacterium | reverse complement strand
GCGGATCGGTTCCTGGCCGTGTCGCACCGGATCCTGAGCGACATCGAGCTGGCCGAGGACGCCACGCAGCAGGCACTCCTGAGCGTCTGGCAGAACCTTCCTCAGCTGCATGACCCGGCCCGTTTCGAGGCCTGGTCGTATCGGCTCCTCGTCCGCGCCTGCTACGCCGAGGGCCGCAAGTCCCGCCGTTGGGCGCCGAACCTGAGGCTGCTATCGGTTGACGAACCGATGGTGGTCGATGACACGAGCGCGGTCGTCGATCGCGACCAGCTCGAGCGCGCCTTCCAACGTCTTTCCCTGAACCATCGGACGGTGGTGGTCCTGCACCACTACCTGGACCTGCCGCTCGATCGAGTAGCTGACATCGTCGGCGCGCCGCTCGGGACGGTCGGATCGAGATTGCATTACGCGACGCGGCAGCTGCGCTCGGCGCTCATTGCCGACGCACAGCCGACGGTCCGGGAGGTGGCTCAATGACCGACTCGAGAACCACGGACCGCGACGTCGACCGCCTCATTCGGTCGTGGCTCCACGAGGACCGGCACGAGGACGTTTCCCGCATCGCGGGGGCGGTGCTGACCCAGGTGGAGGCGACTCCACAGCACCGCTCCACCTGGTGGCCGGCGCGGAGGACACCAACCGTGAACAAGATTGTCGGCTTCGGCCTCGCCGCGGTGGTAGCGGTCGTCGTCCTGGTCATCGGCGCCCAGCTGTTCAGTTCGCCCAGCAACGTTGGCTCGGGCGCCGAGTCAACGCCCACGATCCAGCCGACCCGGGACTCGTCCGCGACACCTTCGACGTCGCCGCGGCCGTCGCCCTCGGCGGGGTTCTCGCGGTTCAATTCGACGATGCACGGTATCTCCATCGACTACCCGTCCGGCTGGGAGATCAGGCAGGCGACCGAGCCCTGGACCGGCGGAGCTCTCAACTTCGACTCGGCGGCGTCGGATGTCATCTTCGATCCCACGCTCGGCGACCGCCTGTACATCGTCCTGGCTTCCCAGCCCGGTCGGGCCGACCCGTTTGATCACCAGTCCGATCAGTTCGACCTGATTGACGAGGCTGGCGTGTGCGACCCCGAGGGCGGTATGGGCGGCGGAAACTTCACCGTGGACGGTGCGAGTGCGTGGGGTCAGATCTGTGCCCCCGGGATCCGTGCCGCCACCTACGTGGAGGTCGTGGCCGTCACGACCGAGACTCGCCGCTATCTGATCGTGCTGGTCGAGTCGGGCGACGAGCCGGGGCTTCGCGATGCCTACGACTTCGAAGCGGCGCTCGAGACCGTGGACCTCCACCCGGACGAGGATCGTTGAACCGCATCGTGGTCGCGAACACTCGCTGGCGTCGATGCAAGAGCTTGAAGGCCGTGTGGGCTGACGGCGACCTCACTTTGCGTCAGACCTTGCGTCTCCACGCGACCACCTGAAGAGGTCCAATGCGACGTACGCGCCTGCGGCGACGAGGCGGCGTTCCTTCCGCGGTGTGTTGTCAGAGAGGGCCGTGTGGGATTCGAACCCACGACACGAGGATTAAAAGTCCCCTGCTCTGCCGCTGAGCTAACGGCCCCCGCACCGATGCCGCCATTGTCGCCGATCGGGCCAGCGATGCCCTGGCGGCCGATTGCTCGCTGCGGCGTAGCGCGTGATCATGACGCCCGATGAAGGTCCGCCTGGTCGTGCTTCTCCTCGCCGCAGTTCTGCTCGCCTCCTGCCAGGTGGACGCGGTCGAGCCGGCCGTCGCGGCCATCACACCGTCGCCTCGCGCTGTCGACGAAGCGACGCGGGAGGCTGCCGCGGCGACGCCCGTACCGACATGGCGCCCGACACCCGCGCCCACCGCGAGGCTGACTCCCAGCCCGGTTCCGACGGCATCGCCGACGACAACGCCCACACCGTCGCCGCAGAAGGTCGCCTTCGCGTTCGACCTCTACGAGGAGGGCGACTTCGTCCCGCAGCACACCTTCGAGTGGTGCGTCGGCGCCAGCATCCAGATGGCCCACAACCTCGTCTTCGCCGACCGGCGCAGCTCGTACGAGGATCAGCAGGCGCTGTGGGAGCTGGCGCGCAGCCACTCGACGAACTCGTTCAATGGCGCCAACCCGCGGGGCTGGGCAACGGCGCTCACCGCGATCGGCGTGGGCGACTACAGGCTTGTTTCGATTCCCGACTACGGGGAGGCGCTCCGTACCGCCGCCGAGGCCATCCGGGACACGGGCCGTCCCGTCGGGCTCGTCATGTGGCGTGGACGGCACGCCTGGGTGATGAGCGGGTTCGAGTCACTCGGCGATCCCGCGCTCCACGCCGACTTCGCGGTGACGGGCATTCGCGTCCTCGATCCGCTCTATCCGCACGGCAGCGGCATATGGGGACCGTCGCCCGAGCCTAACCGGCTGCTGACACCCGATGAGCTCGCCGCCCAGTTCGTGATCCGGGAGCCGCGCCGCTGGAGCAGCGACCTGCCGGCCGGCTACCTCCTCGTCCTTCCCACGAGAGGGCGGTCGTGATCGCGCCCGTCGAGCGGGACCTGCTGGAGCTTGCCCTCGAGCAGGCGCGCATCGGCGCCGCGGAGGGTGGCGTACCGATCGGGGCCGCGCTCGTCGTTGACGGCCAGGCGCTCGGTGCCGGACGGAACCGTCGAGTCCAGGACGGCAGCGCCATACGCCACGGTGAGACCGATGCGCTCGAGAACGCCGGGCGGCAACCCGCATCGGTCTACCGACGCGCGACGATGGTGACGACGCTGTCGCCGTGCGACATGTGCACCGGCGCGATCCTGCTGTACGGCATTCCGCG
>DATABV010000010.1:0-2355 GCA_036259395.1 Thermoleophilaceae bacterium | reverse complement strand
TCACATCGGACTGGCTCGCCGAGCGAGTCGCGGCGCCGCGTTTGGCCGCGTCCTGCAACTGCTGTAAATCCGCCGGAGCTGTCAAGGCGACGGCGTAGGTTCCCTCACGTCCGCCAAGACAATGAAGGAGGCCTACGCCGTGAGACGTACCGTACCGCCGTCGGCGGAGATTGAGGCGCAGATCGACCAGTTGCTGGCCGTGGGGGTCGGCGATAACCCGCGCGAGTCGCTGTCGGAGCTCGCGAAGCTGGGCGCCCGGTTGATCATCCAGCGCGCAGTGGAGGAGGAGTTCGATGCGTGGCTGGGCCGGGCGCGCTATGAGCGCCGGTCGGAGGCGCCGCCGGGGGTGCGCAACGGCTTCCGTCCCAGGCGCGTGCAGACCGCCGAGGGCGAGCTCTCGGTGGAGATCCCGCAGGTCCGCGCGGCGGCCGAGCCGTTCGTCTCGACGCTGTTTCCGCGCGGCACGAAGCTGCTGCGCACCGAGCCGCTGAGGGCGATGGTGATCGGCGCGTTCGTGCGCGGGCTGTCGATGCGCGACGTCGAGTCGCTATGCGACGAGGCGGGGCTGGGGAAACTCTCGAAGTCGACCGCCGCCAGACTGTGCTCGGAGCTGCGCGAACGGTTCGAGGCGTTCCAGCGACGCGACCTCTACGACGTCCGCCTGGCCACGTTGTTCCTGGACGCGACGTTCCTCGCCGTCCGCCGCGACGGGCCCAAGGAGGGCGTGCTAGTCGCCTGGGGCTTCACCGAAGACGGCGAGCGCGTGCTCTTGGCCGTGATGCTCGGGATGCGCGAGTCCCACGAGGACTGGCTGGCGCTCGCGCGCGATCGAGACTGTCCGAGTTTCTGTGTGTGAGGCCGTGGCGACTGGTTGATGTGTTGTTCAGCCGGGGAAGCGGTCTCCGAAGTGGATCTTGAGGGCGGCGCGGGGTGTTGTCCGGGTGCGGTTGCGTTGCCACTTGGCGTCGGCCTTGAGGATCGCCAGGTAGATGAGCTTGGTGGCGGCCTGTTCGTCGGGGAAGTGCCCGCGGGTCTTGATCGCCTTGCGGATCTGGCGGTGCAGGCGCTCGATCGTGTTCGTGGTGTACACGGCCTTGCGCAGCTCGTCGGGCAGCGCGAGGAACGGGATGACGTGTTCCCACGCCGCCCGCCAGGCCTGCACGGTCGCGGGGTAGCGCTCGCCCCACTCGTCGTCGAAGCGCTCGAGTTCCTCGAGCGCGGCGTCGGCGTTGGGGGCGGTGTAGATCGGTCGCAGTGCCGCGGCGACCTTGCGCTGGTCGCGGTAGTTGACGTAGCGCAGCGAGGCGCGGATGCGATGCACGATGCAGGTCTGCACCCACGCCTGCGGAAACGTGGCCTCGATCGCCTCCGGGAAGCCCTTGAGGCCGTCGACGCAGGCGATCAGAACGTCGTGCACGCCGCGGCGGCGCAGGTCGTTCAGGACGGCCAGCCAGAACTTCGCGCCCTCGCTGTCTTGCCACCAGATGCCGAGGACCTCGCGGTCGCCGTCGCAGGTCACGCCCAGGGCGAGGTAGCAGGCGCGGTTCTGGACCGAGCGGTCCTCGCGGACCTTCACGACCATGGCGTCGAAGTAGACGATCGGATCGACCGCATCGAGCGGGCGCGTGCGCCACGCCTGGACGTCTTCGAGCACCGCGTCGGTGATCCGGCTGATGGTGTCGCGGCCGATTTCGGTGCCGTAGAGCTCGGACAAGTGCGCCGCGATGTCGCGCACGGTCATGCCGCCGGCGTAGAGCCCCAGGACCTTCTCGTCGAGGCCGGCCAGGCGCGTGGCGCGCGTGGGCAGGATCCGCGGCTCAAAGCTGCCGTCGCGGTCGCGCGGCGGGCGCACCTCGACCGGCCCGACGTCGGTCTGGACCGTCTTGCGGCCCTTGCCGTTGCGGACGTCGGGGCCGTGCGGCCGCCCGCCCGGCGGGTGGCCGAGGTGCTCGGTCAGCTCGGCCTCCAACGCCGCCTCGACGACGCGGCCGGCCAGCTGCGACAAAAGCCCGCCCGGCCCCGACAGCTCGTCGGGCTTCAGCCCGCGGACGGCCTCATCGAGCGCACCCTCGGGCAGCAGCTCGGCGAGGCGGTCGACGACCTCCCGCGGCGGCCGCTGCGCATCGGGCTCGGCGCCCGGACCCGGGCGCCGCTCGGACTTCATGGTGCTCATGGTGACCGCTGGTCCCTTCTGCGGGCCGCCCGCCGTGGCCGCCCGAGCCGCCTTCGCCCGACGGGCCCCGGCGTCTCAGGCCGCCACAGCGACACGACACCGCGGTCGCATCACCACAACCACACACACCTCATCGGACAGAACTCGCTTCCAGCACCGGGCGTGGGTGCGCCGCCAGCGAC
>DATABV010000009.1:0-17891 GCA_036259395.1 Thermoleophilaceae bacterium | reverse complement strand
CGTCGTGGTACTTCCTGCGCTACTGCGACGCGCGCAACGACTCCGCGCCCTGGGACCGCGACGTCCTCGCTGGCTGGATGCCGGTCGACCAGTACATCGGGGGCGTCGAGCACGCGATCCTGCACCTGATGTACGCGCGTTTCTTCACGAAGGCGTTCGCGGACATCGGCCTGCTCGACGTCCAGGAGCCGTTCGCGCGGCTCTTCACGCAGGGGATGGTCACCCGCGACGGGGCGAAGATGTCGAAGTCGAAGGGCAACGTCGTCAGCCCGCGCGAGTTGGTTGACGAGTTCGGCGCCGACGCCGCCCGCTGCTACATCCTCTACGTCGGCCATCCCGCCGAGGGCGGCGACTGGAACGACAAGGGGATCGAGGGGATCGCCCGCTTCCTGGCGCGGCTCTGGCGCGCTGCGGCCGATGCCGCCGAACGCACGGACCCGGTCGAGGGGCCGGCGGGCGAGCCGACCGCCGTCCTGCGCAAGGCCCACTGGGCGATCGACAAGGTGACGACCGACCTCGGCGAGCGGTTCGCCACCCACACCGCGATCGCCGCCGTGATCGAGCTCGTCAACGACATCACCAAGCAGCGCGACGACCTGCTCGCCACCCCCGACGGCCGCTCGCAGTACCGCTTCGCGGCGGCGACGGCGGGCTCGCTGATCTTCCCGTTCGCTCCGCACCTGGGCAGCGAGGTCTACGAGCTGCTGACCGGGCGGCGGGTCTGGGAGGAGCCGTGGCCGCAGGCCGATCCCGCGCTGCTGGCGGCCGACTCGGTGACGATCGTCGTGCAGTTGAACGGCAAGGTGGTGGACCGCTTCGAGGCTCCGGCGGCGCTCGCGGAGGACGAGCAGGAGCGGCTTGCGCGTGCCTCGCAGCGCGTGGCCGAGCGGCTCGACGGACGCGAGATCGTCAAGGCGATCGTCGTACCCGGCCGGCTCGTCAACCTGGTCGCCCGCTAGCGCCATCGGTGGCTGTCGGTGGGCGCCGTTACGCCGCTGACGCGGCTTCGTAACCGCTAGGTCGCCTGCGCGGTCAGCCGCGCGCCTAGCGTCGCGGCCGTGGACGATCGGGGCTGGCCGGCGGTGGCGTGGGGGGTGGTCGCCGTCGTGGCCGTGCTGCTGGGCGTCCGTCTGGTGGGCGGGGGCGATCCCGCACCGCCGCCGGTCGAGCTCGGAGTGGCCGGCGCGGGCGGGCAGCGCTCGGGTGATCGCGCCGAGCGGCCGTTGGGTCCCTTCGTCCACGTCGCCGGAGCCGTGCGCAGGCCGGGTCTCTACCGCCTGTCAGCCGGCGCGCGCGTCGCCGCGGCCGTCCGTCGCGCCGGTGGACCGGCCAGCGACGCGGACCTCGATCTGATCAACCTCGCCGCGCGGCTCCAGGACGGCCAGCAGGTGGTTGTGCCCGCAGAGGCGACGCCCGGGGTGGCGGTGGGCGGCGGCGATGCGGCTGCATCGCCGCCGATCAGCCTCGGATCGGCGACCGTCGATCAGCTCGACGAGCTCGACGGCATCGGTCCGACGCTCGCCGAGCGGATAGTCGAGCATCGCCAGGCGAAGGGCGGGTTCGGATCGCTCGACCAGCTCGCCGAGGTCGAGGGCATCGGCGAGAAGCGGCTGCAGGCCCTGAAGGCCGCGCTCGCACCTTGAGGCCGACGCTCGTCGCTGTCCTGGTCGTAGGGGCGGCCGTCGTCGGGCAGGCACGGCTCGAGGCGATCGACGGCGCGGCACAGCGCTTGAAGCCCGGAGACCTCGTCGGAGGTCGCGCGCACCTGCTCGAACGTCCGTCGCGGGGCCCGTTCGGCGCCTCCGCGGAGGTCGAGCTGGTCGACGGTCCGGCACGCGCCACCCCGCTGCTGGCGCGGCTGCCGCGCGACGTGCGCCTGCCCGAAGGCGCCGGCCCTGGAACGGCGCTGCGCTTGAGAGGCACCTTCAGACGCGCCACCTCCGACGGAGAGTTCGACTTCGCAGCCCACCTGCGGCGCCGTGGGATCGCGGGCGAGCTCCTCGTCGAGCGGATGCGGTTCACTGGCGGCCGGCGTGGCGGCGTGTGGGGCACGCTCGACTTGATCCGCGAGCGGGCGCTCAGGGGCGTCGCCGCGGAGTTGCCGCCCAGGCTCGGGGCACTCGGTCAGGGGATGGTCCTCGGCGCGGACGAGGAGGTCTCCGCCGCGGTCCGCGACGACTTCCGCGATGCCGGCTTGGCGCATGTGCTGGCGGCCTCGGGCACGAACGTGATGCTGCTCGTCGCGCTGGCGATACCGCTGCTCGCTGCTGCCGGGCTCTCCCACAGCGCCCGGATCCCCGTCCTGATCGCCTTGGTCGCGCTCTACGTTCCGCTCGCCGGCGGCGGACCCTCGATCCAGCGCGCCGGCGTGATGGGGATCGCGGGTCTGCTGGCGATGCTGCTAACCAGGCCCGCGTCGCGCTGGTACGCGCTGCTGCTGGCGGCTTGCGTCACGTTGGCGTGGAACCCGCGTGCCTGGCAGGAGCCGGGCTGGCAGCTGTCGTTCGCCGCCGTAGCGGGGATCCTGGTCCTGGCGCCGGGCATCGGTCGCCGGCTGTTTGCACTCCCGCGGCTGCTCGCGGACGGCATCGCCCTGACCGTCGCCGCGACTGTGGCGACCGCGCCGCTGATCGCCCATCACTTCGACAGCGTGTCGCTGGCGGGACTGCCGGCGAACGTCGTCGCGCTGCCGCTGGTTGCGCCGATCATGTGGCTCGGGATGCTGCGCGCGCTGCTCGGCCAGCTGCCGGCCGCCGAGCCCGTCGGCGGTCTGCTCGGTCTGCTGCTCGAACCGCTCCTGGCTGGCTTCGAGCGCCTGGCAGCGCTGTTCGCCGACGCGCCTGGCAGCACGATCGCGCTCGGGCTCGCGGGGCCGTTGGAGATCGCCGGCGCTTACGCGGCGCTCACGGCGCTCGCGCTGCTCACCCGCCGCTCGCTGCGCCGCCTCGACACTCGTGCCTCGGCCGCCGTCGCCTACCTGCGCCGCCTGCCGCGCCGCCGCCGTCTCGCGCTGGTGGCGGTCGCCGCCGCGACGGTCGCGCTGCTGCTCGCCCGCGGGCTGTCGCCACAGGGCCCGCCGGCCACCCTGACCGTCACATTCCTCGATGTCGGCCAGGGCGACGCGACGCTCGTCCAGCACCCCGATGGCAGCGCCGTCCTATTCGACGGCGGCCCGCCGGAAGGCGGCGTGGCGCGGCTGCTGCGCCGCGCGGGCGTACGGCGGCTGTCGGCGGTCGTGATGACGCATGCGTCGCGCGACCACCACGGCGGGCTCGCCGAGGTCGTCGAGCGGTTTTCGATCGACCTGCTGCTCGACGGTGGCGACGGCACGCGCGACGTCGGCTTCCGCGCCGTCGTCGCGGCCGCACGCGCCCGCGGTGCACGCCGCGTCGAGGCCGTAGCGCCGCTCACGCTGCGCGCCGGCGGGCTGTCCGTCGAGCTGCTGTCGCCCGGCCCGCGCCCGCCGGGGCCGCCCCCCGAGGATCCCAACCCGCGCGCCGTCGTCGCGATCGTGCGCAGCGACGGCTTCGACTTGTTGCTCTCCGGCGACGCCGAGAGCGAGACGCTGCTGCCGCTCGGTCTGCCCGACGTCGACGCCATGAAGGTCGCCCACCACGGCAGCGCCGACCCCGGCCTGCCCGAGCTGCTCGCCCAGACCCGGCCCGAGATCGCGGCGATCCCCGTCGGTGAGAACAGCTACGGGCACCCGGCGCCGTCGACGCTCGCCGCGCTGCGCGCCGCCGGGGTCAGGGCCTGGCGCACCGACCGCGACGGCAACGTGCGCGTCTCGGTCGCGCACGGCGACGTCACCGTCGCCACCGGCCCGTAGGATCGGGCGGTGGCCGACCTCAAGCCCGTCTACCTGGTCTGCGGCGACGACGACGCGAAGATCGACGCCTGGCGCGCACGCGTCCGCAAGCGCGCCGAGACCGAGAACGGCCCGGGCGCGCTCGAGGCGTTCGACGCGAGGACGGACGAGGCGGAGGCCGTCGTCGCCTCGCTCGCCGCCCTGACCTTCGCGACCGGGACGCGCTACCTGATGGTCGACGACGTCGGCGCTTGGAAGGCCGCCGATGTCGCGCCGCTGATCGAGGCGATCGCAACCATGCCGCCCGAGACCGTGCTCGTCCTGGTCGTTCGCGGCAAGCCGCTGAAGAGCCTCGTCACGGCGGTCGAGCAGGCCGGCGGCGAGCTGCGCCAGCATGCCGCGCCGAAGCCCTGGGAGCTGCCCAAGTGGGCGACCGGCCGCGCGCGCGAGCTCGGCCTGCGGCTCGAGGGGGAGGCAGCCAAGGCGCTCGTCGCGATCGCAGGGCCGAGCCAGCAGCGGCTGTCACGCGAGCTCGAGAAGCTCGCGATCGCGCTCTATCCGGAGGCGACGGCCTCGGTCGAGGACGTCGAGCGGCTGGCGGCCGGCGAGGCGAGCCCGAAGGTCTACGACCTCGCCGACGCCGTCGTCTCCGGCAACGTCGAGGCCGCGATCGAGCTGGCGGAGGAGCTCAGCGAGTGGGGCGAGCGGCCAAGCCGCTTCGTCTACCCGGTCGTCGGGAGGCTGCGCGAGGTGCACCGCGCCGTCGAGCTGCTCGAGGGGGGCATGACCGAGAAGGAGCTGGCCGGGGCGCTGAAGATGCCGCCATGGCGCGCCAAGAAGGTCGTCGTGCTCGCCCGTCGTGCGGACCGTGAGGCGCTCGAACGTGCCACCTGCCGCTTCGCCGACCTCGAGGTCGAGCTGCGCGGCGGTGGCAGCCTCGACGAGGCGACCGCAGTCACGCTCGCGCTGGCACGCGCCGCCTGATCAGGGTCCGTGCGGCGGGCCGCCGCCGCCGTATGGGTACCACCAGTCCTTCGCCTCGATACGCGTCTCCATATGCACGTGCTTGGTCTCCTGGAACGCCTCCAGGCCCTCCTGACCGAGCTCGCGGCCGAGCCCCGACTGCTTGAAGCCGCCGAACGGGCCCGCGTCGTTGTCGGTCAGCGGGTCGTTGATCCAGACCGTGCCGGCCTTCAGCTCGCGCATGCAGCGCACGGCGGTCGCGAGGTCGCGCGTGTAAACGTTGGCGCCGAGGCCGAAGCGGGTGCCGTTGGCGAGCTCGATCGCCTCGTCGAGCGAGCGCACCGGCACGATCGGCGCGACCGGGCCGAAGGTCTCCTCGCGCAGCAGGTCGGTGTCTGAGGGGGCGCCGACGACCACCGCCGGCGCGTAGAAGTGGCCACGCTCATGCCCAGCCCGATCGCCGCCCGCGACCAGCTCCGCGCCGGCCGCCAGCGCGGCGTCGACCTGCGTCGCCGTCTTCGCCCGCTGGCGCGCCGAGACCATCGGGCCGATGTCGGTGCGCGGGTCGAGCGGATCACCGACGACCAGCGAGCGCGTGTGCTCGGCAAAGGCCGCGACGTAGTCGTCGAACAGCGACTCCTCGACGTAGAAGCGCTCGGCCGAGGTGCAGACCTGGCCGGCGTTGAGGTAGGCCGCCCAGGCGCCGCCGCGCGCGGCGACCTCGACGTCGGCGGCTACGTCGGCGCAGACGATGAACGGGTCCTTGCCGCCCATCTCGAGGTTGATCCGCGCGATCCGCTCGGAGCAGCGCGCGGCGATCCGCTTGCCGACCTCGACCGAGCCGGTGAAGGCGACGCAGTCGACGCGCTCGTCGGCGACGATCCGCTCGCCTACGTCGCCGGCCCCCGCCAGCAGCGACACGGTGCCTGCCGGTAGATGGTCGAGGCAGGGCGCCAGCATCAGGGTCGAGATCGGCGTCAGCTCCGACGGCTTGCAGACGACCGCGTTGCCGGCGGCCAGGGCCGGAGCCAGCTTCCAGGCGAGCAGCAGCAGCGGGTAGTTCCACGGCACGATCGCGCCGACGACGCCGAGCGGCTCCTTCAGCACCAGCGCGAGCTGGCTCGACTCGATCGGCGGGATCACGCGACCGGCGAAGTTGCGCCCCATCTCGGCGTAGTAGTCGAACGCGGCCGCCGTCCAGCCGACCTCGTCCGAGTTCTCGATCAGCGGCTTGCCGCCCTCGAGCGTCATCGCGCGGGCGAGCTCGTCGCTTCGTGCCCGCAGCCGATTCGCGACCTCGTGCAACAGCTCGGCTCGCTCGGCGGCCGGGAGCGTGGACCAGTCGGCGAATGCGTCGCGTGCGCCCGCGATCGCCGTGTCGACCTGCTCGGGGGAGGCCGTGCCGACCTCGGCGACGATCTGCTCGGTGGCGGGGTTCTCGACCGCCAGCCGGTCGCCGGCTCCCTCGACCTGCTCGCCCGCGATCAGAAGCCGAGTCTCCACGACCCGACTATAGGCGCGCGCCGCTATGCGTCGGTTGTCGAGGCGCGCAGGCGCGCGGCGCGGGCCTTCTTGCGCGCGCCGG
Source organism: Thermoleophilaceae bacterium (assembly GCA_036259395.1). GTDB lineage: Bacteria > Actinomycetota > Thermoleophilia > Solirubrobacterales > Thermoleophilaceae > JAAYBF01. The sequence goes on along the minus strand of DATABV010000009.1, from coordinate 11,535 downwards.
TGTTCTTGTGCAGCGCTCCGCTGCGCACGGCGCGGTCGATGCGCGACACCAGCGCACGGAACTCGGCCTCGACCGTCTCGGCGTCGCCGGACTCGACAGCGGCCTCGAGACGGCGGAAGTAGGTCTTGATCGCCGACGTGTAGCGACGGTTCTCGTCGCGCTCGCGCTCGGTGCGCAGGATGCGCTTCTTCTGTGACGCGATGTTGGCCATGATCAGGTGGTCCGTCACGCCAGGGAACGGCGCGGCGGCGGCGTAGTGTAGCGGGGATGGCCGATCCGACGACCGCGGCGCCCGCACCGCGGGAGGAGAGCGCCGGCGAGCGCGGCGGCCGCTTGGCCCGCAGCACCGCGTTCTTCTCTGCCGCCACCGGCCTCTCGCGACTGCTCGGCCTTGCGCGTGAGATCGTCGCCGCGAGCCTGTTCGGCGTCAGCGCGGCGATGTCGGCGTTCACGATCGCCTTCCAGGTGCCGAACCTCGTCCGCGCGCTGTTCGCCGACGCGGCCCTGCAGGGAGCCTTCGTGCCCGTCTTCACCGAGCTCGTCGAGAAGGGCAAGCGGCGCGAGGCCTTCCACGTCGCCTCGAGCCTGTTCTTCCTGATCCTGCTCGTCCTCGGCCTGACGACGGCGCTGTTCGTGCTGCTCGCCGAGCCGCTCATGTCGCTGATCGCGCCGGGGTTCGACGACCAGCCGGCGCTGCGCGACCTGACCGTCGGCCTGGCCCAGCTGATGTTCCCGATCGTCCTGCTGCTCGCCCTGTCGGGGCTGATCGTCGGGATGCTGAACAGCTTCGAGCACTTCAGCGTGCCGGCGTTGGCGCCGGTCGCATGGAACCTCGTGATCATCGCCGCGCTCGTCGCCGTGACGCCACTGTTCGACGGCCAGGATCGCGTCTACGCCTATGCGATCGGCGTGCTGGTCGGGACGCTTGTCCAGTTCCTGCTGCCGATCCCCTGGCTGCGCGGCCGCGGCGGCCACTTCTCGTTCGCGCTCGACTGGCGCAGCGCGCATGTCCGGCGCGTGCTCTGGCTGATGCTCCCGGTCACGCTGGCGCTCGGGATGATCAACCTCAGCCTGCTGATCAACTCGCTGTTCGGGACGCTGGTCTCCGACTCCGCACCGGCCGCGATCGACAAGGCCTTCCGGATCTACCAGCTGCCGCAGGGGCTGTTCTCGATATCGATCGCGACGGTCCTCTTCCCGACGCTGTCGAAGCTTGCGGCGCGCGGGGCCAACGACGACCTGCGCGCGACGATGTCCAACGGCGTGCGCCAGATCTGCCTGCTGCTCGTCCCGAGCGCGGTGCTGATGGCGGTGCTCGCCGAGCCGATCACGCGGCTGCTCTACGAGCGCGGCGAGTTCGGGCCGGAGGCGACGGACCTCGTGACGACCGCGCTCGTCTGGTGGTCGATCTCGCTGCCGTTCCAGGGCGTCAGCCTGCTCTTCTCGCGCACGTTCTTCGGCCTGCAGCAGCCGTGGGCGACCACGGCGCTCGCGGTCGTCAACATGGCCGTCAACGCGGCCATCGCATTCGCGCTCTACGAGCCGCTTGGGATATCCGGCATCGTGCTCGGCACGGTCGCCGGGACGCTGGTGATGACCGTCGCCCAGGGTTGGATCCTGCGCCGCGAGCTCGGCGGCATCGAGGGTCGCGAGCTGGTCCTAGCGGTGCTGCGCATGCTCGCCGCGGCCGCCGCACTCGCGGCGGCCGCCTATCTCGCGTGGCTCGGGCTCGACGAGCTGCTCGGCCGGTCGCTGCCGGCCCAGGTCTTGTCGGTCGGCGTCGGCGTCGGGGCGGGAGTCGCCGCCTACGCGGTCGCGGTATGGGCGCTGCGGCTGCCGGAGGCCCGGCAGGTCATACGGCTGATCCGCGGGCGGCGCGCCTAGGACGACCCGACATTGGCCTGCGACTAAAGCGACACGACCTTGGGTACGCGGCCTGCATGCCGGACGAGCGGATGGACGTCGAGCAGCAGATCGAGCGCCTCAACACGGCATTGCGGCTGCAGGGCCGCTCCGCGCTTCAGTACACGCTGACCGGCGGCAGCATGATCGGGCTGGAGCACCAGCTGCTCGCCGAGCGCTTCGGCGAGTTCGCGCGAGCGGAGATCGACGACGCCCGCCGGCTGGTCGAGAAGATCGCTGCGCTCGGCGGCGAGCCGACGGCCGAGGTCGCCCCGCCGCGCTTCGACCCGGAGCCGAGGCAGGCGCTGCAGCACCTCGTCGACTCCGAGACCGAGGCGCTCACCGCGCTCCAGGACGCGATCGAGCCGACCGGCCGCGAGGCCGCCTCAGAGGCCGTCGAGCACCGCCTCGAGCACATGATCATGCGCAAGCAGGAGCAGGTCGACGTCCTGCTCCGCGCCCTCCGCACCTAGGATCAAGCGGGTGAGGGCACCCGCGTCGAACATCCGCAACTTCTCGATCATCGCCCACATCGACCACGGCAAGTCGACGCTGGCCGATCGCATCCTCGAGGTCACGCGGACGGTCGAGGCGCGCGACCATCGCCCGCAGCTGCTCGACTCGATGGATCTCGAGCGCGAGCGCGGGATCACGATCAAGGCGCAGGCGGTTCGCGTGGAGTACACCGCCAAGGACGGCGAGACCTATCGCCTCCACCTGATCGACACGCCGGGCCACGTCGACTTCACCTACGAGGTGTCGCGCTCGCTCGCCGCCTGTGACGGGGCGCTGCTGGTGGTCGACGCCTCGCAGGGCGTCGAGGCCCAGACCGTCGCCAACACCTACCTGGCGGTCGACGCCGGCCTCGAGCTGATCCCGGTGATGAACAAGATCGACCTGCCGGGCGCCGAGCCCGAGCGGGTCGCCGGCGAGATCGCCGAGCTGCTCGGCGAGCCGGCCGACGAGGTGATCCGCATGTCGGCGAAGACCGGGGAGGGCGTGACGGAGGTGCTGGAGGCGATCGTCGCGAACGTCTCGTCGCCGGAGGGCGACGGCGACGCTCCGGCGCGGGCGCTGATCTTCGACTCGGAGTTCGACCAGTACCGCGGCGTGATCGCCTACGTCCGGGTCGTAGACGGCACCCTGCGCAAGGGCGACGCGATCACCGCAATGCAGACCGGCACCCAGGCCGACATCGACGAGATCGGGTTCTTCGGGCCGGCGATGACGCCGGTCGACGAGCTGCAGGCCGGCGAGGTCGGCTACATCATCACCGGCATCAAGGACGTGTCGCTGCTGCGCGTCGGCGACACGCTGACGCCGAAGGCGCGACCGGCCGCCGAGCCGCTGCCCGGCTACCGCGAGGTCAAGCCGATGGTCTTCTGCGGCCTCTTCCCGGTCGAGACCGACCGCTTCGCCGACCTCCGCGACGCGCTCGAGAAGCTGTCGCTCAACGACGCGGCGCTTTCCTGGGAGCCCGAGACCAGCCAGGCCCTCGGCTTCGGCTTCCGCTGCGGGTTCCTGGGCCTGCTGCACATGGACATCGTGCGTGAGCGGCTCGAGCGCGAGTACGACCTCGAGCTGCTCGCGACGACGCCGAACGTCGAGTACGACTGCACGCTGACCAACGGAGAGGAGGTCGTCGTCCACTCGCCGAACGACATGCCGGACCCAGGCGTGATCGCCGAGGTTCGCGAGCCTTACCTCAAGGCGACGATCCTCTGCCCGAAGGACGCCGTCGGCGCCGTCATGGAGCTCTGCCAGGAGCGGCGCGGCACGCACGTTGGGATGAGCTTCCTGTCCGAGCAGCGCGTCCAGCTGCACTACGACCTGCCACTTGCCGAGGTCGTGCTCGACTTCTTCGACCAGCTCAAGTCGCGCACCAAGGGTTACGCGTCGTTGGACTACGAGCTGACCGGGATGCGGCCGTCGAACCTCGTCAAGCTCGACATCCTGCTCGCCGGCGACCAGGTCGACGCGCTCTCGATGGTCGTCCACAAGGACAAGGCCTACGACGCGGGACGCGGTCTCGCGGAGCGCCTGCGCAAGCAGATACCACGGCAGCAGTTCGAGGTCGCGATCCAGGCGGCGATCGGCTCGCACATCATCGCCCGCGAGTCGGTCAAGGCGGTCCGCAAGGACGTGATCGCGAAGTGCTATGGCGGCGACATCACGCGCAAGCGCAAGCTGCTCGAGAAGCAGAAGCAGGGAAAGAAGCGGATGAAGCAGGTCGGCCGCATCGAGGTCCCGCAGGAGGCGTTCCTGTCGGTCCTCACACTCGGTGACGACGGCGACTGAGACAACTTAAGAAAACCTTTGCGCACAGCTTAGGAACGCTTAAGGGCGCGGGCGTAGCTTCTCCGCCATGGCCGCATTGGAGACAGCACCGAACCCGACGACCGACTCGCTGCAGCTCTTCCTCGACGGCATCGCCAAGACGCGCCTGCTGACCGCCGCGGAGGAGCTCGACCTCGCCAAGCGGATCGAGCGCGGCGACCTCGACGCGAAGAACCGGATGACCGAGGCGAACCTGCGCCTCGTCGTCTCGATCGCCAAGCGCTACCGCAACCAGGGCCTCGACTTCATGGAGCTGATCCAGGAGGGGTCGATCGGCCTCGTGCGCGCCGTCGAGAAGTTCGACTACCGCAAGGGCTTCAAGTTCTCGACCTACGCGACATGGTGGATCCGCCAGGCGATCTCGCGTGCGTTGGCCGACAAGTCACGCACGATCCGCATCCCGATCCACATCAACCAGCAGCTTCAGAAGCTGGACGGCGCGCAGCGCAAGCTGGAAGCCGCTCGCGACCGCGACCCCTCCTTCGAGGAGATCGCCGCCGCCTCCGGGCTCGACATCGACCCGGACGAGGCCGAGCTGATCATGCGTGCCTCGCGGGCGCCGGTCTCGCTCGACAAGCCGGTCGGCGGAGGCGAGGACGACGCCGCGGAACTGGGACACCTGATTCCCGACGAGGGCGCGGTCTCGCCCTTCGAGGCCGCCGCCGAGGCGCTCGACCGCTCGCGCCTCGCGCTGGCGCTCGAGAACCTCTCCTACCGCGAGCGGCGGATCGTCGAACTGCGCTACGGCCTCTTCGGCGAGCAGCCGCGGACGCTCGACGACGTCGGCCGGATGTTCGGCCTGACCCGCGAGCGGGCGCGCCAGATCGAGGAGCACGCCGTTCGCAAGCTCGCCTCGCTCGCGGAGGCACAGGGCCTTCGCGAAGCCGCCTAGACGACTAGACTGCCGCGCCGCAACCGACGAGCGAGATCGGGAGGTCGCGTGCCGGTAGACGCCAGCGCCCAGGGCAAGCAGTATCCGCCGTTCGAGTACGAGGTCGGCAAGGAGAAGATCCGCGAGTACGCCCTCGCGGTCGGCGAGGACAACCCCGTCTACTTCGACCGTGTCGCCGCCCGCGCCGCCGGCCTGCGCGACGTCGCGGCTCCGCCGATGTTCGCGGTCGTCTACTCGGCCGGTGCGATGGGCCCGGCGATCCTCGATCCCGAGGTCGGCATCGACTTCGCGCGCATGGTCCACGGCGGCCAGGAGTTCGCCTGGGGCGAGCCCGTCTGCTCGGGCGACACGATCACCACCGCCGCCAAGTGCCGGGAGATCTTCGAGAAGGACGGCAAGGGCTTCTACGTGTTCGAGTCGGTCTCGAGCAACCAGGACGGACAAGAGGTCGTGCGCGGGACCTGGACGAACATCGTGAGGGGTGTCTGAGATGGACGTGGGCGACTCGATTCCCGAGCTGCGCGTCACACCGGATCGCTTCCTGCCGCATCGTTACGCCGGCGCCTCGGGCGACTTCAACCCGATCCACATCGACAAGGAGTTCGCGACGCAGGTCGGCCTGCCGGGCAACATCCTCCACGGCCTCTACGGGATGGCCCTGGTCGCGCGGGCGAACGCCGCGGCGGCGGGCGGCGACCCGCGCTCGCTGAAGCGGCTGTCGGTCCAGTTCCGCGGCATGGGCGTGCCGGAGCAGGAGATCGTGGTCAGCGGCACCGTCACGGCGATCGACGGGGACAGCACTACGGTCGAGACCGTGGCCGAGCAGTCGGGTCGGCAGATAATCAAGAACGCCACGGCAGAGCTGCGGGGCGTCTGAGAGCGTCCGTCACAATCCAAGGCGTGCAGGTAACGGCTCGGCAGCAGTTCCTCCTCCGCAAGGTCGTCGAGGGTTACGCGGACCTTGGCCATCCGGTTGGCTCGAAGTGGCTGGCCGAGCAGTCCGACGTCCCCTGGGGACCCTCGACGGTGCGCTACGAGCTCGCCCGGCTGGAGGAGCTCGGCCTGCTCGAGCACCCGCACACGTCAGCCGGTCGAGTGCCGACCAACCGCGGCTACCGCCGCTACGTCGACGAGCTGCTCGAGCAGGGAGGCCTGCCGGCGCCGCGCAAGCCCGTCGAGCTGTCCGATATGCGGCGCGAGGTCGACGAGGCGATGCGCGCGACCACCGAGCAGCTCTCGCAGCTGACCGACCTGCTGGCGCTGGTCACCGCGCCGCCGATCGAGACCGCGACGATTCACCGTGTCGAGGTGCTCGCGTTGCAACCGAGCGTCGCGATGGTCGTCGTGATCACCTCGACCGGCGGCGTCACCAAGCGCGTGATCCCGTTCGAGGATCCGCTCGACCGCGGCCTGATCGACTGGGCCGGCGCGTACCTCAACGAGGCGCTGGGTGGGCTCGACGTCGGCTCGCGCCTGCTCCAGGGAAAGCTCGCCGACCCCGAGCTCAGCGAGCGCGAGCGCGAGTTCCTCGCCCAGCTGGCGCCCGCGTTCACCGAGTTGGCCGACAGCGCCGAGCACACACTCTTCTACGACGGCGCGGCGCGACTGATCTCCGAGCAGCGCTTCCAGGAGCTGCCTCAGGTGTCCGACCTGATGGACGTCCTGCAGCGCCGCCAGGCGCTCCTGTCCATGCTGCGGGCGTCGCTGTCGGAGTCGAGCGTCTACCTGCGCATCGGGCAGGAGAACCCGGCGCCGGAGCTGCGCTCGCTGAGCATGGTGGCCGCCAACTACGGCGTCGCACGGCGCAACCTCGGCGCGGTTGGCGTGCTCGGGCCGGTCCGGATGGACTACCCGGGCGCGATCATCGCCGTCCGCCAGGCGGCGACGGAGCTGTCGCGCTTCGTCGCCGAGGTCTACGACGAGTAGATGAGACGCGACGCCTACGACGTGCTCGGGGTCGAGCGCGGCGCCGACGAGCGCCAGATCAAGAAGCGCTTCCGCGTGCTCGCGCGCGAGCTGCACCCCGACGTCAATCCCGAGCCCGACGCCGAGGAGCGGTTCAAGGAGGCCGCCGAGTGCTACGAGGTGCTCAGCGACAGCGAGCGGCGCCAGATCTACGACCGCTACGGCTGGGAGGGCCTCGACTCGCGCGGCAAGGCGCCGCACGCGCACGGATTTGGCTCGTTCTCCGACATCTTCGACGCGTTCTTCGGCGGCGATCCGTTCGGCGGCGGTCGCCGCGGCGGGGGACCGGGTCCCGTCCAGGGCGGTGATGTGGGCGTTGAGGCCGAGATCACGCTCGAGCAGGCAGCCCGCGGCGTGGCCGTCACCGTCGCGTTCGACGCCGTCGAGACCTGCGACCACTGCCACGGAAACCGCGCCGAGCCGGGCACGCCGATCGGGACCTGCACGCGCTGCGAGGGCAGCGGCCAGCTGCGTGCGATCTCCCAGACCGCGTTCGGTCAGATGGTTCGCAGCCAGGTCTGCGACCGCTGCGGCGGCGACGGCAAGGTCGCCACGACGCCGTGCAGCGCATGCCGGGGCCAGGGCCGGCGCGCGGCGCACCGCTCGCTCGACGTCGACGTCCCAGCCGGGATCGCCGACGGCCAGCGGATCCGGCTGACCGGCAGCGGGCACGCCGGCGACCGCGGCGGCCCGCCCGGAGACCTCTACGTGCTCGTCCGGGTCGCCGAGGACGAGCGCTTCGTCCGCGACGGCGCAGACCTGGTCAGCGTCGTCGACGTGTCGGCTCCCGACGCGGCGCTCGGGGTGACCGTCAGCGTGCCGACGCTCGACGGCGAGCAGGAGGTCGACGTCGAGCCCGGGACCCAGCCCGGGACGGTGGTCACGCTGCGCGGTCAGGGCATGCCGCTGATCGGCCGCGACCGCCGCGGCGACCAGCGCGTCGTGCTCAACGTCGTGATCCCGCGCAACCTCGACGAGCGTCAGCGCGAGCTGCTCGCCGAGCTGGCGCGGACGATCACCGCCGACAACCTGCACGAGCCGCGGCGAGAGTCGATCGTCGACAAGGTCCGCCGGGCGCTGGGGTGATCCGGCTCGCGGTCCGCGCGCCGGCCGCCGACGCCGAGCAGGTCCTCGCCGCGCTGCTCGAGCTGGCGCCCGCGGGCGTGGAGCAAGTCGACGGCGACGCCAGCGTCGAGTTCGCCGTCTACGGCGCGCCGGGCGAGCTGCCGGAGCTCGACGAGGGCGAGGCCGAGGTCGGCGGCATCCGCGTCACGGTCTCCGGCAGGGAGGTGCCGGATGACTGGGCGGAGCGCTGGAAGCGCTTCCACGCGCCCGTGCTCGTCGCGGACCGCCTCTACGTCCGTCCGCCGTGGGAGGAGGCGCCGCTGCGGCCCGGCGTGATCGACCTTCGGATCGATCCGGGCCGTGCGTTCGGGACGGGCGCCCATGCGACGACCCGCCTCTGCCTCGAGCTGCTTGCCGGCCTCGCCCGCGAACGACCGCACGGCTCGCTCTGCGACCTCGGCTGCGGCTCCGGCGTGCTCGCGATCGCCGCCGCGAAGCTCGGCTACGGCCCGGTTGAGGCGGTCGACTCCGACGCCCTGGCGGTCGACGCGACGCGGCTCAACGCACGCGACAACGGCGTTGCGCTCGAGGTCGTTAGGCGCGCCAACTTGCGCGAGGAGCCGCCGCCCGCCGCTGATGTCGTCGTAGCCAACTTGATGCGGCCGCTGCTGCTGCGCGTCGCGGAGCTGATCGACCACCGTCCGCGCGCCCTGATCGTCTCCGGCCTGCTCGACCACGAGGCCGACGAGGTCGCCGCCGCCTTCGCGCCGCTCGAGCAGCTGCGTCGTCTCTCCGACCGCGGTTGGACGGCTCTGCTGCTCACCTAACCGGTCGGCGGAGGCGGGCCGCCGGGGTAGTGTGCGCCCATGGACTATTCGATCAAGAACCTGCGCCAGGTCGAGGACTCGGCCGTCAAGCACGGCTACTCCGAGATGGGCGAGGCACGCTTCGCGCACTCCGCCCTCAACGCCGAGAACACCGGGCTGGCCTACCACGTGCTGCGGCCGAACAAGCGGCAGGCCTTCGCCCACCGCCACGACAAGGCGGAGGAGATCTACGTGGTCCTCTCGGGCAGCGGGCGGATCAAGCTCGACGACGACGTGGTCGAGCTCGAGACGATGGATGCCGTCCGGCTCGCCCCGAGCGTCGTGCGCGCCCTCGAGGCCGGTCCCGACGGGCTCGAGCTGCTCGCGTTCGGCCCGCGCCACGAGGCCGACGGCGAGATCGTTCCCGCCGAGACCTTCTGGGAGTAGGACCGAGGGCTCACGCCCCCGGACCCACGCGGCATCGTGGCTGGTTGGTCGGTGGGCTCGTCAAGACTCAGGGAGCTGAGCTCTGGAGGACGGCGCCGGCGACCTCCTGCCACCACGCCTTCGCCTGTGCGCTCTGGGCGCGGCCGACGCGCTCGCGGCAGTAGCGGACGAGCTGGCGTGGGCTGCCGGTCGCGACCACTCCGTCGCCGGTGATCGCGAGCCGGCCGTCGGCGAGCACGACGAGCGCGCCGCGGGCCTCGCGCCGAGTGCGCAGCGTGCGCGTGACCGCGATGCCCTCGATCTCCTCCGGTGCGGCCGGATCGCCCGAGTCGTCGCGCCACGGCTTGACGCTGAAGATCGGGCTGCGGCCCTGCGGAGCGGCGACGCGCCGTACGGCCGGCGCGATCGGACCGTCGCGCCAACGGACGAAGAGCGCCTCGACGTCGGCGCGCGCGTTCTCGCGGACGACGATGTGCAGGCGGTCTCCGGCGGCGACCTCGGTCGAGCCGCGCGGCAGCAGCGCCTCGTCGTCGCGGACGATCACGTTGACCAGCGCGTCGCGCGGCAGGCCGAGCTCGTTCACCAGCCGGCCGACGACCGCATCGTCGGCGTCGACTGGAAACTCCAGCACCTCCGCGCCCAGGCGGCGGATCGTGCCGACCTCCATCACCGGCGGCGGCACGGCCTCCGCCCGGCTGGTAAGGCCGAGCCGACGCGCGAGCGGGTTGATCGTCGCGCCCTGGACGAGGGCTGACGTGATCACCACGAAGAAGACCAGGTTGAAGAACAGCTCGGCCTGCGGAACGCCCTCGATCACCGGGAAGGTCGCGAACACGACCGGCAGCGCACCGCGCAGGCCGGCCCAGCTGAGGAGCGTCATCTCGCGCGGGGAGTAGCCGGCCAGGCTCGTCGATACGAACGTGGCGATCGGGCGGGCGACCAGCGTTAGAACGATCGCGAGCAGCAGCCCGTCGCCAACGACATCGCCGAGCTCGGCTGGGAAGACCAGCAAGCCGAGCGTGAAGAAGAGCGCGATCTGGGCCACCCACGCCAGGCCGGCGTGGAAGTCGTCGATCGTCCGGCGCGCCGGGATGCGCGCGCCACCGAGGCTGAGGCCCGCGAGGTAGACCGCGAGGAAGCCTGAGCCGCCAAGCTGGTCGGCGGCGCCGAAGGCGATCGCCGCCGTCGCGATCGACGCGACCGGGTAGAGGCCGGTCGTCGCGAACTTCACGCTACGGAAGGCCGCGATCGCCGCGGCCCCAACCGCAAAGCCGGTCAACGCCCCGATCGAGAGCTGCTCGACCATCAGCAGCGCCATATCAGCGAGCCCATAGGCCGGGGCCTGGATCCACTCGATGAAGCCCAGCACGAGCAGGACCGCGATCGGGTCGTTGAAGCCCGACTCCGCCTCGAGCGTGCGCGCCACCTTCCGCTTGACGTTCGAGCCGCGCAGCACCGAGAAGATCGCCGCGCTGTCGGTCGATGCGATGACCGACCCGAGCAGCATCCCCTCGAGCAGCGTGAGGCCGAACAGCAGGTGCGACAGCACGCCCGTGATCACGGCGGTCAACAGCGTTCCGAGTCCGGCGAGCGGCATCGCGCCGCGCAGCACCGGACGGATCTCGCTCCAGCCCGCCGCCAGACCACCCTCGAAGAGGATCAGCGCGAGCGCGATGATCCCGATCGTCCTCGCGAGCTCGACGTCGCTCTCGGTTGCGCCGAAGTCGATCAGCCCGAGGCCGTCCGAGCCGATCGCCATGCCCAGCACCAGGAACAGCACCAGGCCGGGCACCCGCAGGCGACCGGCGAGCAGCGTCGCTCCGATCCCGAGCGCCAGCAGCGTGCCGGCGATCAGGATCAACGTGCCGTCGTGCATTGGCGGGCAGCCTAGACTTAAGGTTCGATGGCGGTTGTCGATCAGGTCCAGGAGGACGCGCGTTCCGCGCTCAAGGCGGGCGACCGCGAGCGCGCCGGCGCCCTGCGGCTGATCGCCTCCGAGTTGCAGAAGGCGGTCAAGGACGGTGGCGACGACGAGGTCGCCGTGCTGCAGCGCGAGCGCAAGCGGCGGCTCGAGTCGGCGGCCGCCTACCGCGACGGCGGGCGCGACGACCTCGCGACCGC
>DATABV010000008.1:0-11932 GCA_036259395.1 Thermoleophilaceae bacterium | reverse complement strand
ACCGCCCGGGAGGCGGCCGCTGCCTGACTCCAGGTCAGCGGTCGAACGAGCTTCCCGGGGCGCCCAGAGTGGCGCCCTTTCTCGTTCCAGGACCGGTTTCCGTGATCACATCCAGAGACAACAGCCAGCTCAAGCAGATCCACAAGCTCCAGCGCAAGAAGGAGCGGGATGCGACCGGTTTGTTCGCCGCCGAGGGCGAGGACTTGATCGCGGCCGCCGAGGCGGCGGGCTGGACGCCGGAGATCCTGCTGCGGGCCGGGGAGGATGTCGAGCCGGAGCTGCTCGAGCGGGTCAGCTCGCTCGGCTCGGGCGCGCGGGTGATCGGCGTCTACCGGCAGCGCTGGTCGGAGCCGCGCGGCGACGTCTGCGTCTACCTGCACGGGGTCGGCGACCCGGGCAACGTCGGGACGGTTGTGCGGGCGGCGCACGCGCTCTGCGACGGACCGGTGGTGCTGGGCCCCGGCTGCGCCGACCCCTACGGGCCGAAGGCGGTGCGCGCGAGCATGGGCTCGCTGTTCGGTCGGCCGCCCGGGCGGGCGGCGCTGTCCGACCTGCCAGGAACGAAGCTCGCGCTCGACGGCGGCGCCGAGCGGACGCTCGCCGACGCGGTCGCCGAACTCTCGGCGCCAGTCGTCCTGTGCGTCGGCGGCGAGCGCGACGGACTGCCCGCCGACCTGCTGGCGACTGCGGACGTCGTCGCGCGGATTCCCCAGCGGGCCGACGGGCCGGATTCGCTCAACGTCGCGATGGCCGCGACCGTGGGCCTCTACGAGCTCGGGAATAGGATGACCGCTCATGCCTGACGCCCCGGCCCGCCTGCAGGAGATCCGCGCCGAGGCAGAGGCGGCGATCGCCGCGGCAGGATCGGCGGCCGAGCTCGAGCAGCTGCGGATCCAATACCTCGGGCGCAAGGCCGAGCTGACGCAGATGCTGCGCTCGATCAAGGACCTGCCGCCGGAGCAGCGCGGCCCCGTCGGCAAAGGCGGCAACGAGGTCAAGCAGGCGCTCGAGGCCCAGCTCGAGCAGCGTGTGGCCGCGCTCGACGCGGCCGAGCTCGACGACCGGCTGCGCTCCGACGCGATCGACGTCACGCTGCCCGGCGACCCGCCGCGCCGCGCCGGCCACCTTCACCTGATCACCGAGACGCGGCGCGAGATCGAGGACGTCTTCCTCGGGCTCGGCTTCGCCGTCGCCGAGGGTCCCGAGGTCGAGTACGACTACTACAACTTCACCGCGCTCAACCACCCGCCCGATCATCCGGCGCGGATGCTCCAGGACACCTTCTACTTCTCCGGCGACGTCCTGCTGCGGACGCACACGTCGCCGATGCAGGTGCGCGCGATGGAGCTGCAGGAGCCGCCGATCTACATCGTCGTCCCCGGCAAGGTGTACCGGCGCGACCACGACGCCACCCACACGCCGATGTTCCACCAGATCGAGGGGCTGGCGATCGACACCGACATCACGCTGGCCGACCTCCAGGGCGTGCTGCTCGAGTTCGTCCGCGCGATCTTCGGCGCCGACCGGGAGATCCGGCTGCGGCCGCACTATTTCCCGTTCACCGAGCCGAGCGTCGAGGTCGACGTCTCGTGCTTCAAGTGCAGCGGCAAGGGATACCTCGCGGATGGGTCCCACTGCAATCTGTGCCGCGGGAGCGGCTGGATCGAGATCCTCGGCTCGGGGATGGTCGACCCCAACGTGCTCGGCTTCGTAGCCGACAACGGCTACGACCCGTCGAAGGTGCAGGGCTTCGCCTTCGGCATGGGCATCGAGCGGATCGCGATGCTGCGCCACGGCGTGCCGGACCTACGGCTGTTCTTCGACAACGACGTCCGCTTCCTGGAGCAGTTCGGCGCATGAGGGTCCCGTTGACATGGCTGCGCGAGTACTGCCACCCCGGCCTCGGCGCGGTCGAGATCGCCGAGCGGCTCGACCTGACCGGCACCGAGCTCGAGCGGATCGAGCAGGTCGGCGTGCCGTCGGCCGACGGGTTCGTCGTCGGCCGGGTGCTGTCGGCGGAGCAGCACCCCGACGCCGACCGGCTCAAGGTCTGCCGGGTCGACGTCGGCGCCGGCGAGCCGAGCACGATCGTCTGCGGCGCGCCGAACGTCGCGGCCGGGCAGACCGTTCCCGTCGCGCTGCCCGGCGCGACGATGCCCGGCGGCACGAAGCTGGGCAAGGCCAGGCTGCGCGGCGTCGAGTCGCACGGGATGATCCTCGCCGAGGACGAGCTCGGAATCGGCGACCAGCACTCCGGGATCGTCGTGCTCGAGGACGGGCTCGCGCCGGGGGCCGCGCTCGCGGACATCGTCCCGATCGCCGACGAGGTGCTCGAGCTCGAGATAACGCCGAACCGGCCGGACTGCCTGTCGGTCTACGGGATCGCGCGCGAGGTCCACGCCGCCACCGGCGTGCCGCTAGCCGGCGATCCGACCGACGCGGACACCGAGGGAAGCGGCTCAGATGACGTCTCCGGCCACGCCACGGTCGAGATCGTCGATCCGGATGTCTGCCTGCGCTTCACGGCGCGCGTCTTCGAGGGCGTGACGATCCGGCCGTCGCCGCTGTGGCTCAAGCAGCGGCTGATCGCGGCCGGCCAGCGGCCGATCAACAACGTCGTCGACATCACCAACTACGTGATGCTGCTCAGCGGCCAGCCGATGCACGCCTTCGACCTCGACGAGGTGCGGGGATCGCGGATCGTCGTGCGCCGGGCGCGCAGCGGGGAGACGATGACGACCCTCGACGGGGTCGAGCGGACGTTCGACGCGTCGATGGCGCTGGTCTGCGACGTCGAGGGGCCGTCGGGAATCGCCGGGATCATGGGGGGCCAGGTCTCCGAGGTCTCCGAGACCACGACACGGGTCCTGATGGAGGCCGCGACCTGGGTCGGCCCGAACGTGCTCAAGACCTCGAAGGCGCTCGGCCTGCGCTCCGAGGCGTCGACGCGGTTCGAGAAGCAGCTTCATCCCGAGCAGGCGCTGGCGGCACAGCGGCTCGCGGCGCGGCTGATGGTCGAGCTTGCGGGCGCGCGGTTGGTCCCCGGGACGATCGACGCCTACCCGGCGCCGGTGGAGCCGCGCGTCGTGACGCTCGGCTTCGACCGGCTGGAGCGGATGCTCGGCGTGCGGATCGACGACGGCGAGGTCGAGCGGATCCTCGCGAGCCTCGGCTTCGACTGCGAGCGCGACAGCGGCTCGGGGGGAACGGGCGGCGCTGCCCTCGCGGTGACCGTGCCGCCGTGGCGAGACGCGGACGTCCAGCGGGAGGCGGACCTGGTCGAGGAGGTCGCGCGGGTCTACGGGCTCGACAAGCTGCCCACGACGCTGCCCGCACGCGAGCGGGCAGTGGGCCGGCTGACCCATGCTCAGCGGTTGCGGCGGCGGTTGGAGGATGCGCTGCGCGACCGGGGGATGGACGAGGTCGTGGCGTGGAGCTTCACGTCGCCGGAGACGCTGGCGAAGCTGCGGGTGGGCGATGGTGAGGTGCTGGAGCTGGCGAACCCGTTGAGCGAGGACCACTCGGTGATGCGGCCGCTGCTGTTGCCGGGGCTGTTGGATGCGGCGCGGCGGAATGCGGCGCATGGGGCGGCTGGGGTGGCGTTGTTCGAGTCGGCGCATGTGTATGCGGCGGGCGGCGGGCTGGAGGCGCCGGAGGGGAGTCCCAAGGGTGCGACGCCTGCAGTCGAGCGGCATCACCTTGCGGGGCTGATCACGGAGTCGTCGCCGGGGACGTGGCGGAGCGGGGCGGGGGCGGCGGACGTCTATGCGGCGAAGGGGTTCGTGGAGGCGCTGCTGAAGGTGGCAGGGCTGTCGTTGGTCGTCGAGCCGGCTAAGGATGTGCCGTTTCTTCACCCCGGGCGTGCGGGATCGGCGTTCGTGGCCGCGGGTCCTGTCGACGGGGAAATCTCGGGTGCTCAAAAGGGCTGCGCGCCCGAGGATTTCCCCGCGCCACCCGCGGAAGCGGCGTCGGGGGCCAACGGGTCTGGGATGGTGCCGATCGGTTGGATCGGGGAGTTGCACCCGCTGGTCGCGCGCGAGTGGGACCTGGAAGGGGGTGCCGCCTTCGAGTTGGATGCGGATTTGCTGGCCGAGCTGACGGAGGGGAGGCTTGCGACCTATCAGGACGTGACGAGCTTCCCTGCTGTGCTGCAGGACATTGCGGTCGTGGCGGCTGTGGACGTGAGCGCTGCGGAGGTCGAGGCGGCGGTGCGGCAGGGCGGTGGGGAGCTGTTGGCGTCTGTGCGCGTCTTCGACGTGTATGAGGGGGAGCAGGTGGGTGAGGGCAAGCGGTCGCTGGCGCTGCGACTGGAGTTCCGGGCGGCGGATCGGACGTTGACCGAGGATGAGGTCGTCGAGCGGCGGACGGCGATCGAGGCGGCGCTCGGGGAGATCGGGGGGCGGATCCGTGGCTGAGCATCGGGTTGCGGTGGTGGGCGCGGCTGGGTTTGGGGGGGCGGTCGCGGCGTCGATCTTGGATCGGCATCCGTCGCTGGAGTTGACGGCTTTGACCGCGCGGACGGATGCGGGGAAGCGGCTGTGTGACGTGTATCCGCGGCATCGGGTGGGGATGACGATGGAGGAGTACGACGCGGATCGGGTCGCTGAGGCGGCGGATGCGGTGGTGTTGGGGTATCCGCACAAGGCGGCGGCGCCGGTGGTGCGGGAGCTGAGGGAGCGGGGGGTGAAGGTGGTCGACATGTCGGCTGACTTCCGGCTGTCGCGGGAGCTGTATGAGCGGGAGTACCAACCGCATGAGGCGCCGGAGCTGTTGGGAGACGCGGTCTACGGGCTGCCGGAGCTGGGGCACCGAGAGGCGATCGCGGGCGCGGAGCTGGTGGGGTCGCCGGGCTGCTATCCGACGGCGTCGCTGCTGGGGCTGTGGCCGTTGCGGGCGGTCGCGGCGGATGCGATCGTCGATGCGAAGTCGGGTGTGTCGGGGGCTGGGCGGGAGGCGACGGCCACTACTCACTTCGTGTCCGCTGACGAGAACGTGACGCCTTACAAGGTCGAGGGGCATCGGCATCGGGCGGAGCTGGACCAGGAGCTGCCGGGTCTGACGGTGACGTTCACGCCGCATCTGCTGCCGATCGACCAGGGGTTGATGGCGAGCTGCTACGTGACGCCACGGTCGACCTTGACCGGCGACGAGGTGCGCGAGCTGTTCCTGGATGCCTATGGCGACGAGCCGTTCGTGGAGCTGGCGGACGCGCCGCCGGGCGTGCGCGACGTGCGCGAGACGAACCTCTGCCGGATCCATGCGACGGTCGAGCCGGCTACGGGCCGGGTGCTGGTCTTCGCGGCGATCGACAACCTCTGGAAAGGAGCGGCGGGGCAGGCGGTGCAGTGCCTGAACCTGATGCTGGGCCTGCCGGAGACGGAGGGTCTGCTGTGAGCGGGTTCTTCCGGTCGCGCTGGGTCGACCGGCCCGATCATGTGACCGAGCTCGACCCACACGCCCTGCCGGCGGGCTTTCGCGCGGCGGGCGTCCACGCGGGCATCAGGGGCAAGGCGCTGGGCGACGCGCCGCCGCCGCTCGACGTCGGGTTGCTGGTCTCCGATCGCGAGGCGACGGTGTCGGCGGTTCGCTTCTGCGACAGCGCGCTGATCGGGGCGCCGGTCGCGGTGACCAGCGAGTCGCGGACCGACGGACTGCGGGCGGTGCTCGCGAACTCGGGCAACGCGAACGTCGCCGACGGCGCGCGCGGACTCGAGACGGCGCGGACGGCGCAGGCGGCTGCCGCCGAGGCGCTGGGGATCGATGCGGAGCTGGTCGGCCTGGCCTCGACGGGCGTGATCGGCCGCGAGCTGCCGCTCGAGGCGCTGACCGCGGGGGCGCGGGCCTGCGCCGACGCGCTCGGCGACGACAGCGCCGACTTCTGCCAGGCGATCCTGACGACCGACAGGTGGCCGAAGCGGGCCTGCCTCGGGGTCGAGCTGCCCTCGGGCGGCACGGTCCGGCTGGCCGGTCAGGTCAAGGGTGCGGGGATGATCTCGCCGCGCTTCGCGACGATGTTCTGCTTCGTCGAGACCGACGCTGAGCTCGAGCAGGCGACGCTCGACCTGCTGACCGGCGTCTGCGTCAAGCGGTCGTTCGACCGTGTCTCGGTCGACGGCCAGCTGTCGACCTCAGACACCGTGATCGCGTTCGCCAATGGGGCCGCCGGCGTTCGGGTCGAACCCGAGTCGCCCGACGAGCTGGCGCTCGGCCAGGCGATGGACGCGCTGATGCGCCAGCTCGCGCTCGAGATGGTGGCCGACGGCGAGGGCGCGACGCGGGTCGGGCGGGTCGTCGTGCGCGGCGCCGAGGAGCTCGTCGAGCCGGTCGCGCGCGGGGTCGCCGACTCGCCGCTGGTCAAGTCGGCGCTGCTCGGCGCCGACCCGAACTTCGGTCGGATCCTGCAGTCGGTCGGACAGGTGCTGGGTGGCGGCGCGCCGTTCGTCGTCGACCTCGCGATCGAGGGCGTGCAGGTCGCCTCGGCGGGCGTCGTGCTCGATCTCGACGCCGAGACGTGGAGGACGCTCGAGCGCGCGGTCGAATCCCGCGAGGTGGAGATCGACCTGACGCTGCCCGGCGAGGGCGGCGAGACCGAGCTGTTCTTCAGTGATCTCACCCACCAGTACGTGACGATCAACAGCGAGTACACGACGTGATGCGTGACGTCGCGACACTGCTCGAGGCCCTGCCCTACATCCGCGACTTTCACGGGCGGACGGTGGTGATCAAGTACGGCGGCGCGGCGATGACCGACGACGCGCTCAAGGAGGACTTCGCGCGCGACGTCGTGCTGCTCAAGTACGTCGGGATGAACCCGGTCGTCGTCCACGGCGGCGGGCCCGACATCACGGCCTACATGGAGCGGCTCGGCATGAAGGTCGAGTTCGTCGACGGCCTGCGCGTCTCCGACGAAGCGACGGTCGAGGTGGCGAAGATGGTCCTCGTCGGCAAGCAGAACAAGGACATCGTGCTGCGCCTGGGGCGTCACGGGCAGCCGGCGGTCGGGCTCTGCGGCGACGACGGACGGCTCTTCACCGTTCGCAAGCAGCTCGCCGGAGAGGTCGACATCGGCTTCGTCGGCGAGATCGAGCACGTCGACGCTGGAGTGCTGCACCACGTCGCCGCCGACTACATCCCCGTGATCGCCTCGGTCGGCGCGGACGCCGTGGGCAACTCGTACAACGTCAACGCCGACACCGCAGCGGCCGCCGTCGCGGCGGCCCTCGGCGCCTCGAAGGCGATCTTCCTGACCGACGTCGTCGGCTGGCTCGCCGACCCCGCCGACGAGGGCTCGCTGATCGCCCAGGCGGACCTCGCCGACGTCAAGCAGCGGCTTGCCGGCATCCAGGGCGGGATGCGGCCGAAGCTCGAGGCTTGCGTCGCGGCGCTCGAGGGCGGCGTGCCGAACGCGCACATCATCGACGGGCGGCGGCCGCACTCGCTGCTGCTCGAGCTGTTCACCGACAAGGGCATCGGCACCAAGCTGTTCCGGTGATCGTGCCGTGAGCCTCGCCGACCTCCAGCGGATCGAGGCCCGAGCGGTCATCGGCACCTACGCGCGCAATCCGGTCGAGTTCGTCCGCGGCGAGGGCACCCGGCTCTGGGACGACGAGGGCAACGAGTACCTCGACTTCCTCGCCGGCATCTCGGTCGTCCAGATCGGCCACTGTCATCCGTGCCTGGTCGAGGCGGTCTCCGACCAGGCCGCCCGCCTGATGCACGTCGGCAACCTCTTCTACACCGAGCCGGGCATCCGTCTCGCCGAGCGGCTTTCCGACCGCGGGCTCGGTGGAAAGGCGTTCCTCTGCAACTCGGGCGCCGAGGCGATCGAGTGCGCGCTCAAGCTCGCGCGCCGCCACCGGCCGGGCGGCCGCTTCGTCGTGATGGAGGGCGGCTTCCACGGGCGCACGATGGGCGCCCTCTCCGCGACGCCGCAGGAGGCGAAGCAGGCGCCGTTCGCGCCGCTGGTCCCGGGCTTCGAGGTCGTCGGTCGCAACGAGGCGGCCGCGCTCGAGGCCGCCGTCGATGGCGACACCGCCGCGGTGCTGCTCGAGCCGATCCAGGGCGAGTCCGGCATCCACCCGCTGTCCGAGGAGGCGCTGAGCGCCGCGCGCGCCGCCTGCGACCGCCACGGGGCGCTGCTGATCTTCGACGAGATCCAGTGCGGGATGGGACGCACCGGCGACCTCTGGGCCTGGCAGGGCGCCGGCGTGCGGCCAGATGTGATGACCGTCGCCAAGGGGCTGGGAGGCGGCCTGCCGATCGGCGCCTGCGTGACCGGCCCGAACCATGCCGACGTGCTTCAGCGCGGCGACCACGGATCGACGTTCGCCGGCGGCCCCGCGATCGCCGCGGGCGCCCACGCGGTGCTCGACGTCGTCGACGACCGTGCGTTCCTGACGGACGTCGCCCACAAGGGCGAGCACCTGCTCGGCGCGCTCGCCCGCCTCGGGCTCGAGGTGCGCGGCCGCGGGCTGATGGTCGGCTTCCGCTGCGACGACGCTCCCGCGCTGGCCCGTCGCCTGCTGCTGGACCACCGCCTGGTGGTCAACGCCACCGGGCCGGACACGATCCGCCTGCTGCCGCCGCTGACCGTCTCGGAGGCCGAGATCGACGAGGCGATCGCCAGGATCGGCAAGGCCCTGTGATGACATCGGGGGGCTCGCGCCCCCCGGCCCCCCGTGGCGCCTGGCCGGTCGCTGGTAGGTTGCCCCGCCGATGAGCGAGCCGGGGACAGCAACGCCGTTGGGCTCCTACGAGGCCGGTCCCGGCGAGGTCGGCCGCGTGCTGCTGCTCTACTCGGGCGGCCTCGACACGTCGGTGATGCTGAAGTGGATCCAGGACCACTACGGCGCCGAGGTGGTCGCGCTGACGCTCAACCTCGGGCAGCCCGGCGAGGACTACGACGTCGTGCGCGGCAAGGCGCTCGACCTCGGCGCACTGGCCTGCGAGATCGTCGACGCGCGCGAGGAGTTCGCACGCGACTACGTGCTGCCGGCGATCAAGGCGAACGCCCTCTACGGCGGCGGCTACCCGCTCTTCACCGCGCTCGGCCGGCCGCTGATCGCGAAGATCGCCGTCGAGAAAGCGCGCGAGCACGGCTGCGACGCCGTCGCCCACGGCTGCACCGGCAAGGGCAACGACCAGGTGCGGCTCGACTCGGCGGTGCTCGCCTACGCGCCGGAGATGAAGATCGTCGCACCGGTGCGCAACTGGCAGATGGGGCGCGAGGAGGAGATCGCCTACGCGCGCGAGCACGGGATCCCGGTCAAGGGCGGGACCGAGGCTCCGCCTTACTCGATCGACGACAACATCTGGGGCCGCTCGTCCGAGGGCGGCCCGATCGAGGACCTCGGCGAGCCGCCACGCGACGACGTCTTCGAGCTGGTCGCGGACGTCCGCCAGGCGCCCGACGAGCCGGAGGACCTGGTCGTCGGCTTCGAGCGCGGCTGCCCGGTGTCGCTGAACGGCGAGGCGCTCGGCCTCGTGGAGCTGATCGATCGCGCAGCGGAGATCGCCGGCCGTCACGGCGTCGGCACGGTCGACCACATCGAGGACCGGATCGTCGGCCTCAAGGTGCGCGACCTCTACGAGGTGCCGGCCGCCGAGGTCATCCTGACCGCGCACCGCGAGCTCGAGAAGCTCGTCGGCACGATCCACCAGAACCGCTTCAAGCGCTCGCTCGACGAGCAGTGGGCCTTCCTCGTCTACGCCGGCCTCTGGTACGAGCCGCTGCGCGAGGACCTCGACGCCTACATGGACTCCGTCAACGAGCACGTCACCGGAGAGGTGACCGTGCGACTCCACAAGGGCCGCGCCCAGGCCGTCGCGCGCAGCTCGCCCAACGCTCTCTACGACGAGGCCCTCGCCGGCTTCGGCGAGTCCGGCGGCCTCTTCTCCCAGCACGCCAGCCCCGGCTTCATCGAGCTCTGGACGCTCCAGTCGCGGATGGCCCACGGGATAAGGAACCGCGCGCGGGCGGGTAAGGACCCGGCATGAGCTCCAAGAGCTACACCGCCCTCGGCTGGATCGTCTGGCAGATCGGCTCCCGCCTCGCCAAGCGCAAGCTCGCCCGCAACCGCTCCAAGCTCCTCGCCGCCGGCGTAGTAGCCGCCGTCGTAGCCGCGGGCATCGCCCTCGCCTCCAACGACGACTAATAACACGTCTTCGCAACGTTTCCGCAAAGAGCGGGGGCTGTCTCGTAACGGTTCGGAGCCGTCTTGCGCCATGCGTATATTCGGCGGCCCGTGACCTGCGCCCACCTCCACGTCCACTCCGAGTACTCGCTGCTCGACGGCGCCGCGAAGATCGACAAGCTCGCCGAGCGGGCGGCGGCCTACGGGCAGCCGGCGCTCGGGCTGACCGACCACGGCGTCATGAACGGCGCGGTCGAGCACTACAAGGCCTGCCGCAAGCACGGGATCAAGCCGATAATCGGCCTCGAGGCCTACTACGTCGACGACCGCAGGACCGAGGCGGTCCGCTACGAGCGCAACCACCTGACGCTGCTCGCCGCCGACGACGCCGGCTTCCGCAACCTCGTCAAGCTGACGTCAGCCGGCTTCCTCGAGGGCTACAAGCGCGGCAAGGCGAACGTCGACATGGAGCTGCTCGACCGCCACTCCGAGGGCGTGATCGCGCTCACCGGCTGCCTGGCGTCGCGCTTCTGCCAGCGGCTGATCGCCGACAACCCGGCCGAGGCGCGCGCCCACACCGACGAGCTGATGCAGGTCTTCGGGCGCGACAACGTCTACTTCGAGGTCCAGAAGAACGGCATCGCCGAGCAGGACAAGGCCAACGAGGGGATCGTCGCGATCGCCCGCGAGGTCGGCCGGCCGCTGGTCGCGACCGGCGACGTCCACTACCTCGGCCGCGAGGACTACGAGAACCACTCCGCGCTGCTCTGCGTCCAGACCAAGAGCACGCTCGCCGAGCCGAAGCTGACCTTCGACACCAACGAGTTCTACTTGAAGGACTCGGCCGAGATGGCCGATCAGTTCGCCGTCTGGCCCGAGGCGGTGCCGACGACGATCGAGATCGCCGATCGCTGCGAGATCGACATCGAGCTCGGCAAGATGCTGATCCCGAGCTACCCGACGCCGACCGGCGAGGTCGAGGGCGCGTACCTGCGGCGGCTGGCGGAGGAGGGGCTGCGCCGCCGCTACGGCGACCCGGTTCCCGCCGAGGCCACCGAGCGCCTCGACATGGAGCTCGAGGTGATCGGCCGGATGGGCTTCGACGCCTACTTCCTGATCGTCTGGGACTTCGTCAAGTACGCCAAGGACTCCGGCATAGCGGTCGGCCCGGGCCGTGGCTCGGCGGCCGGCTCGATCGTCTCCTACTGCCTGGACATCACCGAGGTCGACCCACTTGCCTACGGGCTGCTGTTCGAGCGCTTCCTCAACCCCGAGCGCGTGTCGATGCCCGACATCGACATCGACTTCTCGGTCAAGGGCCGCGAGCAGGTGATGCGCTACGTCGCCGACAAGTACGGCCGCGAGTCGGTCGCCCAGATCGTCACCTTCGGCAAGATGCTGCCGCGCAACGCGACGCGCGACGCGGCGCGCGTGCTCGGCCTCGACTACGGCACCGGCGACCGGCTCGCGAAGCTGATCCCGGAGCCCGTGATGGGCCGCTCGAAGAGCTTCGACGAGTACCTCAAGGAGGAGCCGGAGCTCAAGCGCGCCTACGACCAGGAGCCGGACGCGCGGCGCGTGATCGACACCGCCAAGGGCCTCGAGGGGATCGTCCGCAACGCCGGCATCCACGCCGCCGCCGTCGTGATCGCCGACCGTCCGCTGACCGACATCGTCCCGCTGCAGCTGATGGAGGATCGCGGCGCCTCGGTCGACGGCGAGCGCGCCTACCGCACCGTCACGCAGTACTCGATGAAGCCGATCGAGGAGATCGGCCTGCTGAAGATGGACTTCCTCGG
>DATABV010000007.1:0-3531 GCA_036259395.1 Thermoleophilaceae bacterium | reverse complement strand
CCGTCGCTGGGCTGTGCAGTGCGGCGATGCCGCGGACCGCGGGCTCGAGCTCGCGCAGCCGCTCGCGGCCGATCCGCTCGACGCGCGGCACGCCGTTGGCGACGGCGCGGGCCTGGAGGCCGTCGAGCGCCGGCAGCTCGGACTCGTCGAGCGCGACGATCACCTTGCCGACCTCGCGGTAGGGGATCGCGCGCCGCTCGCAGTACTCGCGCAGCTCGCGCGCGCCCGTGACGCAGAGCTTCGCCTTCAGCGACCCCGGGCGGTAGTAGATGCCGGCGTGCACGACGCCGGAGTTGTGCGAGGTCTGGTGGGCGGCGAGGCGCCGCTCGCGCTCGATCACGGCGACGCTCGCGCCGGGGTCGCGGCGCGTCAGCTCGCGGGCGACCGAGAGGCCGACGATGCCGGCGCCGACCACGGCCACGTCGCAGCGTTCGGGGGGCAGCGGCATCGCCGGTGCGCCTCGGCCTCGCGACCCTCGCCTCAGGCCGCGCCGGCCGCCGCCGGCGCGTCCCAGAAGGCGGTCGTTCGCCTCGCGAGCATCGCACGGAACTGCTCGGTCGTGTTGCGCAGCAGCTCGCCGGTCCCCCAGTCGAGCACGACCCCGTGCTGGCGGACGCAGTCGAAGACGTCGAGCTCGCCGGCGCGGTAGCGCTCGGCGACGCTCTCCGGGTCCTCCTCGATCCACCCGAGGCGGTTGGCGGCGATCCGCTCGCGCTCGGCGAGCGTCGCGGCCTCGTCGACCTCGTAGGCGGCGAGGTCCTCGTCGACCGTCCGGATCACGACGCCGTAGTCCTTGGCGGCGCGCTCGATCGTCACGTAGCCGTCGGCGACGTCCTCGCGGACCGCGTTCGGATCGCGCTCGAGCGGGTCGCCATAGCCGCCACCGCCCGCCGACGGGCGGGTGAAGGTCGTTCCCTTCGCCGCCGGCATGCTCGCGAACCAGGCGCCGAGGTAGTGGCGCTCCGGTCCGTCGGGGTCGAGCCAGACGCCGTGCGGGTTCGACGGCAGGCCGCCGCCGATGCCCCAGGTGATGCTGCGGGCGCGGTCGCACGAGTAGGACATCACCGTGCTCTCGGCCTGCTGGAGGATGGCGCCCTTCTCGACGCCGACGCCGCCGCGGAAGCGGCCCGGCCCGCCGGAGTCGGGGATGAACTCGTGGCGCGTGGTGAGCACCGGCGAGAGCCGCTCCTGGCCCTCGAGCGGCTGGACCTCGAGCCCGGCGCCGAAGATCGGCGAGGTGCCGTTAAGCCCGTCCTTGCCGTTGCGCCCGCCCCAGCCGCCGGCCATCCAGTCGTACCACATGAAGATGTTGCGCTCGGGATCGCGGCCGTCGCGGCCGCCGACGAGCAGGTACTCGAGGTTGTAGGAGCAGGCGAGCGCGCGCTCGGGCATCAGGCCCGACCAGAGCTCGAAGATCGCGTTGACGATCTTCTCGTAGGCGCCGGCGTTGAAGCCGGTCACCGCCACCGGGTGTGGCGCGTTGACGACGCTGCCGACCGGCCCGAGGTCGACGTCCATCGCGCGGTAGAAGCCGGAGTTCAGCGGGATGTCGGGGAAGAACGTCTTCGTGCCGACGACGACGCCGGAGAAGCCCATGCCGAACGCGCAGTTCAGCGCGCTGCCGATGACCGGGTGCGAGCCGGTCAGGTCGTAGCGCAGGTCGTTGCCGTCGATCGTCATCTTGACCTTGACCGGGATCAGCCCCTCCTCGCCGGCGGCCGGGTCGAAGTCGATGTAGTCCTCGGCCTCCCAGCTGCCGTCGGGCAGGCCGGCGAGACGGCCGCGCATGATCGTCTCGACGTAGTTCTGGACGTCGGCGAAGGCGGTCTTGACGGTGTCCTTGCCGTACTTCTCGACGAGCCGCAGGATCTCGCTCTCGGCGACGCGGGTCGCCTCGGCCTGGGCGTGCAGGTCGCCCTCGCAGTCGACCGGCGTGCGCGTGTTCGAGACGATCATCCGCACGACGTCGTCACGGAAGACGCCCTTGTCCCAGATCTTCATCGGCGTGATCCGCAGGCCCTCCTGGAAGTGCTCGCGGGCGGTGATGTCGTGCGAGCCCGGGACCGAGCCGCCGACGTCGGACCAGTGGCCGTTGCACTGGACCATCGCGATCAGCTCGCCGTCGACGAAGACGGGCCGGATCAGCCGCACGTCGTTGAAGTGCGTGCCGCCGAGGTAGGGGTCGTTCATCGCGTAGACGTCGCCCGGCGCCATCTCGTCGCCGAAGATCTCGAGCACCGCCTTGGCGCTGAAGTGCAGGGTGCCGACGTGGACGGCGACGTCGTGGCTGCCCTGCATGACCGTGTTGCCCTCGTGGTCGGTCAGGGCGGACGAGAAGTCCTTCGCGTAGATCACGAACGAGTAACAGGTGCGAAGGATCTGCTCCGCCATCTGGTCGACGATCGTCGAGAAGGAGTTCTTCAGGACCTCGAACGTCACCGGGTCGAGCGTCGGCTGCCAGCCCTCCACGGCGTTCGGGACTTCCGTCTGCGTCGGCTCCACCGCCTGCTCCTCTCCTGCCTCGTGAGCGGCCGGGACACGGCCCGGCCATCCGGATGGCTCATGTTGGGCCGCGGTGGCGGCAGCGGCAATTGGCGTTCGCACGAAAGGAGCGGGGGGCTTCGGTGCGATCGGCCAAAGGGGGCGGGCGGCGCGCGATCGGTCCCTACATCGGCGTGGTGCCCGCCCGCCTCAGCCGGCTCGAGCAGCTGTCGCTGCCCGGCTGTCCGCGCGTCTTCGTCGCCCGCACGGCACGGACGCGGCTGCTCGGGCTCGCTTGGCTGGACGACATGCCCCGTGACTGCGCGCTGCTGATCCCGCACTGCAGCTCGGTCCACACCTTCGGCATGCGCTTCGCGCTTGACGTCTGCTTCCTCGACGGCGAAGGGCTGGTCGTGCGGCGCGAGCGCGCCGTCCCTCCGCGCCGCTTCGTGACATGCAGCGGCGCTGCCGCGGTCCTCGAGCGCCGCGCCGACCCGGGCTAGGCCGGGGCGCCGACGAGGCGGGCGAGGCGGAAGCCGAGCGCCTCGAGCGCGAGGTCCTCGGTGACGTTGAGCTCGAGCGACATGCGCACGTCCTCGCAGCGCTCGGCGGCGGCGCGGAGGTCGCTGGAGGCGACTTGCGGCGCGGCGGTGGCCAGCGTGGCCGCGCCCGCGCGGTCGAGCACCGCGTCGTCGGCGCCCTCGGCGAGGCAGACCAGGTCGCGGAAGCGCAGCGCCGCGAGCGTCAGGCCAAGGTCGAGCAGCTCCGTGCGCGCGCGGCGGCCGTCGCGCTTGGCGGCGTCGTCGAACTGCTTCTCGATCGCGCTGCGGTCACGGCCCTTCGGCTCGCCGCCGAGGCCGCGCCACGGCTCCGGCTCGTTCGCATGGCGGGTCCCGCCGGCGAGCGCGGCGGCGACCAGCCGGTCGACGTCGGCGCGCAGCGCGGCGCCCTCCTCCGACGCGAGGAACCGCGCCCGGGACGCGTTGCCGAGCGCGAGGCGCGCGCAGGCGCCGGCCAGGTCGGCTGGCACGCCCTCCCCCACCAAATCCT
>DATABV010000006.1:0-1779 GCA_036259395.1 Thermoleophilaceae bacterium | reverse complement strand
GCCCGACCTGGGAGAAGATCACCGCCCTCGCCGACGCGCTCGACCTGCGCGTGTCCGAGATCGCCGCGGCCGCCGAGGCCCAGACGCGCAAGCGCGCGAAGCGCTGACGGCGCGCAGGCCTTCTGGAGGCCGGCGGCGGAGCCGAAGCTCCAACCGCCGGCCCGTGCGACCAGGCGCCCCGGTGGCTCGCGCCCTCCATTCGCGATGCCGTCCGGCCGGGCGGGCGGTGGCCGGATTGGGGCCGATTCGGCACCTTCCCTGCCCTCCATCAGGGAGCCAGAAGAGGTGATTTCCTCGCCCGTCGCTGGATCGAGACACGAACTTATCCACGCGTTCGGGAGAAGTCAAGGGCCGTTTCGGCGCCTTGGACGGATCTATGAAGACATCGGACCCGATAGCGGAAGAACGGCCGCGAAGTGGTCCCCCGGCGGGCTGGTCGTAACCCCGCCGGCCATTCGGTTTACAAACGTGTGTTCGGTGGTACAGTTCTACCGAACTTAGATCTAACAAGCTTCGACTCGTACTCGAGCACCCCGGAAGGAGCCACACCTAGATGGCAGAGCAGACCCCCACGCAGCGCAAGGCGACCGCCAAGAAGGCCGCCGCGACCCGCAAGCGCAACGCCGCCACGCGCAGCGCCAAGACCGCCAAGAGCTCGGCGAAGGCGACCCAGACGTCCGCCCGGACCGCCGCGTCCAACGCGACGAGCGCCGGCAACCTGACGCTCGACACCGTCGCGCTGCAGGCCGAGCGTGCCGTGCTGATCCCGGTCGGTGCCGCGCTGGCCGCCCGCGACGCCGTCGTCGAGGCGACCAAGCCGTTCACCAGCCGCAGCTCGGCCGAGAAGGAGCTGCGCAAGTTCGAGCGGCGCGGCAACACCGCCCGCAACAACGTCCGCCGCGAGGTCAAGCGCACCCGCACGCGCGTCGAGCGCGAGCTGCGTCAGCGTCGCAACGACGTCCGCACGCGCGTGGTCGACGTCCGCGGCGACCTCCAGAAGCAGGTCTCCGAGGTCCAGTCGAACGCGACCAGCGTCGCCCGCAAGGTCCAGGAGCAGGTCGCCGCGCTGGCGTAACGGCGCCCTGCCGAAGCGCTCGGCTCTGCCGGGTGCGCACGGACGAAGTCCGTTTCCTCCTCCCCAGCGAAGGGCTCCCGGATCGGGGGCCCTTCGTCGTTCTGGGGCCCGGGCCTTGGAAACGACTCTGCGACAATCCGAAAGAGATGCCTACCGACGAGCAGATCAAGGAGGCGCTGAGCCGAGTCATCGACCCGGAGCTGCGCAAGAACATCGTCGAGCTGGGGATGGTCCGCTCGGTGAACCAGCACGACGACGGCCACGTCGAGGTCGTCGTCTCGCTCACGACGGCCGGCTGCCCGATCCGCTCGCACTTCGAGGACGCCGTCGCCGAGCACGTCGGCGCGCTCGATGGCGTGACGCGCGTCAGCGTCGGCTTCGACGTCCTCACGCCCGACGAGAAGCAGTCGCTCCAGCAGCGGCTCGGCCGCGGCGCGCTGCCGCAGGGCGCGCTCGCCCAGGTCAAGAACGTGATCTGCGTCGGCTCCGGCAAGGGCGGCGTCGGCAAGTCGACGCTGACCGCGAACCTCGCCGCCGCGCTCCAGCAGGAGGGCATGCAGGCGGCGGCGCTCGACGCCGACGTCTGGGGCTACTCGATCCCGCGCATGCTCGGCGTCCACGGCCGCCCCGACATCGACGGCCAGCGCAAGATCCTGCCGCTCGAGGCGGCCGGTGGCGTCAAGGTGATCTCGATCGAGTTCTTC
>DATABV010000005.1:0-4426 GCA_036259395.1 Thermoleophilaceae bacterium | reverse complement strand
CGAGCGCGCTCGCGACGGCGAGCAGCTGGACGCGGTCCATCAGCCCGGGCCGTCGGGCCGGCTCGCGCGCGGTCATCGCGTAGAGGACGAGTCCCAGCACGACCAGTAGGAGCGCGTCGAAGACGCCGAGCAGCTCGCGGTCGAACGCGCCGGCGAACCCGGACACGGCATAGGTGGCGGCGGCGATCGCCAGCATCACGGCGAACAGCGGGGTGAAGACCATCGTGAGGACCGGCGCCATGTTCTCGACCACGCGCTGCTTCGCCTCGACGAGCCACGCCGCCACGATCACGGCGCCGGCAGCGCCAGACGGCAGCACCCACTCGACGACCGTCTCGGCGAGGCCGGGCCCGATCGGCTCGAGGATCAGCGCGGTCAGCCCGACCAGGACGCCGCCGCCGAGCGCGATCAGGACGTAGTAGATGATCCACTCGCCGGTGAAGCGGACGAAGTCCATCCGTCGCTCGTGGGAGCGGATCGTGCCGCCCATGTACGGATAGGCGACGGCGAACCAGAGGGCGACGGGCAGGTGGAGGGCGACGAGCGGCTCGGTGGCCGACTCGGGGCTGTACGGGTAGAGGTTGACGACGAGGGCGCCGAGCACGAACGGCGCGGCGGTGAGCGCCCATCCCCGGACGTCGAGCCGCCGGCGGCGGGCGAAGTAGCCCGCCAGGAACGGCAGCACGATCAGGCTGAGGTTCATCGCGAACCATCGCGGCTCCTCGCCGGGGAACCCGGCGGCGAGGCGCGCGATCTGGATCGCGACGGCCGCGGCCAGCGCGAAGGCGAGCGCCTCGGCCCACTCGCCGGACGGCCGCGCCGGCTCGTCCTCGCTGCTCAGGACGAGCTGCTTCCAGAGCCGGCCGCTGTGCTCGCGTGCGAACTCGCGCGAGAGGGTGTCGAGGTCGCCCATCCGCTTCACGGCGACGAGGAACGCCTCGTCGGCCGTCAGGCCGGCCGCGTCGAGCTCGGCTATCTCGTCGCGCAGGTGCGCCTCGAGCTCGTCGACGTCGCGGCCGTTGACGGCGGGCGCCTCGACGACATAGGCACGCCACTCCGCGATCTGTGACTCCACGCCGCTCATGAGGTCACGCCCTCCCCGAGTGCCCTCGGCAACGCCGCCGAGCCGCGCCAGACGTCGCCCAGCGCGCGCGTCACGGTCAGCCACTGCCGTTGCTGCTCGGCGAGTGTCGCCCGCCCCTCGTCGGTGATCGCGTAGTACCTGCGCCGCCGCCCCTCGGGCGGAGTCCGCCATTCCGTCGTCACGTAGCCGAGCCGGCGGAGGCGGTGGAGCAGCGGGTAGAGCATCCCGTCGGTCCACTCCATCTCGCCTTCCGACAGCTCGCGCACCCGCTTGAGGATCGCGTAGCCATAGCTCTCGCCCTCGGCCAGGATGGCAAGGACCAGGGGCGTCGCGGAGGCCGCGACGAGATCCTTATCGATGTGCAAGCGCGCCCGGAAGGGTCGAGGCGTTAGGCATAGAGCTGCAAGGTATCAGGGTCGGCGCATCACGACGCTCCTTCGAGCGGCCGGTCCTCCGGCGGTCGCTGCGACGCGCAGATCGACCCGCACGCCGCCTGCTCGACGGACCTCGCGTCGCGCCCGCGGGCCGAAGCGCAGCACGACGGTGGTCGGACGGCGCGCAGCGGCCCTGAAGCGGGCGCGCGCGAGTGGGCGGACCGCCGCGCCGCGGGCGCGACGTCCTCGCCGTGCCGGGTAGGCGGCCGCCGTGCCGGCGCAAGCCACCGGGCAGGTGAGCGTCAATCGCGCCCGCTCACCACCGGCGCTCAGCCTGGCGCGCTTGGGCAGCGGGATCTCGAACGGGGGCAGGATCTGCGAGCCGCCCGGCGCGGGCCCGGGCTGCGGCTTCGGCGGCAGAGGGACGTCGCTCTCGTCGAGGTCGGTCCGCCAGTGCGCGGTGCGCACGAACGTCACGGTGGCCTTCCAGGCGAGCGCGCACGAGGCGGTCTCGAAGCCATGCCCCGGGCAGCGCTCGCCGGTGACCGTGGCGTTCAGCAGCTGAATGATCTTCCCCATTCCGACCGCCTCGTGGGGCAGGTCGAATGCCTGGTCGAACGGGCCCCAGGGGATCTCGGCCTCGCTGCCGATCCGGAGCGACTGCGCAGGACCGCCGCCGAACGAGCCCGAGCAGTTCGGCAGGTGGAAGCTCACGCCGCCGAGCACGCGCACGTCGAGCGCCTCGACGTTCGGGTCCGGAGTCGGTATGACTGAGGCTCCCAGCCACCCGGAGCCGGGCGGGTCCGCCAGCGTCGTGCCGGTGCAGGCCCCGGTGATCGGGCCCTCCGGCGTCGGGACGCTCGTGTACAGCTCGGCGTTGACATTCGACACCGTCGTCTCGGACTGGGAGGCGATCCCGACCTGCTTGTCGAGGAACCTCACCGACGGAAAGCGGGTCCGCCAAGCGAACTCCGCCTGCTCCCGCTGCTCCCACGGGCCGAAGGGCCCGGGGAAGGCGTCACTGCGCGCGTAGGTCGCCTCGCCCTCGATCGTCACCTCGTACTCGGACACGGTCAGCGCCTGCGCGGCTGCCGGCCCGGCGGCGAGGATCGCCAATGCGAGGCCAAGGGTGGCGCCGAGGCGCCTGGTTGCGGTCGTCATCGCGACTCTCCTCTCGATCGGGCGCTCAGCGTGTCGGCCGGGCGCGGAACTTGGTGTTGCCGAGGCAGCTGTAGACGCTGAACGTGCCGATCGGGTACTTCGGGATCAGGAACGAGTACTGGGTCCGCAGCGCGCCCTTGATCACCCGCTTGCCGGCCCGCAGGAGGGTCATCGTGTGATTGCGTGTGACCTCGTTGTAGTGAAAGCTCGGCTTGACCTGCTCCGAGTACTTGTAGTCCCTGATCCCCACCTCCACGAAGCTGAAGCTGACGGCCTCGACGCCCGTCAACGGCGAGCCACCGCCCTGGATCGCGATGCAGTTCATCGGCACGCCCGTGGCGAAGTTGCGCGCGACCCCCTCGTGCAGGCGGAAGCTGATCGGGTGGCCGCCGGCCGTCCTGCCCTTGTAGTCGACGCCCTTGGCGGCGTCCGCCGCCGGGGCGGCGGCTAGCAGCCCGAGGGTGACGGCGACGACGATGGATGAAGTGGCCTTGCTCATGGTGCTCTCCTTTGCTCGCTGGTGTGGGGCCGGTCTCAGGACCGCTCCGCCGGCGGGACGTGGTGGTTGCCCTTGAAGACGTCCTGCGGGTCGTAGAGCGCCTTGACGTGCCGGAGGCGCTCCCAGGTCTCGGCGTCGAAGAAGGAGCTCGCATCTGTCGGCTCCTCGACGAAGTTGGGGTACTCGCCGACCGCATGCGGCGCGACGGCGGCCGACACCGCCTCGAGCTCGTCGAGGACCACCGGGTCGGCCGCGGGCTCCGGCACGACTCCGAGGCTGAACATCGCGATCTGGCCGGGCAGCGTGGCGCGCGCTCCGGCGCCCGGCTCACGCCGCGCCAGCGCGCCGCCCATGTGCCGGAACTGGACCATCCCAAGAGCCGACCCGGGACCGGCGGTCCGCGTGACGGACTCGATCGCCTCGGAGGGCAGCCCGTCGATCAGCGCATGCGCGCTCCGGACCGGCAGCGGATCCGGTGGGTCCATCGCCAGCTCGGCGAGCGCGATCGGCGGCTGGATCGCGAACGTGTCCATCTCGGGTCCGAGCCGCCGCAGCGGCCGCAGCAGCTCGCGCCCGTCTGCCTCCGAGCCGAGGAACGCCGCCATGACCACGACGAACGAGCGCCCGCGGACTATCGCCGGGAACTCCGGCAGCGGCGGGAAGTGGAGGATGCTCGCC
The DNA here is from genome assembly GCA_036259395.1 of Thermoleophilaceae bacterium. GTDB lineage: Bacteria > Actinomycetota > Thermoleophilia > Solirubrobacterales > Thermoleophilaceae > JAAYBF01. The sequence continues at coordinate 630 of DATABV010000005.1, read as the reverse complement.
CACGAGGTGATCTCCTCCGGCAGCGACGGCAGCAGCTTCGTCCACGTGTGCAGCACGTCGGAGGTCTGCTCGACCTCGAAGAACAGCGCGCCGGCGTACAGCTCGCGCACTGGCTGGACCGCGAACTCGATCGCGGTCACGACGCCGAAGTTGCCGCCGCCGCCGCGCAGCGCCCAGAACAGGTCGGGCTCGTGGACCGCGTCGGTGCGCACGAGATGGCCCTCCGCGGTGACGAGCTCGATCGCGGTCACCGCGTTGGTCTGCATTCCGTGCTTGCGCGCGAGCCAGCCGATGCCGCCGCCGAGCGAGTAGCCGACGATCCCGACGTCCGGCGAGGAGCCGTGCAGGCCCGCGAGGCCAAGCTCGGAGAGCTGGGGAGTCACCTTCTCCCACTTCGTCGCCGCGCCGACGCGGACGCGGCGCGCGTCCGCGTCGATTGACACGCCGGTCAGCGCGGACGTGTTCAGGATCAGCGTGCCCTCGAGCGATCCGAGCGGACCGGCGTTGTGCCCCGTCGCCTGCGCGGCGACGCGCAGGCCGCGCTCGCGGGCGTCGGCGATCGCAACCGCGACCTCGCGCTCGTCGGTGGGGAAGGCGATCTCCTCGGGGCGCTGGTCGTCCAGCAGGTTG
>DATABV010000004.1:0-6982 GCA_036259395.1 Thermoleophilaceae bacterium | reverse complement strand
GCGCAGGTAGTCGTAGATCTCGGTGACCGTGCCGACCGTCGAGCGCGGGTTGCGCGAGGTCGTCTTCTGGTCGATCGAGATCGCCGGCGAGAGGCCCTCGATCGAGTCGACGTCGGGCTTGTCCATCTGGCCGAGGAACTGGCGCGCGTAGGCGGAGAGCGACTCGACGTAGCGGCGCTGCCCCTCCGCGTAGATCGTGTCGAAGGCAAGGCTCGACTTGCCGGAGCCGGAGAGGCCCGTGATCACCACGAGCGCGTTCCGGGGCAGCCGGATGTCGATGTCCTTGAGGTTGTGCTCGCGCGCGCCGGCGACGACGATCTCGTCAGCCGCCCCGCCCGTCTTCGGAGGCGTCACGCGAAGCAGTCTAGCCGTGCGAACAGACGTTCGGTAAGGATAGAGCCCAAGGGCTCACGCCCCCTGACCCCGGAGGCGCCTGGCCGGCCGCTACTCCCCGGCACGGGCGTAGAGGTCGTCGAGCAGCGCCCCGCTGTCGGTGAGTCCGAGCTCCTGCGCGAGGTGCCGCGCGACCTCCTCGCGCGGCCTGCCGTCGAGCACCATGCTGTAGGCGACGATCCGCGCCTCGGAGTCGTCCGGGGCCTCCGACTCGGCCGCCGCGACGGCGAGCTCGGCGTCCGCCTCCGAGGCCACCAGCTCGTCGAGTGCCTCGCGCAGCTCGCGCGCCTGGTCCTCCAGGCTCGCCGCGCGCTCCGCCAGCCGCTTCAGCTGCTCGTCCACCGGCCGGATCGTAGCCACCGGTCCCGCCTCAGGTGCCGGCCTCCAGCACGTCCAGCTCGCGCCGCAGGATCTTTATCTCGTCGCGCAGCTTGGCGGCGTACTCGAAGCGCAGCTCCTCCGCCGCGGCCAGCATCTCCTCCTCGAGCTCGATCAGCGTGCGGGCGATCTGCTCGGCCGACATGCCCTCCTCGTCGGGCTTGCGCTTGCGCCGGCGTCCCTGCGGGACCTTCGACTCCGCCCCGGTGAGGAACTCGCCGATGTCGGAGATCCCCTTGCGGATCGTCTCCGGCGTGATCCCGTGCTGCTCGTTGTAGGCGACCTGGATCGCGCGGCGGCGGTTGGTCTCGTCGATCGCGGTGCGCATGGCGGCCGACTCACGATCGGCATACATGATCACCCGGCCGCGGACGTTGCGGGCGGCGCGGCCGATCGTCTGGATCAGCGAGGTCTCGCCGCGCAGGAAGCCCTCCTTGTCCGCGTCGAGGATCGCGACGAGCGAGACCTCCGGCAGGTCGAGCCCCTCGCGCAGCAGGTTGACGCCGACCAGCACGTCGAACTCGCCGAGCCGCAGCTCGCGGATGATCTGAATCCGGTCGAGCGTGTCGACCTCGGAGTGCAGGTAGCGGACCCGGACGCCGTACTCCATCAGGTAGTCGGTCAGATCCTCAGACATCTTCTTGGTCAGCGTCGTGACCAGGGTCCGCTCGCCGGCCTCGCTGCGCGCGCGGATCTCGTTCATCAGGTCGTCGATCTGGTTCTTGGTCTCGCGCACCTCCACCTCGGGGTCGACGATCCCGGTCGGGCGCACGATCTGCTCGACCAGGCGAGCCGAGCGGGTCCGCTCGAAGTCGCCCGGCGTCGCCGAGACGAAGACGATCTGCGGCGTGATCGAGAGGAACTCGTCGAACTTCTGCGGCCGGTTGTCGAGCGCGCTCGGCAGCCGGAAGCCGTAGTCGACGAGCGTCTGCTTGCGCGAGCGGTCACCCTCGTACATCCCACCGATCTGCGGGACGGTCTGATGCGACTCGTCGATGAAGCACACGAAGTCGTCTGGGAAGAAGTCGATCAGGCAGTACGGCCGCTCGCCCGGACGGCGGCCGTCGAGGATCCGCGAGTAGTTCTCGATCCCGTTGCAGAAGCCGAGCTCGCGCAGCATCTCCATGTCGAACTGCGTCCGCTGGCGCAACCGGTGCGACTCCAGCGGCTTGCCCTGCTCCTCAAGCAGCTTGCACTGCGCCTCGAGCTCGTCGCGGATCTCGCCGACCGCGCGCTCGATCGTGCTCTGATCGGTCGCGTAGTGGGTCGCCGGCCAGACGGCGGCGTGCTCGAGCTCGGAGATCACCTCGCCGGTCAGCGGGTCGAACTCCTTCAGCGCCTCGATCTCGTCGCCGAAGAGGTCGACGCGGTAGGCGGTCTCGGCGTAGGCCGGGAAGACCTCGAGCGTGTCGCCGCGGACGCGGAAGGTGCCGCGCGACAGCGCGCTGTCGTTGCGCGTGTAGCGGATGTCGACGAGCTTGCGCAGCGCCTCGTCGCGGTCGACCGTGCCGCCGCGCTTGAGCAGCAGCATCATCTGGTCGTACTTCTCGGGAGAGCCGAGGCCGAAGATGCACGACACGCTCGCGACGACGATCGTGTCGCGCCGTCCGAGCAGCGACGCGGTGGCGGCATGGCGCAGCCGCTCGATCTCCTGGTTGATCGAGGAGTCCTTCTCGATGTAGAGGTCCGACGACGGGACGTAGGCCTCGGGCTGGTAGTAGTCGTAGTAGGAGACGAAGTACTCGACCGAGTTGTTCGGGAAAAGCTCGCGGAACTCGTTGCAGAGCTGCGCGGCGAGCGTCTTGTTGTGCGCGATCACCAGCGCCGGTCGCTGCAGCTTCTCGATCGTGAACGCCATCGTCGCCGTCTTGCCGGACCCGGTGACGCCGAGCAGCGTCTGGAACTGGTCGCCGGCCTCGACGCCCGCGGCCAGGGCGTCGCGCGCCGCAGGCTGGTCCGCGATCGGCGTGTAGATCGAGTTGAGCTCGAATCTCGGCACGGCGACCGAAGCTAGCAGCAGCGCCAGGCGCCGCCGGTCCGGTCGGCCGGCGCGTTCGCCGTCTCAGGGCGCGCGATCGATCACGAAGAGCCTCGCCCCAGCGGCCCCGGCGCGCGCCCGGTGCCCGTCACCCTCGGGCAGCGCGAAGGCCTCGCCCGCGACCACGCGCAGCGCATCACCAGCGGTCAGCTCGTAGACCACCTCGCCCTCGAGCACCAGGCCGCAGTGCCCCTCCTCGCACCACTCCTCGCGCGAGATGCCGGGCTCGAACTCGACGACCGCCCAGCGGACGCCGTCGACCTCGATCGAGCGCGAAGCGATCCCGGGCGCCTCGCGCTCGAGCGGTGCGCCGTCGAAAGCGACGCTGCGCGCGGCGCTCACGGCTTCCCGACCAGGCTGCCCATGTCGCCGATCGTGGCTGGCCCCAGCGCGCCGAGCCATTGGAGACGCTCCAAACCGGGCGCAACCAATTCGTCGCTTGGACGAGCGTCAGGCCTGCTTCTTGCCCGGGTTGAAGAGACCCTTCGGGTCGAGCGCCAGCTTCAGCCGCCGGTGGGCCTCGACGGCCGCGGGCGGCCACTGGTGGCGCAGCTGACCGCTCTTCACCAGCCCGACGCCATGCTCGCCCGAGATCGAGCCGCCGAGTCGCAGCGCGAGCGCGAACAGCTCCTGGCAGGCGGCCTCGGCGCGCTCGAACGCGTCGCGATCGCGCGCCACCATGAACGTCGCGTGAAGGTTCCCGTCGCCGGCGTGGCCCCAGCTGCACGAGTCGAGGCCGTGCGCCGCGGCGATCGCCGCGACGCCCTCGATCGCCTCCGCGAGGCGGTCGACCGGCACGACGATGTCCTCGGACAGCTTGCCGCCGCGGACGGCCGCGACGGCCAGCGAGACCCCCTCGCGCCAGCGCCAGAGCGCCGCCGTGTCGGCGGGCTGCGTCGGCGCGTGCAGCGCGACCGCGCCCGGCTCGAGCGCCCGCATCAGCTCGGCCGCGTCGGCGCTCGCCTGTTGTCGCGAGCCGTCGGCCTCGGCGATCACCATGAAGGCCGCCGAGCCGGGCAGCGTGGCGGGAAACGATCGCCCCGCCGCTGCGAGCGCTGGGCCGTCGAGGAACTCGAGCACGGCCGGGACGACGCCACTGGCGAGCACCGTTTCGACCGCCCGGCAGCCTTCTGCGACGCCCGCATAGCAGGCCGCGATCGGCAGCTGCGCCTCGGGGGCCGGGATCAGTCGCAGCCACGCCGCGGTCACGATGCCGAGCGTGCCCTCGGATCCGACCAGCAGGCCGCGCAGGTCGTAGCCGGCGACGTCCTTGCGCAGCGGACCTCCGACCGCGATCAGCTCACCCGGAGCGATCACCGCCTCGAGCCCCGTGACCCACGAACCGGTGACGCCGTACTTGAAGGCGTGCGGCCCGCCCGCGTTGGTCGCGATGTTGCCGCCGATCTGAGACTGCTCCGCGGCACCCGGGTCGGGCGGAAACCAGACGCCGCCCTCGCGCGCCACTCGCTGGACGTGACGCGTCGTCAGGCCGGCCTCGACATGCATCCGCCACAGCTCGGGCTCGAGCGCGCGCACGGCGCGCAGCCGGTCGAGCGCGAGCACCACTCCGTCGCCGAGCGGGACCGCGCCGCCCGCGAATCCGGTGCCGCCGCCGCGCGGGACGATCGGCAGGTCGCGCTCGTAGCACCACGCGACGAGCGCAGCCACCTCCTCGGCGCTGCCCGGCAGGACAACAGCATCGGCCGACCCCGAGACGCCGCGCATCTCCGTCGCGTCGTGCCCGTACGCACCCGCGCCCTCGCGCACATACTCGCGACCGATCAGCCGGCCGAGGTCGTCGACGAGGGCGGTCATGCGCGAGCGATCCGCCGGCCCCTCGCCTAGAGGCCGAGCTCGTCGCCGTAGTGCTCGCGGTACTCGCCCTTGCGCTCGCGCACGTTCTCCACGTAATGCTGGGTCTCGGGGAACGGGATGTCCTCGGAGGCGTCGAAGCCGTCTACCCCACCCGCCTCCTCGATCCACCGGTTGACGTTCGTCTCGCCGGCGTTGTAGGCGGCGACCGCCAACGTCTCGTTGCCGTCGTACTTGCGCAGCAGGTAGCGCAGGTAGTAGGCGCCGTAGGAGATGTTCACCTGCGGAGTGGCCAGGTCGGCCTGGGTGAAGGCGGTGCCCCCTGAGTCCTGGGCGATGAACTTCGCCGTGTCGGGCGTGATCTGCATCAGGCCGCGGGCGCCAGCGTGCGAGGTCTGGTCGCGGAAGCGCGACTCCTCGTAGATGACCGCCGCGACCAGCGCCGGGTCGAGGCCCTTGTCGGCCGACTGCTGGCGAATGATGTCCTCGTGCCGCAACGGCAGCGTGATCTCCCGCACGGCGTCGCCAATCGGCCCGAGCCCTCCGACCGCTGCGGCGGCTGCGGCGCCGATCACCGCGGCCAGCACCACGGCGGCGATCCTGCGCCGCCGTGTCGTCCGCGCACGCGCAGACCGCCGAGCGGACGCTTGCCGGCGCGATCGCGAGCGGGTGGCAGAGCCAGAGGCCAAGGTCTACTCCTTGATCGTGGCAAGAACGCGGGACAGCTCCGCCTTCAACTCCTCTCGGGTCCCGTCGTTGCGTACCACATGCCCCGCTCGAGCCGCCTTCTCCTGCTGCGGGAGCTGGCGCGCCGAGCGCTCCGCCACGGCGGCGTGGCCTCGCTCCTCCGCACGCCGGACGCGCAGCGGCTCGTCGGCGCCCACCGCGATCGTCGTGTCGAACACGGCCTCCATCCCGGCCTCTAAGAGCAACGGCACCTCGACGACCGCGGCCGTCGGAGGGGGCTCGAGCCGGTCTGCCTCAGCGCGCCATTCAACGATGCGGGCGCCGACCCGCGGCCACAGCATCCCCTCCAGCCAAGCACGATCGTCGGAGCGCTCGAAGACCGTCGCTGCGACCGCGCGACGGTCGACCATCCCGTCGGCGTCGAGCACGTCGCCGCCGAGCCGCGAGACCAGCGCGTCGCGCACGTCGTCGCTGCTCAGGAGCTCATGCACGACGGCGTCGGCCGACAACGTGGTCGCGCCGAGCTCCTCGAGCAGGGCCAGTGCGGTCGACTTGCCCGAGCCGATGCCCCCGGTCAGCCCGACGAACGGGACCTGGCCGGCGCCCGGCATGTCGGGCTCCCTAGCTCTCGTCTGTCTCGGCGGCGGCGTCCGGCTCGTCGCCGGCGTCGGCCGTGGCCTCTGCAGGCGCCTCCGCGCCGGCATCCTCCGGCGTCGCGTCCGCGTCATCGGAGCTCGAGTCGTCGGCAGGCGCCTCGGCGTCGGCAGCATCGGTGGTCGGCGTCGCATCGGCGGCGCTCGCCTCCGGCTCGGCGGCCGGAGCCTCGGCGCCGCCCTCGTCGGGAGTCGCCTCCGACGTCGCGACGACGACCGCGCGCAGGTCCTCGGCGCCGCTCACCGACGGTCCGGCGAACATCTCGTCCGAAAGGCCAAGGTCCGGAACGCGGCCAAGCGTGCTGCCGCCCGTGCTTCCGCCGGCATCCGGCGGCGGCTCGTTGCCGTCGACGCGCTTGATGCTCAGCGACAGGCGGCGGCGCTCGGAGTCGATCTCGAGCACCTTGACCTTGACCTCGGAGCCCGGCTCGACGACCTCGCGCGGGTTCTCGACGTGATGGTGGGCGAGCTCGGAGATGTGGACGAGGCCCTCGACGCCGTCCATGATCTCGACGAACGCGCCGAACGTGACGACCTTGGTGACCTTGCCCTCGAGCTCGTCGCCGATGTTGTAGGTGTCGACCACGCGCTGCCACGGGTCCTCTTGGGTCTGCTTGAGACCCAGTGAGATTCGCTGACGATCGCGGTCGATGTCGAGCACCTTGACCGGCACGGTGTCTCCGATCGAGAGGATCTCCGACGGATGGTTGACGTGGCTCCACGAGAGCTCGGAGATGTGGATCAAGCCGTCGATGCCGTCGAGGTCGACGAACGCGCCGCAGTCGACGATGTTCGAGATCGAGCCCTCAACCACCTGGCCCGGCTGCAGGCGGTCCAGGATCTGCTGGCGGACCTCCTTGCGCTCCTCCTCGAGCACCGCGCGGCGCGACAGCACGACGTTGTTGCGCGACCGGTTGAGCTCGATGACCTTGCACTCGATCTTCTGGCCCATGAACTCGTCCAGGTCCTGGACGCGCCGGATGTCGACGAGCGACGCCGGCAGGAAGCCGCGCACGCCGAG
>DATABV010000003.1:0-2266 GCA_036259395.1 Thermoleophilaceae bacterium | reverse complement strand
CCCCGACGCGAGCTGGCGGTGGATCTGGCTCTCGGTCGTGCGCGCCCCGATCGCCCCCCAGGCGACGACGTCGGAGATGTACTGCGGCGTGATCGGGTCGAGGAACTCGCACCCGATCGGGAGCCCGAGGTCGAGCACCTCGAGCAGCAGCGAGCGCGCCATGTGGAGGCCGGTGTTGACGTCGCGCGAGCCGTCCAGGTGCGGGTCGTTGATCAGCCCCTTCCAGCCGACGGTGGTCCTCGGCTTCTCGAAGTAGACGCGCATCGCGATGCAGAGCTCGTCGCCGAGCTCCTGCGCGCGGGCGCTCAGCCGCGAGGCGTAGTCGAGCGCGGCGTCGACGTCGTGGACGCTGCACGGGCCGACGATCACGAGCAGGCGGTCGTCCTCGCGGTTCAGGATCGAGGCGACGTCGGCGCGGTGACGCAGCACCGCCTCCTCACGCTCGGCGCCCAGCGGCAGGTCCTCGAGGATCTGCGCGGGGCTGACGAGCTCGACCGCGCGCTCGATCCGCCGGTCGCGGACGCGGTCGCTGTGATGTCTCGGTAGCTCCTTCATCTCGAAGTTCATTCCTGGTTCCTCTTTCTAGCGGTCTGGCGAAGGTCCTCGCAGCGGCGCGCGCTGCGGTTGGGTCTCGGCGCCCGGCGGTGGTGTTGCTTCGGCGTGTGCGGCTTGGGGCAGCCGCGGGCCGGACGCCTAGCTAAATCGCCAGAAGTAGAAATAGGCACGCGAAGGAGCCGCGTGGCGGCTCGGCGAGGCTGCGATCGGCGTGCCTGCGTTCATTCGGCGTCCGATTCTGCCAGACGCGCCTGCGATTGTCGAACTCAGCGCCGATGCCGACGCCGGCTAACCCGTCTCGGCCTCCGAGCGCGCCACACGCCAACGGAGCTCGTGCGGCGCCTGCAGCTGGTCCCCGCCGAGCGAGGGCCAGATCATGCTCCGCTCGACGTCGCCGGCGGCGTCCTTCGAGTAGTCGCAGACCCCGTCGGGGAAGATCGCGCGGATCTGCGCGAGCTGAGCGGCGGTGACGCCGGGGTAGCCCACCCTGGTCACCGGCTTCAGCCGGCACTTGATCACGTCGTCGGCGAGCGGCATCCCCGCGATCATCCGCGGGGTGCGGACGACGGGGAGCGCAAGTGAGCAGATGCCGCGGCCGGTATAGCCGTTGCCGAAGTTCTCGTAGACGTCGACCCGGATCGGGACGTTCAGGTCGACGTCGCCGAAGAGATCGCGGAGGAGGTCGTGCAGGAGCGGCACGTTGGTCAGCAGCGGCAGCTGCGCGAGGCCGAGCGGCAGCTTGATCGCGTCGGGGAGCTCGAGCCGCCCGCCGACAGTTCCGAAGGTGCAGCGGTCGGCGGCCGACGTTGGCCGCGCCAGCCGAACCGCCGCGGCGTGATCGCCGCCCGGGGCGGGGCGCCTGCGCTCGAGGTTCCGCAGCCACTCGTCCATCGCATCGAACCCGTCCGGCTGCGTCGCGATCCCGCGCCAGATCGCCTGCGAGCGGTGGTTGCCGGCTTCCTTCCGGAGTCGGGCGCGGATCACGAACGGACGCACCGACTCGTGAATGTTCGCGACCGGAATCAGGTCGAGGTAGGCGCCGAAGTCGAGCACCGGGGTCTCCGCGAGGGCGCCCCGGCCGATCACTCCGCCGAGCCGGTAGGCGAGCGCCTCGACCTCGCGGTCCATCTCGTGCCGCTTCGCCTGGTGGCGACCGTCGATGTCGTAGCCGCCGATCTTCCGGTTGAGGTCGATGAACTCGCGCATCGAGATCACCCCCCGCCGCAGGGCTCGCAGCCCGTACTGGACACCGACGTTGTCGAGCGGGCGGCGCGCGAACCCCGTCTCGGGATCGACGCCGAAGACGTTCACGTTCGAGTCCTGGAGCGTGCAGCGGACCCCGTCGGGATTCGTCTCCGGGTCGTAGACGACGTCCTCGGGAACGCAGTCGGTGTCAGGGCGGATGTTCTCGAGGAAAGCGTCCGTCCACGACTGGCAGATCGCGTTCAGCCGGTTGCCCGAGAGCAGGTTGTGGCCGTTGACGGCCGCCTTCTTCGCGTCGGTCCACTTCAGGTTCGATTCGGCGTAGTAGCGCTGGAGCAGGCCGCAGTCGGTCACCGTCATCGCCGTGGTCAGGATGTCGGCGAAGCTCGCGGTCGGCATCGCCGCCGAGATCAGGCCCGGCGCGTTGTTGGCGGCGTTGTACTGCTGCAGCGCGGCGCCGGAGCCGTTCGTGCCGATCACGGTGTCTACCGGCCCGTAGCGCTCGATG
>DATABV010000002.1:0-2774 GCA_036259395.1 Thermoleophilaceae bacterium | reverse complement strand
AGGCGGCGATCGCGATGCCGAAGCACGACCAGCCGAAGCCGGCGATGAAGTTGATCGCGGGGACCGCGAGCATGCCCCAGCTGGGGTCTAGCCCGAACGCCATCGCGACGATCAGCGGCGCGCAGCCGTAGACCGAGGCGCGCATCGCCATCCAGAGCGCCTCGGCGGTGACGAGCTCCTCGGTGTCGACGGGGGCGGCGAGGATCGCGTCGTAGGTGTGCTGGAACTGGTACTTGACGAAGGTGCCGAACATCGACGGCATCGCCGACGCGAACAGCACAGCCATCGCGACCATGCCGGTGCCGACGAACTCCTCGTAGGAGATCCCGTTGCCGACGCTCGAGACGAGCGAGCCCAGGCCGAAGCCGAAGGCGAGCAGGTAGATCGTCGGCTCGACCGTCGAGGAGAAGGTCGTCGAGCGCCAGTACGACGAGAAGTTGATCATCTCGCGCACGAGCACGCCGCCGATCGCCGAGCCCTCGAAGCGGTGCAGCTTGCGCGTCGGCGGGCGTGGGGGCGGCGCGGCGGGGCCGTCCCGGGTGACCGCGGCGCCGGTCACGCGATCTCCTCGCCGGTCAGCAGCACGAAGACGTCCTCGAGGTTGCCGGCACGACGGACCCCCTCGAGGCCGCTGCCGTTCGCCGACATGTCGCCGATCACGGTCACGGAGGTCCCGGTCCGGCGCGTGCGCCGTCCCGCCGCCGCGGCCTGCGCCTCGATCTCGGCGAGCCGCGTCGGCGGCCCGTAGACCTCGAGCACCTCGCCGCCGGCGTGCTCGGCGACCAGGTCGGTCGGCCTCCCGGACGCCACCACGCTGCCGTGCGACATGATCGTCACGCTGTCGGCGAGCCGCTCGGCCTCCTCGATGTAGTGGGTCGACATCAGGATCGAGATGCCCTCGGAACGCAGCCGGTCGATCAGCGCCCACAGCTCCTGGCGCACCTGCGGGTCGAGCCCGACGGTCGGCTCGTCGAGCAGCACCAGCCGCGGCTGGTGGACCAGGCCGCGCGCGATCAGCAGCCGGCGGCGCATCCCGCCCGACAGCTCATCGACCACCGTGTCGCGGCGGTCGGTCAGCTTCGCCAGCTCGAGCGCGCGCTCGATCGCCGCGGGGCGGTCGCGGCGCGGCACCCGGTAGAGGTGGCTGAAGACGATCAGGTTCTGCTCGACGGTCAGCGTGGTGTCGAGGTTGTCGAGCTGGGGGACGACCCCGCACTCGGCGCGCGCCTGCTTCGACTCGCGCGGGAGCTCGTAGCCGAGCACCTCGATCGTCCCCTCGTCGGCGATCGCCTGCGCGGTCAGCAGGCGCATCGTCGTCGACTTGCCGGCGCCGTTGGGACCGAGCAGGCCGACGCAGGTGCCTGGTGGGACTTCGAGATCGAGCCCGTTCACCGCGGTGATCGGTCCATAGCGCTTGACGACGCCGCGTAGGCGCAGGGCTGGCGAGGCGGTCGACACGGCGCACGATGGTACGGACAGGCGTGGTCGGTCGCCGGGCCGCGAACCGAGCGCGGGCTGCAATCGCCGTTGCACCAGCGCTGCCGCATGGGATTTCCCACCCATGCGCGAGATTTGGCTGGTCTCGGCCGGTAATCGCGGGAGGGCGTCCCACCGTCCGCCACCACAAGGATTTCCAGTTTCAATGCGGAACTTCGGGCGCAATAGCTCTCCAGTTCGGAGTCGACTTGGCTAGAAGTGGGTGGATGTGTTGCAGTGTGGGAGAGAGTGGGATACAGTGGCGCGCATCGACAAGGACCGGAGTGGCTGGGCTCCTCCCACTCAGCCACTTCGGTCCGCGTCGAGCTCACTTCCACGGAGCTCCGGATGGCATTCAGAGGCCACTACGAACATTCGCTCGATGCCAAGAACCGGCTCAGCATTCCGGCCCGCTTCCGCGCGACCTTCTCCTCCGGACTCGTGCTCGCCAAGGACAGCGACGAGTGCATCTCCGTCTGGACCCCGGAGGCCCACGAGTCGATCATCGAGCGCGCGCTCGCCGGCAAGAACCCGCTCGGCCGCGAGTACCGTGCCGTGCAGCGCTACTTCCAGGCGAACTCCTTCGACGTCGAGCTCGACTCCTCCGGCCGCGTCACACTGCCGCCGCCGCTGCTCGCGCACGCGGGGATCGAGAAGGAGACCGTCGTCGCCGGAGTGGGGGACCACCTGGAGGTCTGGGGCCGCAAGCGCTGGGACGACGAGCAGGCGGACCTCGACGCGAGCATCGGGGAGGTGACCGAGGGCCTTGGCGATCCTTCTTGACATGACGCGCGCGCACGTACCCGTCCTGGCCGGCGAGCTGATCGAGCTGGCCGACCCGGCGGCGGGCGAGCAGGTCGTCGACTGCACGTTCGGCGCCGGCGGCCACGCGCGGCTGATCGCCGACCGGATCGGTCCCGCCGGCACGCTCGTCTGCGTCGACCGCGACCCGGCAGCCGAGGCGCGCTTCGAGGAGCTGGCGGCCGAGGTCCCCTGCGAGACCCGCTTCCTGCGCATGGACTACGCCGACGCGCTCGAGCTGCTGCGCGCCGAGGGCTTCGCGGCAGACCTCGTCTACATGGACCTCGGCGTGTCGTCGATGCAGGTCGACACGCGCGAGCGCGGCTTCTCGTACTCCTACGACGCTCCGCTCGACATGCGGATGGACCCGACCCAGGAGCTCGACGCCCGCACGATCGTCAACGAGTGGGACGAGCGCCAGCTCGCGCGGCTCTTCCGCCGCTACGGCGAGGATCCCGGGGCGCAGTCGACCGCGCGCGAGATCGCTCGCCGCCGGC
>DATABV010000001.1:0-3442 GCA_036259395.1 Thermoleophilaceae bacterium | reverse complement strand
GCTGCGCGCCGCACTGGCCGAGATGCCGGACTCCGACCTCGGCTATGGAGACCCTTGCGGCCTGACCGAGCTCCGCTCCGAGATCGCCGCCTACCTCCGCCGCGTCCGGGCGGTCGACGCCGACGCGCGCCGCACGCTGATCACCAGCGGCACGGTCCAGGCCATCGACCTGGCCTGCCGGGCCCTCCGCAGCCGCGGAGCGTGTCGCGTCGCCGTCGAGGACCCCGGCTGGGCCGCGCAGGCCGCCACGGTCCAGCGAGCCGGCCTCGAGCCGGTGCCCGTCCCAGTCGACGACGCCGGCATCGACGTCGACCACCTCGACGGCCTCGACGTCGACGCCGCCCTCGTCACCCCGGCGCACCAGTTCCCGACCGGCGCCGTGCTCAGCCCGCCGCGCCGCCACCGGCTCGTCGAGTGGGCCGCGCAGCGCAACGCCCTCATCGTCGAGGACGACTACGACGCCGAGTACCGCTACGACCGCAATGCCACCGGCAGCCTTCAGGGACTCGCGCCCGACCATGTCGCCTACGCCGGCTCCGCCAGCAAGACCCTCGCCCCCGCCCTCCGCCTCGGCTGGCTGGTCCTCCCACCCAGCCTCGTCAACGCAACGACCGCCGAGAAGCGCGACGCCGACCGCATGACCTCCCCCCTCACCCAGCTCGCCTTCGCCCGCTTCCTCGCCCGCGGCGACCTCGACCGCCACCTACGCCAGACCCGTCTCCTCTACCGCGACCGCCGCGCCGCCCTGCTCGAGGCCCTCGCCCACCACGTCCCAGACGCCGAGCTCTCTGGAGCCGCGGCCGGCCTCCACGCCGTCATGCTCCTCCACCCGACCGCCGACGAGCCCCGCATCGTCTCCGACGCCCGCTCAGCCGGCATAGCCCTCACCGGCCTAGCCGACCTCCACCTCACCGCCCGTCCACACCGCCCCGGCCTAGTCCTTGGCTACGCCCAGCTCTCCCCGGACCGGATCGCGACCGGAATAGCAGCGCTCGCCAAAGTCGTCGCCAACGCACAGGCAGCCCCTCCGCTCTCGCATCCGTAGACGTCCCTCCCCCGGGTGGCGACGATTTTGCGTTTGCGCGCGCAGCTTGCGAGCACGGACTCTCCCGGATCACAACGCGAGCTTGCGAGCGGTGCACTCCAAGAGACAGGACCCGGGGCCTGCACGGTCCGTCCCTCGGCCGTAGAACCCTCAATCAGGCGGAATCCGCAGATACGGCAGCGCGAACTCCATGATCTTCTCGAACGCCGGCGCCGCCACCTCGCCGCCGTAGTACATCCCCGACGGCTCGTCCACCATCACCGCCACCATCAACCGCGGATCCTCCGCCGGCGCAAACCCGATGAACGACGAGAAGAACTTCGTCTCGGAGTACTCCCCCGTCTCGGGATCGACCTTCTCCGCCGTTCCCGTCTTCCCCGCGACCACATACCCGGGAATCGACGCCTCCTCCGCCGTCCCGCCAGCGGCCAGCACGCCCTCGAGCATCTCCGCCACCTGGTCCGCGGTCCTCTCCGACACGACCCGCCGTCCCTCGTCGGCCTCCCCCGCGACCACCGTCGGCTCGTGCAGCACGCCGCCGTTGGCGATCGCCGAGAAGCCGGTCGCCATCTGCAGCGGCGTCACGGCGATGCCCTGCCCGATCGGCAGGTTGCCGATCGACGACCCCGAGTACTCGCGCGGGCGCAGGACGATCCCGGGCGACTCGCCCGGCAGGTCGACGCCGGTCAGCGAGCCGAACCCGAACTTCCGCACCCACTTGTCGAAGCGCTTCGGCCCGAGCTTCTGGCCGATCATCACCGACCCGACGTTCGACGACTGCGCGAGGATCTCGCCGACCGACAGGTTGACGTAGCCGCGCGCGTGCGCCTCGCCGATCGTCCGGTCGGCGACCTGCAGCTCGGGCGGCAGGTCGAACCGCGTCTCGGGCGTGATCACCCCCTCCTCGAGCGCCCCGGCGACCGTGAAGGCCTTGAAGGTCGAGCCGGGCTCGAAGGCCGACATCACCGCGCGGTTCTCGCGCGCATCCTCTTCGGCGGCGCCGATGTCGTTGGGGTCGACGCGCGGCCAGTTCGCGAGCGACAGCACCTCCCCGTTGCGCGGGTCCATGACGACGGCGGTAGCGCCCTTGGGCGCGAAGGTCGTGGCTACCTCCTCCATCACGGCCTCGACGCGCTCCTGCAGCGCGGCGTCGATCGTCAGCTGGAGGTCCTCGCCCGGCTCGGAGCTGTCGGTGTCGACGATCGAGACCGGCTCGCCGAGCGCGTCGCGGACGATCTTGCGCTCGCCGTCGTCGCCGTGCAGCGTCTCCTCGTACTGCTGCTCGATGCCGGTGAGGCCGAAGTTGTCGGTCCCGACCGCGCCGATCAGCTGGCCCGCGAGCTCGCCCTGCGGATAGGTCCGGCGCGGCTCGGAGACGGTCCCGATGCCCTCGATCTCGAGCTTCTCGACCTTCTCGCCGGCGGCCGGTGGGATCTTGCGCGCGAGGTATACGAAGCCGGTGCTGCGGTCGGCGAGCAGCTCGGTCAGCTCCTGTGCGGACTCGTCGACGATCGGCGCCAGCTTCGCGGCGACGCCGGCGGGATCCTTGATCTGGAGGGGGTTCCCGAAGACGGTCACCGAGTCCTCGGACACCGCGAGCTCGACGCCGTTGCGGTCGGTGATCGTGCCGCGGCGCGCCGACACGGTGAGCTCCTCGACCTGCTGCGTCGCGGCGCGCGCCTTGAGGTCTCCCGATCCGACGGTGCCGATCCAGGCGGCACGCGCGGTGGCTGCGCCGAGGAGGAGTAGGAAGAGGGCGAAGATCAGGCCGATCCGGCGGTCGACTAGCCGCACCGACAGCTCCTAGGGAACGCCGGCCGTCACGTCGCTGACGGCGTCGGGGGTGGCTGCGATCTCGGTTGCGGTCGTCGGGTTGCCGTAGGCGTCATAGGTCGGGGCGGACGCGGTGACCGGATTGCCGTAGGCGTCGTATGTCGGAGCGGCTCCGTAGGCGGCGGTCGCCGGATCGACCGGCGCCGTGTACGTCGGCGTCGCCGCGACGGGGTCGTAAGTCGGCGTCATCTCCGCGACCGCTGCCAGGGCCGTGCTCTCGTCGATCCGCTTGGCGGCCGCGACCGCGTCCGAGCGCGGGTTCGAGCGCAGGTAGCGGACTGCGTCGGGCGCCGGCAGCACGAGGCCGCGCTCGGCTGCCACCTGCTGGATCCGCTCGCTCGAGCCGAGCTCGGCTACCTCGCGCCGGAGCGTGGCGTTGTCGCGCTTGAGCTCGGACACGCGCGCCGCGTCGTGGGTGATCTGGCGGTTCTTCTGCAGCAGTGCGACGTTGGCGAAGACGACGCCGGCCAGCAGCACGAAGACGATCGCGATCAGCCCAGGTCCGTGCAGCAGCGCCTCGCCGCCG
Source organism: Thermoleophilaceae bacterium (assembly GCA_036259395.1). GTDB lineage: Bacteria > Actinomycetota > Thermoleophilia > Solirubrobacterales > Thermoleophilaceae > JAAYBF01. The sequence goes on along the minus strand of DATABV010000001.1, from coordinate 38 downwards.
GCTACGGCGCGCGAGCGTGCGAGCGCCCCTGTGCGCTG